>NZ_CP086594.1:2452500-2752500 GCF_020866845.1 Sphingomonas radiodurans
TGCCTGAAGTTCAACTAGCAGAACGATCTGGAAAGTTCGGCCGTAGCGGGTGACAGCCCCGTATGCGAAAGTGAGACTTTGGGACTAGAGTAGGGCGGAACACGTGTAATTCTGTCTGAACATAGGGGGACCACCCTCTAAGCCTAAATACTCGTACATGACCGATAGCGAACTAGTACCGTGAGGGAAAGGTGAAAAGCACCCCGATGAGGGGAGTGAAACAGTACCTGAAACGGATTGCCTACAAGCAGTTGGAGGGGTCTTGTGCCCTGACAGCGTACCTCTTGCATAATGGGTCTGTGACTTAATGTATCAAGCAAGCTTAAGCCGTTAGGTGTAGGCGCAGCGAAAGCGAGTCTGAATAGGGCGACAAAGTTTGATGTATTAGACCCGAAACCCGGCGATCTATGCATGACCAGGATGAAGGTGCGGTAACACGCACTGGAGGTCCGAACCGATTAACGTTGAAAAGTTACCGGATGAGTTGTGCTTAGGGGTGAAAGGCCAATCAAGCCGGGAAATAGCTGGTTCTCCGCGAAAACTATTGAGGTAGTGCCTCGAGTGAATACCGTGCGGGGTAGAGCACTGGATGGGCTAGGGGGTCGCGAGATCTACCAAACCTAACCAAACTCCGAATACGCACGAGTACTACTCGGGAGACAGACGGCGGGTGCTAAGGTCCGTCGTCAAAAGGGAAACAGCCCTGACCTACAGCTAAGGTCCCCAAGTCACGTCTAAGTGGGAAAGCATGTGGGATTTCCAAAACAACCAGGAGGTTGGCTTAGAAGCAGCCATCCTTTAAAGAAAGCGTAACAGCTCACTGGTCTAAATAAGAGATCCTGCGGCGAAGATGTAACGGGGCTCAAGACGTGCACCGAAGCTTAGGGTGTGGATTTATCCACGCGGTAGCGGAGCGTTCCGTAGGCTGATGAAGCGATCTGGTAATGGGTCGTGGAGGTATCGGAAGTGCGAATGCAGACATGAGTAGCGATAAAGAGGGTGAGATGCCCTCTCGCCGAAAGACCAAGGGTTCCTGCGCAAGGCTAATCCGCGCAGGGTGAGCCGGCCCCTAAGACGAGCCCGAAGGGGGTAGTCGATGGGAATGCGGTTAATATTCCGCAGCCTGGTGGTGTGTGACGGATGGTGTGTGTTGTTCAGCCTTAACGGATTGGCTGGGCTTCGAAACTGTCCCGGGAAATAGCCCCACCGTATAGACCGTACCCGAAACCGACACAGGTGGTCAGGTAGAGTATACCAAGGCGCTTGAGAGAAGTGTCCTGAAGGAACTCGGCAAATTGCCTCCGTACCTTCGGAAGAAGGAGGCCCTCACAGCGGGCAACCGTTATGAGGGGGCACAGGCCAGGGGGTAGCGACTGTTTAGCAAAAACACAGGGCTCTGCTAAGTCGGCTTCAAGACGACGTATAGGGCCTGACGCCTGCCCGGTGCCTGAAGGTTAAGAGGAGGAGTGCAAGCTCTGAATTGAAGCCCAGGTAAACGGCGGCCGTAACTATAACGGTCCTAAGGTAGCGAAATTCCTTGTCGGGTAAGTTCCGACCTGCACGAATGGCGTAACGACTTCCCCACTGTCTCCAGGACATGCTCAGCGAAATTGAATTCTCCGTGAAGATGCGGAGTACCCGCGGTTAGACGGAAAGACCCCGTGCACCTTTACTGCAGCTTCAGAGTGGCATTAGGAAAGAACTGTGTAGCATAGGTGGGAGGCTTTGAAGCATTGGCGCCAGCTGATGTGGAGCCATAGGTGAAATACCACCCTGTTGTTTTCTGATGTCTAACCTCGATCCATGAAACTGGATCAGGGACCCTCTGTGGCGGGTAGTTTGACTGGGGCGGTCGCCTCCTAAAGAGTAACGGAGGCGCGCGATGGTGGGCTCAGGCCGGTCGGAAACCGGCTGTTAGAGTGCAATGGCATAAGCCCGCCTGACTGCGAGACTGACAAGTCGAGCAGAGACGAAAGTCGGTCATAGTGATCCGGTGGTCCCTCGTGGAAGGGCCATCGCTCAACGGATAAAAGGTACGCCGGGGATAACAGGCTGATAACCCCCAAGAGCTCATATCGACGGGGTTGTTTGGCACCTCGATGTCGGCTCATCACATCCTGGGGCTGGAGCAGGTCCCAAGGGTTTGGCTGTTCGCCAATTAAAGTGGTACGTGAGCTGGGTTCAGAACGTCGCGAGACAGTTTGGTCCCTATCTGCCGTGGGCGTCGAAATTTGAGAGGAGTTGACCCTAGTACGAGAGGACCGGGTTGAACGTACCTCTGGTGTACCTGTCGTCGTGCCAACGGCGCAGCAGGGTAGCTATGTACGGACGGGATAACCGCTGAAAGCATCTAAGCGGGAAGCCTCCCTCGAGATAAGATTTCACAGGACGGTCGGAGACCACGACCTTGATAGATCGGGTGTAGAAGTGCGGTAACGCATGGAGCTAACCGATACTAATCGTCCTATTCGCGCTTGAGAGTCCCACCATCAACGACAACCCTGGTTGTTCAAGATACGTGGATGATTGAGTTCGACGCCAGAATTTGGGTACGTCCCGTGGCACCGTCTGCCACGAGACAAACATCGGCTGGGCGCTCTTGCAGCCAGCCGACAACAAAGCACTCCCCTGCATCGATTTTAGAACTGTTCATCACACGCACAGGCCTTATTGCTTGGTGGCCATAGCGTCGGTGTCCCACCCGATCCCATCCCGAACTCGGCCGTGAAACCCGACCGCGCCAATGGTACTATCGCTCAAGCGATGGAAGAGTAGGTCGCCGCCAGGCATTGCGGCCTGTGCGCGTCATGAACAACACGAACCCATTCACAAACGTCTCGTCCACAAAGGACACCGTCGCCCCCGCCCAAAAGCGGGGGCGTTCGTGTCTCTCAAGGACCATATGGTGACGCGGGGTGGAGCAGCCCGGTAGCTCGTCAGGCTCATAACCTGAAGGTCACAGGTTCAAATCCTGTCCCCGCAACCAAACATAAAAATACGCTCGCAATCATCTCACCTCACGGCTGGGGTTATTTGCAGTCCGCAGCCCAGAGCGCGTCCATCTCCGCATCCGTGGTGAACTGCGACGACAGCGCCACTTTGCCGCCCTTCACGATAAACCGCTCATAGCCAGTGCGTCCTAATCCAATACTTGCGTTCACCTCGCCGCATACCGCGTCGCGCGGCGAGACGACGCCTTTGAACAAGGCGCTTTGCGGGAGCGCGAGTTGCTTGCGCACCGTCTCGGTACCTTGGCGAACGCGATCCATCTCCGCTGGATCAGGCCCGACATCGCAGCCGGCGAGAAGCAACGCGAGGGCGAAAGCGCGCTTCATTGTGCTGCCCCCGTCGCAGCGCCCGGCTTCATGAGATCGAGCACTGCCGCGGTCATCGCAGTCGCGCCGGTCACCACCACGGGTTCCGGCGTGATCTTGAACAAAGGCGAATGGTGCGACGGGACGGCGGGGCCGCCGTTCTTCTCGGCGTCGAACACCGCCTTGGGCGTGCCGCCGACCGCGAAATAATAGCCGCGCACGCCGGTGTCTGGCTGGACGAAATAGGCGAAATCCTCCGCGCCCATGCCCATCTGTTCGAACGGCACCACGTTGGCGGCCCCGAGCGTGTCGACCATCACCGCATTGAGGCGCTTGGCTAGCGGCGTATCGTTGATCGTCGTCGGCGTACCTTCGATCACCGTCACCACGGGCATCTTGTCCGCGGGCATGGCGTTGAGCGTGCCGATCCCCGCGGCGATGCGCTTGACGCCGGCGGTCAGCTGCGCGCGCGTCGCCTCGTCATTGGCGCGCACCGTCACTTGCAGCTTCGCTTCGTCCGAGATGATGTTGTGCTTCAGCCCCGAATGGAACGAGCCGACGGTGATGACGCCGGGCGATAGCGGCGGGCGTTCGCGGCTGATCAGCCCTTGCAGCGCGACGACGATCTGCGAGGCCATGTACACTGGGTCCTTGCCCATGTGCGGGCTGGCCCCGTGTGCGCCAACGCCCGGGACGGTGATATCGATCGAGTCCGACGAGGAGTATTGGATCGCCTCACCCGCGGCGACCTTGCCCGTTTCCATTGCAGCAGCGACGTGGAAACCGAGCGCGTACTGCGGTTTGGGGAATTTGGTGTAGAGGCCGTCGGCGATCATTGCCTTCGCGCCGGCGATACGCTCCTCGGCGGGCTGGACGATGAACACCAATGTGCCGTTCCAGCGATCTTTGAGCGCTGCCATCCGCCGTGCGGTGGCGAGCAATGCGACGATATGCGTGTCGTGGCCGCAGGCGTGCATCACCGGGGCTTCGACGCCGTCGACCCCGACCTGACGCACCTTCGAGGCGTTCGGTAGGCCCGATTTCTCTTCGACCGGCAGGCCGTCCATGTCGGCACGGATCAGCACGACGGGGCCGGCGCCGTTCTTGAGCACCGCGACCACCCCGGTCTGGCCGACCTTCTCGGTGACTTGCATGCCGGGCACCTTGCGCAACTCGGCGGCCATCGTGGCGCTCGTCTTGATCTCGCGGAACGAGAGTTCGGGGTTGCGGTGGAACTGGTCCCACAATTTGCCGAGATCGCGATCGTAATCGGCCTGGATTTGCGTCTGGTAATCGGGCGCCGCAGCGGCGGGGGTGGCCGCGGCTGTGAGTAAAGCGGCGATGATCGTTCGGCGCATGCGAATCCCTCGTTGTTTGCGGCACCATAGCCGGTGGTGCGGCGTGGTGAAGCCGCTTCATTCGCCCGGCCGGCGGCCTTTCGTTCTCGCCTGTTCCAACCCATATTCGCGACATGGCGATCCCGATCCGTACGACCCTGTCCGAGCCCGAGACCGGCGAATCCTTCGTGCCGCATCGGCCGCAGCGACCGCAGAAGGCGGAGGGCGGGCGGCCGTTCAAGCTGGTGTCGGATTACGAGCCAGCTGGAGACCAGCCGCGCGCGATCGGGGAACTGGTCGAGGCGGCGCTGGCGGGGGACAAGGATCAGGTGCTGCTCGGCGTAACCGGGTCGGGCAAGACCTTCACGATGGCCAAGGTGATCGAGCAATTGCAGCGCCCGGCGCTGATCCTCGCGCCGAACAAGATCCTCGCGGCGCAGCTATACGGCGAGTTCAAGTCGTTCTTCCCAGAGAATGCGGTCGAGTATTTCGTCAGTTACTACGATTACTATCAGCCCGAGGCCTATGTGCCGCGGTCGGATACGTACATCGAGAAGGAAAGCTCGGTGAACGAGGCGATCGACCGGATGCGCCATTCGGCGACGCGGTCTTTGCTGGAGCGCGACGACGTGATCATCGTCGCGTCGGTCTCGTGCATCTACGGCATTGGGTCGGTCGAGACCTACTCCGCAATGATCTTCGACTTGAAGAAGGGGCAGACCGTCGACCAGCGCGAGATCGTGCGCAAGCTGGTCGCGTTGCAGTACAAGCGCAACGACGCCGGGTTCCAGCGTGGCAATTTCCGCGTGAAGGGCGACACGCTCGAGATCTTCGCGAGCCACCTCGAGGATGCGGCGTGGCGGATCAGCTTCTTCGGCGACGAGATCGAGGAGATCGTCGAATTCGATCCGCTGACCGGCAGGAAGGCGGCGAGCATGAACTCGGTGCGCGTCTATGCGAACTCGCACTATGTGACGCCGGGGCCGACGATGAAGCAGGCGACCGAGGCGATCCGCCACGAGTTGACCGAGCGGCTCAAGGAGATGGAAGCGGAGGGCAAGCTGCTCGAGCACCAGCGGCTGGAGCAGCGCACCAATTTCGACCTCGAGATGATCGCGGCGACGGGCAGCTGCAACGGGATCGAGAATTACAGCCGCTTCCTGACCGGGCGACTGCCGGGCGAGCCACCGCCGACGTTGTTCGAATATCTGCCCGAGAATGCGTTGCTGTTCGTCGACGAGAGTCACCAGACGGTGCCGCAGATCGGCGCGATGGCGCGCGGCGATCACCGGCGGAAGATTACGCTGGCGGAATACGGATTCCGCTTGCCGAGCTGTATCGACAACCGGCCGCTGCGCTTCAACGAGTGGGATGCGATGCGCCCGCAGACAGTCAGCGTCTCGGCGACGCCGGGGCATTGGGAGATGGAGCAGACCGGCGGCGTGTTTGCCGAACAGGTGATCCGCCCGACGGGGCTGATCGATCCGCCGGTCGAGATCCGCCCGGTCGAGGAGCAAGTGCAGGATTGTATCGTCGAATGCCGCAAGGTGGCGGCGCAGGGCTATCGCACTCTCGTGACGACGCTGACCAAGCGGATGGCGGAGGATTTGACCGAGTATATGCACGAGGCGGGAGTGCGCGTCCGCTATATGCACTCCGACGTCGAGACGCTGGAGCGGATCGAGCTGATCCGCGACCTTCGGCTGGGCGTGTACGACGTGCTGATCGGCATCAACCTGCTGCGCGAGGGACTTGATATTCCCGAGTGCGGACTGGTGTGCATCCTCGATGCCGACAAGGAAGGTTTCCTCCGCTCGGAGACATCGCTGATCCAGACGATCGGCCGCGCGGCGCGCAATATCGACGGGCGCGTGATCCTGTATGCCGATCGTATCACGGGCTCGATGGAGCGCGCGATGAACGAGACGGCGCGCCGGCGCGAGAAGCAAGAGGCGTATAACGCCGAACACGGCATCACGCCGGTGTCGATCCGCAAGAACATCGGGGACATCATCGCCCACGTCGCGTCGAAGGATCAGGTGACGGTCGAGATCGACGACGAGCGGCCGCACATGGTTGGGCATAACCTGCGCGCGTATATCGAGGAGCTCGAGAAACAGATGCGCAAGGCTGCGTCCGATCTCGAGTTCGAGACCGCGGGACGGTTGCGTGATGAAATCCGGGCGCTGGAGCAGGAGGAGCTTGGGTTGCCGGTGAGCGAGCACAAGGCGCCGCAGATGGGACGCAGCAACGAGGGCAAGCCGGGCACACGCAAGACGCGCTATGGAAAGCAGCAGCAGGTGCGGATGAACAAGCGGGCGCGGTAGGCCCGAACCAATTTCGAACTTTTATCGCAGTATCGGTAGCGCGGCAGACGACCAAGATCGTACGCCGCGCGGCCTCATCGCGCTCAGCCCAGCGAAAGATCTTCTCCGCCAACGCCGTAATAGCTTGCGACGCGATCGGCATAGGCCTGATCGAAGTGCGGTGCGTTGTTTGCCCAGCTCGGGCCGCCTTCGAGCACACGGCGGTCGATCGTCACGACATAGAGGTCGCGGACGGGGTCGAACTGCAGCAGAGCGAAGGGCAGGGGGTAGTAGCTCTTGCCGACACCCAGGAATCCGCCGAGGCTGAGCACTGCATGCGTCGTGTGGCCGCTGCGCTTATGGACCATGAACGCGGAAACGCTGCCGATCTTGTCGCCGTCCCGACTTTCGACCTTCATCGTGCCGGAAAGCGATGCCTCGATCAGGACGAGGGTCTGGGTGTCTGTGGTGCTCATGGCGGTCTCCCTGCAGTCTTCTTCGTTATGACGCGCTGAACCGATCTGGAGCCGCGCCGGTTCCGGTTGAGCCGCGCGCCCAGGGCGCTACGGTGCGGCCAATGCGTAATTTACTCTTCACCATCAGTCTCGCAACCCTTGGCCTCGCTGGCTGCGTCGCGCCACCGGCCGAGCCGCCACCACGGCCTGCGCCGCCCGTCGCGCTGCCGCCGTCGCCACCGCCCGCCCCGGTGCCGCTCGCCAGCGACTGGCGGGATTGGCCGCTGACGCCGGGGAGCTGGCGATACGAGCGCGACGCGCGCGGCGGGCGTGCGCTGTTCGGCGCGGTCGGCGCTGATGCGCGGCTGGTGCTACGCTGCGACCTGCCGACACGGCGATTGTTCCTCTCGCGTGCGGGCCAAGCGGCTGGGCCGCTCACTGTCCGCACGAGCAGCACGACGCGCGCCGTCCCAGTCCAGCCGACCGGCGGCACGATGCCGTATGTCGCGTCCGAACATGCGGCGCGTGATCCCTTGCTCGATGCCATGGCGTTTAGCCGAGGGCGCTTCGTGATCGAGCAGGCGAGTGCGCCGACGCTGGTTGTGCCGGCGCACGCCGAGATCGGGCGTGTGATCGAGGATTGCCGAGGCTGAACCTAAATCGGCAAGGCTGAAAAGAATCGTCGAAAACGCGGCGTAAAACAAGACTTGTATCGCGTGCTCGAACGATTCAAATGAGGGCTGTGGCCGGGCAGGCCACGGACGTTATCAACCAGCGAAAGGAGGTGATCCGATGTCTCATGGTTCAGCAATGGGGTCGGTTCAGTTCGTTCGGGGGACGCGCTTCTAAGGCCGCAGTGATCCGGCGGGGGGTATCCTCCCCCAGTCAACGTCGGAATGCGTAGGTTGCAGAGGCTCGCATGGTCTCCCGGGCTGGAGCTCTCCGGCCGCTGACCATGTTTAGGGGTTGTCGGGCGGTCCATTGGGACCGCTCGGCAACCTCTTCTCATGTCTGGTGTGTGCCGCCGGGCCGGGCTAGCTTGCCGCAAATCACGGGGGTTTGTGGATGAAGACGGTCAGCGCGGTAGCGGCATTTCTGGTGATCGCAGGGGCAGTGCCTGCCGCAAGCGCGGCGCAAGCGACGGACGCTCAGGCACTGGAGATCGCGAAGCGGTTGATTGCTTTCCGCACCGTACGGGGCGCCGGTAATCAGACGCCGGCCGCGGCGGAGTATCTCAAGCAGCAACTCGTCGCGGGCGGCTTCCCCGCCGCCGACGTAACCGTTGAGCCTGTCGATGATACCGCGCTGTTGACAGCGCGCTGGCGCGGCACTGATCCCAAGGCGCCGGCGCTGGTCGTCTCGGGCCATATCGACGTGGTCGAGGCCAAGCCCGCTGATTGGCAGCGCGATCCGTTCACGCCTGTGGTCGAGAACGGCTACCTCTACGGCCGCGGCGCGACTGACATGAAGCTCGACATGGCGTTGGTCGTCGCGACGGTGATCGATATGAAGCGCGCCGGCTTTAAGCCGCGGCGCGACATCGTACTGGCCTTCTCGGGCGATGAGGAGACGACGATGAAGACCTCGGCGATGCTCGCCGATCGGTTAAAGGGCGCGGAGATGGCGCTCAACGTGGATGGCGGCGGCGGGCTCTATGGCGAGGACGGGGAGCCGCAGTATTTCACGATCGGCGCGGCCGAAAAGACCTACGCCGACTTCCAGCTCGAAGTGACCAACGCTGGCGGGCATTCGTCCGCACCACGGCGCGACAATGCCATCAATCAGCTTTCGGCTGCGCTGTCGCGGATCGGCGGCTATCGCTTCACGCCTCAGCTCAGCCCAATCACTAAGGACTATTTCGAGGGGATCGCGCCTCGTCAGACTCCGGCGCTCGGTGCAGCGATGAAGGCGTTCGCGGCCGATCCAACCAACAAGCAGGCAATCGAGACGCTGGCGGGCAGCACGGCTTATGTTGGGCAGATCGGCACGACCTGCGTCAGCACGATGGTGTCGGGCGGGCATGCACTCAACGCGCTGCCGCAGCGCGCGACCGCCAACATCAACTGCCGGATCTTTCCGGGCGTGAAGCCGGCTGCAGTGATGGCCGAGCTGCAGCGCGTGGCGGCCGAGCCGGCGATCAAATGGAGCGACGTGACCGAGGGCTCAAATCCAACCGACGCATCGCCGCTGCGCCCAGACGTGACGGGCGCGGTGAAGAAGGCGATGTCTGCGGTGCGGCCGGGTGTGCCGGTGTTTCCTTCGATGTCGGCGGGGGCGAGCGATTCGATGTGGTTTCGGTCGGTCGGGATCCCGAGCTACGGGATCAGCCCGATCTTCCTGAAGGAATCGGATGATTTCAGTCACGGGCTGAATGAGCGGACGGCAGTGGACAATGTGCCGCTGGCGGTGCGCTATTATCGCTCGGTGCTGACGGACCTGTCGAAGTAAGGCTTAGAGGCGCGCCCTCGCGTAGAGAGGTGGCGCCTCAACCGCCGGCGCGCTAACTCAAAGCCGATGCGTCACTTTCTTCTGTTCCTCGGCCTGTTCGCTGCGCTTCCGGCCTCTTCGCAGCGTGCTGATCGCGCCACGCCCGGGTTCATCCGCGTCCGGCTGGAGACCGCGCTTGGCAACATCGTGCTCGCGCTCAACGCGCGACGGGCGCCGGAGACGACCGCGAATTTCATGCGCTATGTCGATGATGGGCGGTTCGACGGGATCAGCTTCTATCGCGTCGCGCGTGACAAGCGGTCGCCGCAGTTCGGCTTCGTCCAGTCCGGCATCCGCACCGATGCACGGCGCTTCCTCGACATGATCCCGCACGAATCGACTGCGAAGACGGGGATCAAGCATCTCGACATGACGATCTCGATGGCACGACGCGGCCCGCCAGGTTCGGCGAACGGCAATTGGTTCATTTCGGTAGGTGCGATGCCGTGGATGGACTGGAAGAAGGGCGCTCCCGGCTATGCCGCCTTTGGCCGGGTGGTTGCGGGGGAAGCGACGGTGAAGCGCATTCTTGCTCAGCCGACCAGCGGCGCGATGAAGGGTACGCTGCTGATGAAGCCGGTCTACGTAAAACGCGCGGTGCGGCTGGATGGCACGCCGCGCCCAACCGGCCGCCCGCGCCCGTGGCTGATCGAGGGGCGCAAGGACGGGTAACGTAACGTCCGAGTGTCTAGCCGGTCGCGTCTCGGTGCGATGCGGCATCGGCATCGTTCGCCGCGGGCTGATCGGTATAAACCTTGTCGAGATAATAGCCGGCGAGCGTATAATGCGCCTTCACTGCCTCGGGCACGATCGTGCGCTGTGCCATTTCTAGCTCGCTCTCCGCACGCTTATAGAAATATTCCTTGTCGTCTTCCACCGAACCGTCTCGCTAGTTGCTTTGTCCGCTCATCATACCCTGACGCGGTGGACCAAAAATCACATGGATCACTTCGGCCTGAGCCTCGCGACACCGAACCGTCTTCTTGATCATTGATCTAGCGATAGAAAATCCTCTCCGTCCCGATCGCGACGGGGCTGCTCTCATGTCAGTTCCCGCGCATTCAAATTGCTCGCACTTCGCGCTTAGCGAAGTATCAACAGGCGCCCGGCGCGACTGGTTCCGGGTTAGACGAAGGAAATGATGGTTCCGTGTCGCTGATCGCCATCTTGCTCGCCGCCCAGGCCGCGCCCGCCATGCCTGCAGTGCCACCACGGATCACGCGGCTGCTCGCGCGCAGCCCAGTGATTGACGGGCACAACGACCTCGCATGGGAGATCCGCGACCGGCATGACGCCAAGGTTGAGAGCGTCGACCTGAATCGCGACACGAGCACGCTACCATATCCGTTGCAGACCGACATTCTGCGGTTGCGACGCGGCGGCATTGGCGGGCAATTCTGGTCGGTTTGGATTCCTGCCGATACGCTGGGGCCGCGCGCGGTTGAGCTGACGCTGGAGCAGATCGACATCGTTCGTCGCTTCGTTGCCGCCAACCCCGAGGCTTTCGCGCTGGCGACCACCGCGGCGGACATTCGGCGGGCGCAGAAGGCCGGGCGGATCGCATCGCTGATCGGGATCGAAGGCGGGCACCAGATCGACGGGCGGCTGTCGGTGCTGCGGCAGATGAAGGCGCTCGGCGTCGGCTACATGACGCTGACGCACGGCAAGAGCTTGAGCTGGGCCGATTCTTCGACCGATACGCCGCGTGCCAACGGGCTGTCGGCATTCGGGCGTGATGTGGTGGCGGAGATGAATCGGATCGGGATGATCGTCGACGTCAGCCATGTATCGGACGCGACGCTGGCGGCGGTGTTGGATGTCACCAAGGCGCCGGTTATCGCGTCGCATTCGGCGGCGCGCGCGCTGGCGGATGCGCCGCGGAACATCCCCGATGCGCTGCTCAAGCGGCTCGGCGAGCGCGGCGGCGTGGTGATGGTGAACTTTTATCCTGCTTTTCTTTCAACGGCTTGGCGGGCGTGGGACGCGGAGCGGACGGCGTTCGGAAAGGCACAGGGAGTTCCAACCAATGTCTATGGTGCGCGCGCGCCGGCACCGCTTGTGCAGTGGGATGCGGCGCATCCGATGCCGCGCGTGACGGCGGCGACCGTGGCGGATCATGTCGAGCATATCGCCCGTGTCGCAGGGAAGGGCGCCGTCGGCATCGGCGGAGATTTCGATGGAATTAGCGGTACTTCGCCCGAGGACATGACCGGTGTCGACGGCTATCCGATGCTGTTTGCCGAGCTCGCGCGGCGCGGGTGGAGCGATGCGGAGCTGGCCGGATTAGCGCAGGGAAACGTGCTGCGCGTGATGGAGCGCGTCGAGGCAGTGGCGGCGTCGCAGGCCACGCTGCCGCCCATCGACGCCACCGATCGCCAGTAGATAATCGGGGGATTGCGGCGGCAAAACACCATTGAGCGACTCTCAGATTCCGAGATCGGCGGGGTCAAAGCCGCTCAAAAACCGCACGACGTTGTCGCCGAGCGCGTCGACGGCATAGCCGCCCTCCATCACGATCGTCGTCGGCAGTCCAAACCCGGCGATGTCGCGCGCCAGCACGGCGTAATCCTGCGTGCGCAACGCGAAGTGGCTGATCGGATCGCCCTCCCACGTATCGGCGCCGAAGCTGACGACGAGGAACGTCGCGCCGAACCGCGTGATGGCATCGAGCGCAGTGGCTTGCGCGGCGCGGAAGGCGGCGAGCTGGGTGCCGTGGGGCAGGGGCAGGTTGATTGTCGCGCCTTCGCCCTCGCCCTCGCCGATCTCGTCGGCGTGGCCCCAGTAGAAGGGATAGTCGGTCGCGGGATCGGCATGGACGCTGGCGTAGAAGACGTCGCCGCGGTGCCAGAAGATATCCTGCGTGCCGTTGCCATGGTGATAATCGATGTCGAGGATCGCGACGCGCGCATGACCGGCGTCGCGCGCGGCCTGCGCTGCGATCGCGGCGACGTTGAGGTGGCAATAGCCGCCGCAATAATCCGCGCCGGCATGGTGGCCGGGCGGGCGGCAGAGCGCGAACGCCGCGCGCTCGCCGGCCAGCACGGCATGCGTGGCGGCGAGCGCGGATTGCGCGCTGCCATAGGCGCTGGCCCAGGTCTGCGCGGTGATCGGCGTGGTCGCGTCGAAGCTGTAGCGGCCCATCTGCGCATCGATCCGATCGAGCCGGAGCGGGCGCCGGCCGACCACCGGAAAGGCGTAGGGGATCGCGTCGCCGGATCTTCCTGCGGCGGCCCAGGCGGCGGGCGCTTGCCTCAGGAAGCGCACGTACTCCGCATCGTGCACCGCGAGGATCGGCGCGTCGCCGTGATCCGCGGGCTCTTCCGCGCCGCCAATCGCGGCGAGGATCGCCGCGGCGCGCGCGGGTGTCTCGGCATAATTGGTGAAGCCGCCATTGTGCAGCTCGTGCGCCGGGGCGTGGGCGAGCTGCGCGGGGGAGAAGAAGCGCTTCATCGGGCGGGCTCCACGGTCAGGCTGCCGGCGGGCAGGGGGCGGCAGAGATCGCCCGAAGGGATGTGCGGATCGAGCCACGCCGCCCATGACTCGCGCCCGAGCACGACGACCTGGCGCGAGTGATAGGGCGCGATATCCTCGCCGGGCTCGCACGTCAGCATCGTGAACGCCTCGCCCACGCCGGCATCGGCGCGCCAGAGTCCGGCGATGCAGAACCAGTCATGCCCGACGAGGCGGAAGGCCCATTTGTCCTTGCGCTTCGCTTTGGGATCGGCGGGCTTGGTGAATTCGTAGAATGCATCGACCGGGATCAGGCAGCGGCCCTTCTTGAGATCACGCCCGTCGGAGCGATAATTGTACACCGGCTTGCCGGCAGGGCCGGGCCAGCTCCAGCGCCGCGTGACGCATTCGGCCTCGGTGACGCCGCCATCGACGCCGCGGATGATGATCGTCGGATCGGTGATCTTGAAGCCGTCGAGCGGCGCCATGTTGGGCACGCCTTCGGGGAAGACGAGCGGGATGCGGGTTTCGCCCCAGTCGTTGCGCAATTCACCGATGGCGATGCGGCGGGCGGCTTCGTTGCACATTGGCGTGGGTTAGCGGGTTGGGCGCGCGGGCGCTATTTTTGTTCGTGTGTGCGGTTGCCGGCGTTCGTTGCCCCGGACTCTATCCTCTGCCGACAGACCCGTTTCCTCAACATGGACGCTCGATCGGTAATGCCCTCCCGGCTAGGTGGCACGATGCCCCAGCCGCCAGACGAGAAGCCGGATAAACGGCTCCGGGTCGTCCAGGCGGAAGGCGATCCGGTCGAATGGACCTCGCTTCTTCAACAGTGAGCGACGATGCAGCGGACGATCGAGGCGCAGCAGAACATTGGGCCAAGCCAGCAGCGCCGCATTGAGGGTCGCAGGATCGCGGATTTCTTCACCGCTGAATTCGCTGTCGACGGCAACGATCGCATCGAGCGGAACGAGCTGGTCCATCAGGAACCCTGCCCGCACGTGGACGCCCTCGGCGGTCAGAAGCACAGGCCTGAACCGGAACGACTTAATGAGGCCGACCAGGTACACGAACCCCACGTCGCTCAGGATGAACATGACGATCGCGGCGGTGCGGCTCCAATGCCCGACCAGCAGATGGTATACCGCAATCTCGATCGCCGACAGGATCAGCAGCGCCGCACACATTGGCGTCAGGTGCTTGTGGTAGGAAAAGGCGCGGGCGTTCGCCGGCACATCGGCCGGTCCGCCCCAGCGGAACAGCGCCATGTGGATCACCGTCATCTCCATCACGGCTAACCGGACCAGCGTGGGCGGAAAGATTTCGGAGGCGGCAGACATCCACCGTTCCTTCCGATCGGCACCCTGCCGGCTCAGCACCCGGCTTGCTCGGACCGCGGCCCAGGCGACATGACCCAGAATGATGGCCACCATCGTCGTGGCCAGAACCGGCGTGTCCAACAGCACGCTCCGGATCGCCGAAGGCGAGCCCAGCCAGACCGTAAGGCTCGCGCCGGCCAGCGCACCCAGAACGGCGCGCCGTTCCGGCTTCCCCGATGTTTGGGCAATCAGCGCCAGCATCAGCGTGTCCGAGACGAGCCACAGGAACAGGAGCAGCGCCGTCAACGGATAGGCGGCTGCCAACGGCGTTCGCACTGCCAACCCGGCCAACGCAACGATCATGAAGGGCGCTATCTTCGCGATCACCTTCCAGCGATCGTCACCGGTGCTGGTCTGGGTTGTCATTCAAACCCCCTGGTCGCCTGGCGAGCGACCGGAGGCCTCGCAGCGTCAGTCCAGACTATATCGCGGTATCGTTGCGATCGCCACCGTTGCCACCGTCTCGGAGCCTCGGGGTAAACGGGTTAGGATAATGTCGGCGGTGTTCCCCTTTCTTGGGCGTACAGGCGCCGCTCTGACGCAGGAGCTCCGTGCTCAGCTTGGCTGCTCAATCAGCCAACGCGCTACGATGCGCATGAAGTCGACATACGGAATGTTTTCCGGATCGAAGTCGAGCGCGTCGGCGAGTGCCGGGAGGTCGGTCAGAAAGGCCTTGTAGATCCTCTCCACGCGATCAGCGCTGGGCAACTCTCGGCGCGACACGTTGGCGAGCCAGTCACGCACCTCACGCAGCGCCAAGATCGGATCGCCCCTATGCTCGTGGATGTCGATGCCGGCCAAATCGGATATGAACATCCGATATCGGAACTGTTCGATGTCGAGCACAAGCATGCGCTTCAGCTTCTGGTGCTTGCCGCCATAACGCTTGGCTCCGAGGAAGAGCCCCAATTCCAGTGGCATGTTGAAGCGAGGAAGCTGGTGCTTATCGTCGAGCTCGGTTCGCGAGAGATCGTGGATACCGTAGCGGCATTCCTCGATTATCCGCTCGATCTTGTCGATCCGAGTATGTCCTGCGTCGTCGAGTTCCTGCGCCGAACGCGGTCGGAAGCCGCAGATCAGGATCGCAACGATGATCGCGCGGAAAGAGGGGGCATATTCGGGGTCAAACGGACAGTTTATGAAGACGTCGTCAGTCGACGTCGTCGCCGAAGTCATCCTACTTCTTTTTGGAAAGCACGCTCTTTACGGCCGCCGTGATCTGGCGATCCGATACCGTTGACTTCTTGGAGACGACCGGCGCCATGACGAAGCGGCCTGTAACAGCGCTCCGCCCGAGAACCGCCGGCTTTTTCTCCGTCTGGTGCGTGCTCGTCGACATGATCTCAATGTGCCCCCGACGCGGCGTTCCTGCAAGCCATGGCGTCAACTTCCTCTAACCAACATCTTCTTCCGTCCGTAACGTCAACGCTGATCTCACTTCATGCCCTGGCTTGATCCGAGCAGCGTTTCGTACAGCGCCTTTGAACCAGTCGCGCAGCTCGGCGAACCCGCCGCTCTTGCCGATTTCGTACTCCTAGCGACGCCATCAGCACTAGAACTCGATCATATCAGCAAGTTCTCACACAGCCTCCATCGCTCTCAGGCTTCTGCGGCGAATACATTCGATCCGTGCGGGGACGACAGCAACGCGTCGCTGCAGACGTGCGTTACGATGGCGGACGAAGCCTTCGCGCTGTCAGCTACAGCAGTTTGGCTGAAGATCCGCGACGGTCGGGCGCGCTACGCAAGACGTTTCTTCGCCGCGAGCAGATCCCTGATCTGCCTCGATAGCTTGCGCACGCCCGAGGGTGGACGAGCGCTGGCGCCGCATCGCCCATCGCTGGAGGCGACGCGTCGCCGGATTGGCGAACATTGTTTTCGATGCACCCTTGAGCCGTGACGGGCCGGCAATCGTCGGGCGAGCGCTGAGGGCAGTGATCGCGCGCACCGTCCTGGCGTCGGCGGTGTCCGGCGCCAGGAGCGGGTAAGCATCACGGAGCGCCGGGCCGATGTGGCTCGGATCGACAGTGCCGCGGCGCCTCAAGCGAACGCAATAGCCGGCGAACTCGTGATGCAGCGCCAGCGCGAGATGCGCACGACGGGCAGCACTAGTTCGGGCCGCCAATGCCGCCCTGCGTTCGGCGCATGCCCGGTGCGCGTGATAATCTCGCGCGGCGATATAGCGTGGTCTTGACTGCATCCGTCATCGACCTTGCATTGAACGTCGAAGCGACGCTGTGCATGGAAGATGACGGGTTCATTCGTTTTGCAAGCGAAACGTTTTCTACTGGCAACGATCTCGAGATGTCGCCGGCTCGTGACCTAATCCAGCGCCAGCGCCTCGCCGATCAGGCGGCGGGTGTTTGCGACGCCGTAGAGCTTGATGAAGCTGCCCATGCGCGGGCCCTGGCTCGATCCGAGCAGCGTTTCGTAGAGCGCCTTGAACCAGTCGCGCAGCTCGGCGAACCCGCCGCTCTTGCCGATCTCGTACACCGCATTCTGGATGTCCTCGGCGGACGCGTCCTCGCCCAGCGCGGCGAGATCCGCGTCTAGCCGCTCGAGTGCCGCTGCCTCGATCCCCGCGGGGGCGCGGCGCTTCAGCGTTGGGGCGATGAAGTCGCGGTGGTAGGCGAGCGCGTAGCCGATCATGCGGTCGAGCTCGGGGTGCGCCTGCGCGCTGGCGTCGGGCAGGTAGTTGCCGAGATAGCCCCACACCTGTTCGGGCGCGGCGCCTTCGCCCATCACGCCGACGAGGTTGAGCAGCAGCCCGAAGGTGACGGGCAGCGTTTCCGCCGGCACGTCGCCGCCGTGGATGTGGTGGACCGGGTTGCCGAGCCGCTCCTTCCAGCTCTGCGCCGGATAATTGGCGCGGAACTGCCAGTAATCGTCGACCGCGCGCGGGATGAGGCCGAGGTGGAGCGACTTGGCCTTCTTGGGCTCGCGATAGATGTAGAAGGACAGGCTCTCGTCGGGGCCGTAGGTGAGCCATTCGTCGATCGACAGGCCATTGCCCTTCGACTTGGAGATCTTCTCGCCCTTCGCGTCGAGGAACAGCTCGTAGATCAGCCCTTCGGGCTTCCGCCCGCCGAGGACTTGCGCGATCTTGCCGCCGAGGACGCCCGAGTCGATCAGATCCTTGCCGTACATCTCGTAATCGACGCCGAGCGCGGCCCAGCGCATGCCCCAATCGGGCTTCCACTGCAGCTTGGCCTGGCCGCGCAGGATCGACTGTTCGACCGTCGCGCCGTCGGTATCCGTGAAGCGGATCAGCCCGGCGTCGGCATCGACGACGGTGACGGGCACCTGGAGCACCGCGCCGGTGGTGGGGCTGACGGGGAGGACGGGGGAATAGGTCGCCTGGCGCTCGGCGCGCAGCGTGGGCAGCATCACCGCCATGATCGCATCGTAATTGCGCAGGACGTTGCGGAGTTGGTCGTCGAAGCGGCCCGAGGTGTAATAGTCCGTCGACGAGACGAATTCGTAGTCGAAGCCGAAGCGATCGAGGAAGTCGCGCAGCATCGCATTGTTGTGCGCGGCGAAACTTTCGAACTTGCCGAACGGATCGGGGATGCGCGACAGCGGCTTGCCGAGGTGCTGGCTAAGCATTTCCTTGTTGGGGACGTTGTCGGGCACCTTGCGCAGCCCGTCCATGTCGTCGCTGAAGGCGACGAGGCGGGTCGGGCGGCCGGTCATCTCCTCATAGGCGCGGCGGACCATCGTGGTGCGCAGCACTTCCTGGAAGGTGCCGATATGCGGCAGGCCTGAGGGGCCGTAGCCGGTCTCGAACAGCATCGGTGCATCACCTGGCTTGCCATCGGGCCAGCGCTTCAGGAGCTTGCGCGCCTCCTCATAGGGCCAGGCCTTGGAGTCGAGGGCGGCGGTGCGCCGGTCAGTGTCGAAAGAGTCTTCGGTCATGGTGCGGTGCGACGTAGCGATGACAGACCGGCGTGGCTATATGCACGATATGTCGATCTGGACCGGCCTACTCCTGTTGCTTCTCACCGTCGCGCTGATGGAGGGTTTCGCTTACGTCATGCACCGCTGGGTGATGCACGGGCCGGGGTGGTTCCTGCATGAAAGCCACCATCGGCCGCGGACAGGTCGGTTTGAGCTGAACGATCTGTACGGCGTGATCTTCGCGATCCCGTCGATCGTGCTGATCGCCGGCGGGGTGCAGTTCGACTGGTGGCCGGGTTTTGCGTGGATCGGCGGCGGGATTGCGGCCTATGGCGCGATCTATTTCGGTTTCCACGACGTGATCGTCCACGAGCGGGTGCGCACGCGTTACCTGCCGCGATCGAGCTACATGCGGCGGATCGTTCAGGCGCACCGGCTGCACCATGTCGTCGGCACGAAGCACGGGACGGTGAGCTTCGGCTTCCTGATCGCGCCAAAGCCCGAGGATCTGAAGGCTGAGCTCAAGCGCCGCGGGCGTGAGGGCGTGCGGGCGCCGCGGGCGGCGCGGGCAGGGCAGGCGCTCGAGACGTTTGCGGAAAAGTAACCCTTTGGGTCGATAAGGCGGGGATGGACCCCGCTACTTCCCTTCCGATCCCAGGCGAGAGCGACGAGAGCCGCCGCGCATTGCGCAAGGCCGTGAAAATGCGCGCTCACTTGCGTGACCGCGGCACGACGCGCTTCGAGATCGAAGTGGTCGACCTGTCGGTCACCGGCTTCCGCGCGCAGACGAGCTTCACCCTGTGGCCGGGCACGACCGTGTGGCTGACGCTGCCGGGTCTTGCGGGCTTGGAGGCGGTGGTCGCGTGGCGCGACAAGTTCCGCTACGGCTGCGCCTTCACGAAGCCGCTGCATCCGGCGGTGTTCGATCACATCGTGGCGCTGGGTAACGGATAAGGACTGGCGCTGGCGCCGCGGCGCTACCGCCTCAATCGAACAGCGACGACACGCTCGATTCGTCCGCGATTCGGCGGATCGCTTCGGCCAGCAGCGGCGCGATCGTCAGGTGGCGGATGCGCTTGGCGGCGCCGATCGCTTCCTTGTTGCCGATCGAATCGGTGATCACCAGTTCGCGCATCACCGATCCCTCGACCCGCGCCACCGCGCCGCCCGAGAGCACGCCGTGCGTGACATAGGCGACGACATCCTCGGCGCCGGCTTCCTTGAGCGCGGCGGCGGCGTTGCAGAGCGTGCCCGCGGAATCGACGATATCGTCGATCAGGATGCAGAAGCGCCCTTCGACATCGCCGATGATGTTCATGACTTCGGACTCACCCGCGCGCTCGCGGCGCTTGTCGACGATCGCGAGCGGAGCATTGTCGAGTCGCTTGGCGAGCGCGCGCGCGCGCACCACCCCGCCGACATCCGGCGAGACGACCATCAGGTTCTTGCCGCCAAAGCGCGCGTGGATATCCGCCGACATCACCGGCGCGCCGAACAGATTGTCGGTCGGGATATCGAAGAAGCCCTGGATCTGCCCGGCGTGGAGATCGACCGAGAGCACGCGGTCGGCGCCGGCGGTGGTGATGAGATTGGCGACGAGCTTGGCCGAGATCGGCGTGCGCGGGCCGGGTTTGCGATCCTGCCGGGCATAGCCGAAATACGGCAGCACGGCGGTGATCCGCTTGGCCGACGCGCGCTTCAGCGCATCGATGCAGATCAGCAATTCCATGAGGTTGTCGTTGACCGGATAGCTGGTCGATTGGACGATGAAGACGTCCTCGCCGCGGACGTTTTCCATGATCTCGACGAAGATCTCCTCGTCGGCAAAGCGCCGCACCAGCGCCTGCGTCAGCGGGATCTCGAGATAGGAGGCGATATCGCGTGCCAGCGGCAGGTTCGAATTGCCGGTCATCAATTTCATGCGTCGCGCCCTCGTTCGTCGCTGCCCCATTAGCGGCGCGGTCCCGTGTTGCAATCGTGCGACTGGCCTTCTGATCGCGCGGTTTGCGGAACACGGCCGTCCGGCCTAACCGCCGGAGCCATGATCACCACCCGTTTCGCGCCGTCGCCTACCGGGCGGCTACATGTCGGCAATATCCGTACCGCGCTCCACAATTGGATGTTCGCGCGGGCGAATGGTGGGCGGTTCCTGCTGCGGATCGACGATACTGATGCGGAGCGGAGCGAGGAGCGGTTCGTCGAGGCGATTCGGGCCGATCTTGGCTGGCTGGGGCTCGCGCCGGATGGCGAGGTGCGGCAGTCCGAACGGTTTGCGCTGTACGAGGCGCGGTTCGGCGAGTTGGTGGCGGCGGGGCGGATCTATCCGGCCTATGAGACGAGCCAAGAGCTGGATCTCAAGCGCAAGATCCAGCTCGGGCGCGGATTGCCCCCGGTATATGATCGTGCGGCGCTGGCGCTGAGCGACGCGGATCGCGCGACGCTGGACGCCGACGGCGTGCGGCCGCACTGGCGCTTTCGGCTGGATCACGATGCGGCGGTTGAGTGGGACGATCTGGTGCGCGGGCATCAGAAGTTCGAGCCGGCGACGATGAGCGATCCCGTCGTGCGGCGCGCGGACGGATCGTGGCTCTACATGCTGCCGTCGGCGATCGACGATATCGACCTTGGCATCAGCCATGTCGTGCGCGGCGAGGATCATGTCGCCAATACCGCGCTGCAGATCCAGATGTTCGATGCGATGGGCGGCGCGCGGCCGACGTTCGCGCATGCGGCCTTGCTGACCGGGGCGGAGGGGAAATTGTCGAAGCGGCTGGGGAGCCTGGGGGTCGATCAGCTGCGCGAGCAGGGGATCGAAGCGCAGGCGATCCGCGCGCTGCTGGCGCGGCTCGGGACGAGCGATCCGGTCGAGCCGCTGGCGGACATGGAGCCGCTGATCGCTTCGTTCGACTTCGCGCGGTTCGGGCGGGCGCCGGCGCGGTTCGACGAGGTGGAGCTGGCGCAGGCAAACGCGCGACTCGTCCATCAACTTGAGTTCGACGCGGTTGCGGCGCGCTTGCCGGCGGGGATGGCGCGGGCGGGCTGGGAGGCGGTGCGGCCGAACCTATCGACGATCGCCGAGGCGGCGGACTGGTGGGGCGTGGTCGAGGGGCCGATCGACGCGGTGCCGGCGGGCGAGGATGCCGACTATCTTGCCGCGGCGGCGGTGGCGGCCGAGGCGATCGAATGGGACGGCGACCCGTGGCACGCGCTGACGGCGCGGCTGAAGGATACGACGGGACGCAAGGGCAAGGCACTGTTCCTGCCGCTGCGCCGCGCGCTGACCGGGCGCGATCATGGGCCGGATATGGCGGCGCTGCTGCCCCTGATCGGGCGCGAGCGAGCGATCGAGCGGCTGAAACAGGCGTGATCGCGGCGGCGGGAATGCCGCTTGCTACGGCAAAGTAATGATGTAACATCACTGTACGGGCGACAAGACCCGAGAAGGAGCATTTCGAGGAGAGGAATCATGTACGCTGATCGTCATGCCCGGCCGGAGGGCATCAAGCCCGGCAGCCTGACCATCGCCATCGGCATCAACGCTGCGCTGATCGGCGCGCTGATGTTCGTCAGCCCGGTGTTCGAGGTGGTGGAGAAGGACGGGCCGCTACAGATTATCAGCATTCCTGCTGATCCCCCGCCCAAGCCGATCCAGCCGCCCGAGACGAAGCCCGAGGCCAACAAGCCTTCGCCGTCTCGCCAGGATCCAATCATCGCTGTCGACCCGATCGTCTCGACGACTAGCGATGGGTTCGTGTTGCCGCAGCCGCCACTGCCTCCGCTGCCACCCCTGCCGCCGGGTGAGGCTGTACGGGTCGATCCGCCGGTGGCGCCGCCCGTGCTGATAGAGGCGCGGATCGATCCGCGTTACATCCGCGACTTGCAGCCGGCCTATCCGCCCGGCGAACGTCGTGCCGAGCGCGAGGGCAAGGCGAGCGTGCGGGTGACGATCGGGATCGACGGTCGTGTCACCGCCGTGGAGTGCGTCAGCGCGACGAGCGACGACTTCTGCCGCGCCACGCGCCAGCAGGCGCTGGCGAAGTGGCGTTTTCGCCCGGCGACACGCGATGGTGCTCCGGTGGAGGCGAGCCAGGTGATGACGGTGCGGTTCGTGCTGGAGTCGTAGGCATCTGCCCTGTCACGGCATCCGTATTCTTCGGCCGATGAGCTTGCGGGACGGTGGATGCCGGGACAAGCCCGGCATGACGGAGTAAGGGGTGGCGGGGCTTCGGGACTGGCCCAACGGCGCCCCACTCCCTATATTATCCTCATGCAATTCCTCGCCCGCATGAGCCCGCTCCGCGCGGTGCGTGACTTGCGCTTTTTCCTGCAGCAGCGGGAACGGCACGAGCTGGTCTTCTTCTTCCTGGCAATATTGGCGACGACGGCGCTGCTGACCGGCTTCTGGAAGAACTCGGGCGTCGAGAAGGAATATCGGCCGCAGATTATTTACGTGCAGCAGTGGCGGCTGGATCGGACCGACGCTGAGATCAAGGCGCAGCAGGCGATTGACGCGCCGATCAAGCAGGCGCGGATCGATGCGGAGAAGAAGCGCCAGGACGAGTTGCGGGCACAGTTCAAGCGGCTCGACGACAAGCTCGAATCGTGGGGCATCTGACCAGCAGCGCGGCCACGGCCGGTGACGCGCGGTGGATGGGGGCGGCGCTTTCGTTAGCGGCGCGCGGGCGGGGGCGGACGAGCCCCAATCCTTCGGTGGGCTGCGTGATCGTTCGCGATGGTGTGGTGGTCGCCCGCGGCTGGACCCAGCCCGGCGGTCGGCCGCACGCCGAGGCGGTGGCACTGGCCGAGGCGGGTGATGCGGCGCGCGGCGCTACCGCTTATGTGACGCTGGAGCCGTGCGCGCATGTCTCGTCTCGCGGGCCGGCCTGCGCGGATCTTCTTATCGCCGCTGGCGTCGCGCGCGTTGTCTCTGCCGCGGGGGATCCCGATCCGCGTACCGACGGCAAGGGGCTCGCGCGACTCGCTGAGGCTGGGCTTGCGACCGCCAGTGGCGTGCGGGCGGATGACGCTTGCGCGGCGATGGCCGGGTTTCTGACGCGACTCGCGCATGGCCGTCCGCGTGTGACGCTGAAGCTCGCGACGTCGCTCGACGGCTGTATCGCGCGTGCGGATGGCGAGAGCCGCTGGATCACCGGTGCGGTAGCGCGCGCGCATGTGCATCTCGAACGCAGCCGGCATGAGGCGATCCTCGTCGGCCGTGGGACGTGGGAGGCGGACCGGCCGGTGCTCGACGTGCGGCTGCCGGGGCTCGAGTCGCGATCGCCGGTGCGCGTGGTGCTGTCGCGCGGGCCGGGTGCGGGCGATGCGATCTGGATCGACTCGCCCAGCGCGATCGCGCGGCTTCCGGGCGACCATCTGTTCGTCGAGGGCGGGGCGGGGGTGGCGTCGGCCTTCCTCGCGGCGGATCTCGTTGATCGGCTGTTACTTTATCGCGCACCGATCCTGATCGGCGGCGGGCGGCCAGCGCTCGGCGACATCGGGCTAGGTTCGCTTTCGGAGGCGCACCGGCGCTGGACACTCACTGACGCGCGGATGCTTGGCAGCGACCGGCTCGAGGTCTACGAGCGGCGGCGATGTTCACCGGGATCATAACCGACGTCGGAGAGGTTACGCGCGTCGAGACGCGTGGGGACACGCGCGTCGTCGTCGCCACCGCTTACGACACCGCCGAAATCGATCTGGGCGCCTCAGTCGCCTGTTCGGGCGTGTGCCTCACCGTCGTCGACAAGGGGCCGCAGTGGCTGGCGTTCGACGTGTCGGGCGAGACGATCCATCGCACCGGGCAGGGGCAATGGACGCAAGGGCGGCGGCTCAACCTGGAACGCGCGATGAAGCTGGGCGACGAGCTTGGCGGGCATATCGTGACGGGCCATGTCGATGGCGTGGCGGAGGTGATCGAGATCCGCTCCGACGGCGATTCGAAGCGCGTTTCCTTCCGCGTTTCGAGCGATCTGGCGCCGTTTCTTGCCACCAAGGGGTCGGTCACCGTCGACGGCGTGTCGCTGACCGTCAACGACGTGACCGATGCCGACGATGGAGCCACGCATTTCGCGGTCAACATCATCCCGCATACCCAGGCAGTGACCACGCTCGCCGATCTCGCGCAGGGAAGCGCAGTCAATATCGAGATCGACGTGCTCGCCCGCTACCTCCAACGCATGGAGCATTATCGTGCCAAAGCCCGCTGAACTCGCGCGACTGCGCCACGCCTTCCTCTCGTCGCCTGAGGAGATCATCGACGAGGCGAAGAATGGCCGGATGTTCATCCTGGTCGATGACGAGGATCGCGAGAACGAGGGCGATCTGGTGATCCCGGCGCAGATGGCGACGCCGGAGAAGATCAATTTCATGGCGCGCCACGGCCGTGGACTGATCTGCCTTGCGATGACCAAGTCGCGGATCGACGCGCTCGGGCTGGACCTGATGAGCCGGCACAACGGCACGCGGCACGAGACGGCGTTCACCGTCTCGATCGAGGCGCGCGACGGGGTGACGACGGGCATTTCGGCTGCTGACCGGGCGCGCACGATCGCGGTGGCGATCGACTCGTCCAAGAGCCGCGATGAGATTGTGACGCCGGGGCATGTGTTCCCGCTGGTCGCGCGCGACGGCGGCGTGCTGGTGCGTGCCGGGCATACCGAGGCGGCGGTGGACGTGTCGCGGCTTGCCGGGCTCAATCCTTCGGGCGTGATCTGCGAGATCATGAACGAGGACGGGACGATGTCTCGCATGGACGACCTCGTTGCCTTCGCGCAGCTCCACAATTTGAAGATCGGCACGATCCGCGACCTGATCGCGTTCCGCCGCCGCTACGATCACCTCGTCGAGAAGAAGGCCGAAATGGCGTTCGAATCGAAGTGGGGCGGGCAGTGGAAGGCGATGACCTTCCACAACAAGGCGACCGGTGACGAAACGATCGCGCTGGTGAAGGGCCGGATCGACCCCGACAAGCCGACGCTGGTGCGGATGCACACCGCGAGCTTCTTCGTCGATATGTTCGGCGAGACGTCCGAGCGATCCGGGCTGCTGTCGAAGTCGATGGAGCTGATCGCGGAGGAAGGCGCGGGCGTGATCGTAGTGATCAACCGGCCGATGAAGGGCGTCGTCACGCGCTTCATGCAGCTGCGCGCGGAGGGCAAGGGCGCCGGCGCACCCGAGGTCGAGGAATTGCGCGACTATGGCGTCGGTGCGCAGATCCTGGCGGATCTGGGCGTCGAGGAGATGATCCTGCTGACCAACACGCATCACACGCTGGTCGGGCTCGAAGGCTATGGCCTGTCGATCGTCGGCGAGCGCCCGATCCCGGGGACCGGCGGGGAGTAAGCGGCTCCTCTCCGGAACGGGGAGGGGAATCGCGACGCGAAGCGGCGTGGTGGAGGGGGCTCTCCACGCGTGAATCGCCCAGGATCGAGCCCCCTCCACCATCGCTTGCGCGATGGTCCCCCTCCCCGTGCCGGGGAGGATACTGGAGACAGACATGGCCAATATCCTCATCGTCGAGGCGCGCTTCTACGATCATCTCAACGACATGCTGATCGCCGGCGCACGTGCGGTGATCGAAGCCGCGGGGCATCGCACCGAGGTGCTCACCGTGCCGGGTGCGCTCGAAGTGCCCGGCGCAATCGCGCTGGCGGCGGAAAGCGATCGCTATGATGCGTTCGTCGCGCTCGGCGTGGTGATCCGCGGCGAGACCTATCATTTCGAGATCGTCTCGAACGAAAGCGCGCGCGGGATCATGGCGCTGACGATGGATGGCATTGCGATCGGCAACGGCATCCTGACCACCGAGAACGAGGAGCAGGCGCTCCGCCGTGCCGATCCGGCGCAGCTCGACAAGGGCGGCGGCGCGGCGCAGGCGGCGCTCGCGATGCTCGATCTGAAGGAACGGCTCGGCTGAGGCTCGCCTCGCGTAATCTTTCGTTACGGACCCGATGTCTTGGTCAAGCGTAGTGGGGCGGCTAATCACGTCCCGCAAATTTGAGCCGAGCATTTCATGATCGTCACTGCTTCTCCACGCCTGCGCTCGATCCTCCTCGACGTCTGGCGTCCACTGGCCGGCCTGTTCGTGTGGGACTGTATCGTCACCGCGACGTATTTGTATTCGCCGTTCGTCGCGCCATCGCTGCCGCTAACGCTGTTCGGTTCGGCACTCGCGCTGTTCCTCGGGTTTCGCGACAATTCCGCTTATGAGCGCTGGTGGGAAGGGCGCGGGCTGTGGGGGCTGATGATCAACGCCTCGCGCAGCCTGTCGCGCGCTGCGCGCAACATGCTGCCCGAGGACCCGGCGCGTGATCTAAAGCGCACCATCGTATTGCGGCAGATCGCTTATGTGAACGCGCTGCGCTGCCAGCTGCGCCGTCTGCCGGCCGATGCCGAAGTGTTGCGCTTCCTGTCGCGTGGCGAAGCGGAGCCGGCGCTGGCACGAACCAATATCGCCAACGGCATTCTCGACGGCACGTCGCGGCGGATCGACGATGCGCGGCGCGCCGGGCTGATCGACACCATTCAGCAAGCGCATTTCGAGGGGCTGCTGGTCGATATCGCCAATGCGCAGGGCGGGATGGAGCGGATCAAGAACACCCCGCTGCCCAACCAGTACCGCTTCTTTCCGACGTTCTTCACGCGGCTATTTTGCATCCTGCTGCCGATCGGATTGGTCGAGACGTTGGGGATCGCGACGCCGGTGGGGTCGACGATCGCGGGGCTGATGTTCCTGGCGATCCTGCAGATCGGCGACGACCTGGTCGATCCATTCGCCAATACGGTCCACGACGTGCCGCTGAACGCGATGTGCCGCACGATCGAGATCGACCTGCTCGAGGCGATCGGAGATCAGGCCCCTGGGCCGGTACAGCCGGTGAAAGGGATCTTGTGGTAGGGATGGCGTAATCTTCCCGGCTTACTTATACTCGTGTAAGTAAGCCGCAAGGGGACCCACACCGTGCCATATGCTCATACGCTTGAAGGCAACCCACATTGGCTGCCGCTCAACCCGCGATCGTCGCTGAAGGCGATCCCGGGCGAGCGCGGATGGCCGATTGTCGGCAATACGTTCGAGGTGCTGAAGGACCCGCTGGCCTTCACCAAGAAGATGGTGGCGAAGCACGGCACCGTCTATCGCAACAACAGCTTCGGTGGCGATTCGGTAGTGCTGCTCGGGCCTGATGCCAACGAGCTGGTGCTGTTCGACAAGGACAAGAATTTCTCGTCCGAACAGGGCTGGGGCCCGGTGCTCAACCTCGTCTTCCCGCGCGGCCTGATGCTGATGGATTTCGAGAAGCATCGCGCCGATCGCAAGGCGCTGTCGGTGGCATTCAAGCCCGAGCCGATGAAGCATTATGCCGACGAGCTGAACGCGGGCGTCGCGGCGCAGGTCGGCGATTGGGCGAACAAGCCGATCAACTTCTACAGTGCGATCAAGGCGCTGACGCTGGATCTCGCCGCGACGAGCTTCCTGGGCGTGCCGCTCGGCGACGAGGCGGCGAAGATCAACCAGGCGTTCGTCGACGAGGTGCAGGCGTCGGTCTCGCCGATCCGCACGCCGCTGCCGGGCACGTCGATGCGCAAGGGCGTGAAGGCGCGCGAATATCTGGTCGAGTTCTTCACGCGCGAGATCCCGGCGCGGCGCAACGGCACGGGCCAGGATTTCTTCTCGCAATTCTGCCGCACGACCGACGAGAATGGCGTGCCGCTGCCCGCCGATGCGATCGTCGATCACATGAACTTCCTGATGATGGCGGCGCACGACACGATCACCTCGTCGGCGACGAGCCTCGTCATGCTGCTTGGCCGCAATGTCGAGTGGCAGGAGAAACTGCGCGCCGAAGTGGCGGAGTTGGGGAGCAACGACGGGTCGGTGCCGTATGGCCAGCTCGACCGGCTGGTGCTGACCGAATATGCGTTCAAGGAATCGCTGCGGCTGATGCCGCCGGTGCCGTCGATTCCGCGCCGCGCATTACGCGATTTCAGCTTCGGCGGGTATGACATTCCGGCGGGCACATTCGTCGGCGTCAACACCGCATACACGCACCACATGCCCGAGCATTGGCCCGATCCCAAGCGGTTCGACCCGATGCGCTTCTCGCCCGAAGCGTCGAAGGGGCGGCATCGCTTCGCCTGGGTGCCGTTCGGCGGCGGCGCGCATATGTGCATCGGGCTGCACTTCGCGACGATGCAGATCCGCATCCTGATGGCGCAGTTGCTGAGCCGGTATCGTATCGAGCTGGCGCCGGGCGCGGGGGAGGATTGGCAGATCTTCCCAATCCCGAAGCCGAAGGATGGGCTGCCGGTGACGTTCGTGCCGGTGTGAAGTGTCTGTCGTCATCCCGGACTTGATCCGGGATCGCGCTTCTTCTTCACTCAGGCCAAGGCAGCGGGACCCCGAATCAAGTCCGGGGTGACGACGTGGCGGGGCGTCGATCGGTTTCGGTCGTCATGCCGGGCTCGTCCCGGCATCCACCGTGCAGCACATCCTACGCTGTTGGACTCGCGGATCGGTGGATGCCGGCACGAGGCCGGCATGACGGTGTGTGCGATCAATCCTTGTTGCGGTTCGCGAAGATCACCGCGGCGGCGACGGCGGCTGAGCCGATCCCGACGCCGAGCCCGATCTTGCCCAGATCCCAGCTCTTGCGGGCGCGCCTGGCTTCCTTGGCGGCAAGCGCGCGCTCCTTGGCGGCGACGGCAGCGGCGAGAATCTCATTGGGTTCTTCGGACACTCTTACTCTCCTTTTCCTCGCTGATACCGCGCCCGAAACGTATCGGCGAATGGTTTGAGCCTTGCGCCCGCTATTGCGGTGCGCAGATCGGCCATCAGCGCTTCATAGAACCAGATGTTATGCTCGGTCATCAGCATCGCGCCAAGGATTTCGCCGGACCGCACGAGATGGTGGAGATAGGCGCGGCTCCAAGTCGCGCAGGTCGGGCAGCCGCAGTCGGCGTCGAGCGGCGCCTGATCCTCGTTGAATCGCGCGTTGCGGATGTTGATCGGGCCATCGCGGGTGAACGCTTGGCCGGTGCGGCCCGAGCGGGTGGGGAGCACGCAATCGAACATATCGACGCCGCGCTCGACCGCGCCGACGATATCATCGGGCTTGCCGACGCCCATCAGGTAACGCGGCTTTTCGACGGGCAATTGGCCCGGCGCAAAATCGAGGCAGCCGAACATCGCTTCCTGCCCCTCGCCGACCGCCAGCCCACCGATCGCATAGCCGTCGAACCCGATGTCGATCAGCGCATCGGCGGAGGCGCGGCGAAAGTTCTCGTCGAGCGCGCCCTGCTGGATGCCGAAGATCGCGTTGGCCGCGGCGTGATCGCCGCCGCCGTCGAAAGCGTCGCGGCTACGCTTAGCCCAGCGCATCGAGCGTTCCATCGCGGCGGCCTGCACCTCGCGCGTCGAGGTGGTCGGCACGAGCTCGTCGAACGCCATCACGATGTTCGAGCCGAGCAAGCGCTGGATCTCGATCGACCGTTCGGGGCTGAGCAAATGCCGTGTGCCATCGAGGTGCGACTTGAAGGTGATGCCTTCTTCGGACCGCTTGGTGAGATCGGACAGGCTCATCACCTGATAACCGCCCGAATCGGTCAGGATCGGGCGGTCCCAGCCCATGAAGCCGTGCAGCCCACCGAGCCGCGCGACGCGCTCGGCACCGGGGCGGAGCATCAGGTGATACGTATTGCCGAGAATGATGTCTGCGCCCGCGGCGGCGACGGCGGCGGGCTTCATCGCCTTGACCGTCGCGGCGGTGCCGACCGGCATGAAGGCGGGCGTGCGGATCGTGCCGCGGTGCATCGCTATCGTGCCGGTCCGCGCCGCGCCATCGGTGGCGGCGATCGTGAAGTCGAAGCGTTTGCTCATCGCCGTTTCGGCTTGGCCTTGCCGCCACGGGGGCCGTCGCGCGGGCCATCGTCGCCGAACGCGCGCGCGCGGATCGTCAGCAGCTCGGCGCGGCTGACGACATTGTCCTTGTCACGATCGTAGCGCGTGAAGAATTCGGCGAGCTTTGCCTGTAGCTCGGGCAGCGATATGCGATTGTCGCCGTTGCTGTCGGTTTCGAACGGGCTAGGCAGCGCGTTGCGATCGCCGAGATAGCGTTCCGCCCAGTCGGCGAAGGCGATGTAGCCGAGCGTGCCAACCTTTGCGGTGTCGATCGCGGTGAAGCTGCGCTGCACGCCGGCATCGAGCTCGGCGCGGGTGACGCGTGCATCGCCGTCGGCATCGAAGGTCGCGATCAGTGTCGCAGCGGGCTCGAACGCCATCGTCGCCGGCGGCTGCGCTGGGCCGGGCGGCGGTGCGCCGGGGACGGGCGGTGTCGCGGCCTGGAGCAGGAGGGCGAGGATCAGCATCGGTCAGGCAAGCTCTTCGACAAGAGGCGCATCCCGCCTTCGCCGCCCGAAAGGTCGCGGGTCAGCGGCCTAGATCCGGCCGGAAGATTGGGAGGTGCTGGATGCCCGACAAGGACTCGAACCTTGATTGACGGAGTCAGAGTCCGCTCTCTTACCATTAGAGGATCGGGCAACAGCAGGGCGCGCCTCTAAATCGACGGGCGGCGCAGGTCAAGCATCGCTTGCAGGTGATCGTGGCGCACGCTAGCTTGAGGGCCAAGCACCGATCGGGCCAAGTGCCTGCGACGGTAGAACATAAAAGAGAGTAAACGGCACGTGGCGCAGCATTCCGCCGACCTGCCGTACCGGCGCGACGATACTCGCGCCCGTCCGGCCTCCGAGGCCCCGCCTGGGGCGCGCACCCGTACGGGCTTCGCCCGACATTATGCGGCGCTGGATCTGGGCACCAACAATTGCCGGCTGCTGATCGCACGGCCGCAGGGCGATGGCTTTGCGGTGGTCGATGCATTTTCGCGGATCGTGCGGCTGGGCGAGGGGCTGGCGACGAGCGGGCGGCTTTCCGACGCGGCGATCGAGCGCACGATCGGCGCGCTGCGGATCTGTTCCGACAAGCTGAAGCGCCGCAACGTGACGCTGGCGCGATCGGTGGCGACCGAGGCGTGCCGGCGCGCGAGCAACGGCGCCGACTTCATCGCGCGCGCCTATGACGAGACGGGCATCCACCTCGACGTGATCACCGCCGAGGAGGAGGCGCGGCTGGCGGTGCTGGGCTGCCACGTGCTGCTCGAGCCGGGCAATGCGCCGGCGCTGGTGTTCGACATCGGCGGCGGATCGACCGAACTGGTGCTGATCGATACCTCGGCGACGGTGCCAACGGTGATCGACTGGCATTCGGCGCCGTGGGGCGTCGTGTCGTTGACGGAAAGTACCGCGGGCGGGGACGGGCCGGCGGGGCTCGCCGCGGTGTACGAGCGGATGCGCGGGCTGGTGCGCGAGAGCTTTTCGCCGTTCGCGGCGCGGTTGCCGCGGTTCGAGGGGCCGCGGCGGCTGCTCGGCACGTCGGGGACGGTGACGACGCTGGCGAGCGTTCACCTGGGGCTCGATCGCTACGACCGCGCGCAGGTCGACGGCTTGATTGCACCATCCGATTCGATGCGCGCGATCAGCCAGCGGCTTGCGCATCTGTCGATCGCCGAACGTGCGCTGCTGCCGTGCATCGGGCGCGAGCGCGCCGATCTGGTGGTGGCGGGATGCGCGATCCTCGAAACGATCCTCGATCTATGGCCGGCCGAGCGGCTGGGGGTGGCCGATCGGGGGATCCGCGAAGGCATCCTGCGCCGCCTGATGGCGACGGCACGATGAGGGGCGGGGGCGGGCTTCGCACCCGCGTGAAGACGGCGCGCGGGCGAACGGCGCAATCGACGCGCTGGCTCGAACGCCAGCTCAACGATCCGTATGTGAAGCGTGCCAAGGCTGAGGGCTATCGCAGCCGCGCGGCGTACAAGCTGATCGAGCTCGACGAGCGGTTCGCGTTCCTGAGGGGCGCCAAGCGGATCGTCGATCTCGGCATGGCGCCGGGCGGCTGGAGCCAGGTGGTGCGGCGGCACGTGCCCGGCAGCACGGTGGTCGGGATCGATCTGCTGCCGGTCGATCCGCTCGATGGCGTGACGATCCTGATGATGGATTTTATGGCCGACGCGGCACCCGACCGGCTGATCGAAGAACTCGGCGGCGCGCCCGACATCGTGCTGTCGGACATGGCGGCAAACACCGTCGGCCATCCGCAGACTGATGCGCTGCGCACCATGGCGCTGGTCGAGGCGGCGAGCGACTTCGCGATCCAGGTGCTGAAGCCGGGCGGGACGTTCGTGGCGAAAGTCTTTGCCGGCGGCGCGGATTCGACGCTGGTGGGGCTGCTGAAGAAGAATTTCACGACGGTGAAGCACGCTAAGCCGCCCGCCAGCCGCAAGGGATCGGTGGAATGGTTCGTCGTGGCGCAGGGATTCAAGGGGCGGGACTAGGCGCGTGTCACGTGGATCGCACGATCGCGGCGTTCCTAACATGGGCCTGTTGCAATCGCGGTGGGAACTTAGTTCTCAATCAGTTAGAACCGTAAGAGGCGGCGAAGGGGGTTTGCGGCTTGAGCGATACAGAAGGAGCGGCGGTGTTCGCTGGAGATTCCCCGCGTCAGGTGTGGGCCCCTGATCATCTTCGGCTCGCGATCGATGCTGCGCGCGTATCATTATGGTCGTGGCGACTGGCCGACGACAAGTTCGCGATGGATGAACGCGCCTTCAAGCTGTGGGGCGTGCCGTGGTCCGATACGGTGAGCTTCGACCAGCTATCCGCGCACATCCACCCTGCGGACCGCGATCGCGTGCAGGCGGCATTCGCCGCTACGCGAGCGGTTCCCGGGCCGTACGAGATCGACTTTCGGATCATGCTGGGGGAGGACATCCGCTGGATCTCGGCGCGCGGGCAATCCGCCGAGCCAGACGATGACGACAAGGTCATGTTCGGCATCTTCCTCGACGTGACCGACCGGAAGCAGGCCGAGGAAGGCAGCGAATTGCTCGCTGGCGAGATGAGCCACCGTGTGAAAAACCTGCTGGCGATTGCTTCGGGCCTGACGCAGATCACGTCGCGGTCGGCCGGGTCCGTCGAAGAGATGACGGCGCAACTGACGCAGCGGCTGATGTCGCTCGGCCGCGCGCACGATCTGGTCCGCCCGCTGCCGGGCGAGCAGGGGAAGGCCGCGCTGCTCGGCGATCTGATGTCGGTGCTGCTGTCGCCTTACGATGAGACGGGGGCTTTTTCCGGACGGATCCGCGTTGCGGTGCCGCGGATGGGGGTCGGTGAGGCGACTGCGACGACGCTGGCGATGGTCGTCCACGAGTTGGCGACAAATTCGGTCAAACACGGCGCGCTTTCCGAGCCCGCGGGGACGCTGGACGTCTCCGGGCGTACCGAGAACGATGAAGTGCGCATCACCTGGGCCGAGACTGGGGGGCCTGAGGTCCATAGCGAGCCCGAGATGGCGGGCTTTGGCAGCAAGATGATCCAGCGGAGCGTTTCGGCGCAGCTGGCGGGTTCGTTGACGTACGACTGGCAGGCGACGGGGCTGGTCGCGACGCTGGTCATGCGGAAGGATCGGATGGCGCGGTAGGACGGTGAAGCCAAAGAGCCGCAGCGGTGACGCTGCGGCTCTTTGTTTCAGGACTGCGCCGCGGCGAAGCCGCGTCGTCGGTCGGGTTCGGCGTTGCCGACCCGCCGGCCGGGGTTTCGGCTGTAACTGCGATTAGCTTTTGCTAATCGCAGGCCTCAACCTTCGTAATCAGCACCCAGGTTCTGGTTGCGCGGCGGGGCGGCGGCGGTGAGACGCAGCGCTTCGGCCGAGGCCGACAGCGAGCCGACCGCATCGGCCTCTTCCTCGTCGTCGATCTGGACGCGCTGAAGGCTCTGGATCACCGCTTCCTTGAGCTCCTTCGGCTTCACCGTCTGCTCGGCGATCTCGCGCAGCGCGACGACCGGGTTCTTGTCACGATCGCGATCGATCGTCAGTTCGGCACCACCCGATACCTGACGCGCGCGCTGCGCGGCGAACAGGACCAGATCGAACCGGTTAGGGATCTTGTCGACGCAATCCTCGACGGTGACGCGCGCCATGGACGCTTCCTTCGCAAAAAATACCGCTGGTAGAAGAGGCGCGAGCTAGGCGGCGGCGGCGGCAAAGTCAAGGAAAGCGCGTGCTTGCCGCTGGCGCCGGCACGGGGCATCACCTGCCCGCGATGGAAAGCGCGCGCCCCTTCACCGTCGCCGGCAACCGGCTGACGCTGCTGGCCGAGGGGCCCGAGCGGCTCACGGCGCTGATCGAGCTGATCGAGTCCGCCCGGCGCTCGCTACGGATGCTCTACTACATCTATGCCGACGATCGTTCCGGCGAGCAGGTGAATGCGGCGCTGATCGCGGCGGCACAGCGCGGCGTGACGGTCGCGCTGATCGTCGACGGGTTCGGCAGCGACGAGGCGTCGGACGAGAATTTCTTCGATCCGCTGGTGGCGGCGGGCATTTCGGTGTGCCGGTTCGTGCCCCGGGTCGGGCGGCGCTACCTGTTGCGCAATCACCAGAAGCTCGCGCTCGCTGATGGCGAGGAGGCGGAGAGCCGGATCATCGTCGGCGGCTTCAACATCGAGGACGATTATTTCGGCACCGATGCCGAGCAGGCGTGGCGCGATCTCGGCCTGCTGATCGAAGGGCCGGCGGCGTCGCGTATGGCGGGGTATTTCGACGCGCTACACAAATGGGTGCGGACGCCCAAGGGCAAGCTGCGCAAGCTCAACGCCGCGCTGGCGCGATGGAGCGAGCACGAGGGGGCGGTGCGCTGGCTGATCGGCGGGCCGACGCGCAAACTCTCACCCTGGGCGCGCGCGGTGCGCGACGACATGGCCAAGGCGGATCGGATCGACATCATCGCGGCGTATTTCACGCCGAGCCCGACGATGCTGCGCCGGCTCGATCGCGCGGGGCGGGGCGGGCGCGCGGTGCGGATCGTGACGGCGCGCAAATCCGACAACAATGCGACGATCGCGGCGGCGCGCTTCACCTATCGCGGGCTGCTGAAGAAGGGCGCGCGCATCTTCGAGTATCTGCCGACGAAGCTGCACATGAAATTGTATGCGACGGGCGACGCCGTGCATATCGGCAGCGCGAACTTCGACATGCGCAGTCTGTTCATCAATCTCGAGTTGATGGTGCGGATCGAGGATGCCGCGTTCGCCGATCACGTACACCGCTTCATCGATGGCGAGATCGCGCGATCGGAGGAGATCACCTACGAGGGATATCTCGCCGCTACCGGGCTGTGGCAGCGGACCAAGCAGTTCGCCGCCTATCTGCTGATGGGCGTGGCCGATCCGTTCCTGTCGCGCAGCCTGAACTTCGGGATCGAGGAATGAGCGAGCGGCACGATTTCACCGCGCGGGTGGCGTGGTCGGGCAATCGGGGCGAGGGCACGAGGAGCTATCGCGGCTATGATCGCACATGGTCGATCGCGACGCCGGGCAAGCCGCTAGTCGCCTGCTCGAACGATCCGCGGCTCGGCGGCGATCCGGCGTTGCACAATCCCGAGGATCTGCTGATCGCGTCGCTCTCGGCATGTCACATGCTGTGGTATCTGCATCTGGCGAGCGTCGCCGGGATCGTGGTGAGCGACTATCGCGACGATCCGCTGGGGCATGGCGAAAGCACGCCGGATGGCGCGGGGCGGTTCGTCGCGGCGACGCTGCGGCCGACGATCAGTGTGCAGCGCGGTGCCGATCTGGCGGCCGCCGACGCGATCCATGGCGAGATCGACAAGGTGTGCTTCATCGCGCGGTCGGTGGCGTTTCCGGTGAGGTATGAAGCGTCGTACGTGGAGGTTTGAGTGAAGTCGAAGCCTCGTCTCGAAGGGCCTACCCCAGTGCTTCGAGACGGCATTTCGACAAGCTCAATGCCTCCTCAGCACGAACGGAAAGAAAGGCTGATCCGATCCGCCGCTCAGTCCTTCCAGCACCAGTAGAGCTGCGCCGGGGGCACGTTCCACCATTCCATGTCGTGATCGATCCGCTCGAAGTGCGGCGACAGGAAATCGCGGACCTTGGGGCTGAACTGATAGACCAGGAACGCGCCGCCGGGGCGGATCACGCGCTGCGTGGCGCTCGCGATTGCTGGGCCGACGCCGGGCGGCAGCGTCGAGAAGGGCAGGCCGGAGAGGACGAAATCGGCGCCCTCATGGCCGTGCTCGGCCACGATCGCCTCGACGTCCGCCGCCGAGCCATTGACCGCGACAAAGCGTGAATCGACGATCGTGTGATCGAGATAGCGGATGAAATCGGCGTTTGTGTCGATCGCGATGAGCGTCGCGTCAGGCGCCATCCGCTCAAGAATTGGGCGACAAAAGGTGCCGACGCCGGGGCCGTATTCGACGAAGAGCTTGCACGTTTCCCAATTCACTGGCGCGAGCATCTTGTCGATCAGCTTCGCCGACGACGGGATGACCGAGCCGACCATCACCGGATGTTTCAGGAAACCGGAAAAGAACATCTGCCACGGTTTCGGAATACCGGCGGAACGGGTTCTCGAGCGGCGTACCGCACTGGTCGAACTTGGCATGGAGGAAAAAGCTCTCCCGTGTAGATACGTCAATCATGCCGAACGCGGCATAGGCAAGTCGGTTGCCATAGCGGGGTTGCGTCGCCGCCCCAAGGCCCTAATCGAGCCGCATGGACGACGATCCGGGACAGCCGCGGCTCGACGCCGCCAGCCATCGTGGGCGGCGGCGCGGGCGGAAGTTCGATCGCCGATTCGCGCTGATGTTCATGGTGATGCTGACGATCGCGGCGGGTAACACAGCGCTGCAATCGGTGCTGCCGGCGCTTGGGCGCTCGCTCGGCGTCGCGGACAGCGCGGTTGCGGCGGCGTTCTCGGTTTCCGCGTTGCTATGGGTGATCGCGGCACCGTTCTGGGCCAATCGCTCCGACCGGCACGGGCGCCGGGTGATGATCCTGCTCGGCATGGGCGGGTTCTGCGTCAGCCTGCTGACGTGCGGCATTTTCCTTGCGGCAGGCATCAACGGCTGGATCGGCGGGACGACGGCGTTCCTGCTCTTCATCGGCGGGCGGCTGATCTACGGAACCTTCGGCTCGGCCGCGCCGCCTGCGGTGCAAGCGATGGTGGCTGGCGAGACGACGCGCGAGGAGCGCACGCGCGCGCTGACGCTGCTGGCTAGTGCGTTCGGGCTCGGCACGATCCTTGGGCCGGCGATCGCGCCGTATCTGATCCTGGGGCATCTCGGTTCGATCGAGCTGGGGCTGTCCGGGCCGGCGTTCGTTTTCGCGATCTTCGGTGTGGTGATGTTCGTGACGATCCGCACGATGCTGCCCGATGATCGCGGCATGACCTCCGCCTCGCACGGGGCGGTCAACGCCTATCCCTCGATCGGCGGGCAATCGAGCGGTGCGAGTGTGCGCGCGGCGAACGAGCCGAGGGGCGGCACGAAAGTCAGCTATCGCGATCCGCGCATCCGCGGCTGGATGATCGCGGGGCTCGTGATGGGTCATGCGCAGGCGATGACCGGGCAGGCGATCGGCTTTCTCGTGATTGACCGGCTGAATGTCGCGCCGGCGCTCGCGCTCGAGCCGACCGGCATCGTGCTGATGATGGGCGCCGGATCGGCGTTGCTCGCGCAGTGGGGGATCATTCCGACGCTGAACCTTGCGCCGCGCGCGCTGGTGCTCGTCGGGCTGGTGCTGGCGGCGGTCGGCACGGCGCTGACGGGGTTCGCGACGTCACTGTATGGCATCGCGACCGCTTATGCGTTGGCGAGCCTTGGGTTCGGCTTCACGCGGCCGGGGTTCACGGCGGGATCGAGCCTGGCGGTGGGGCCGGCGGCGCAAGGCTCGATCGCGGGCAAGGTGACTAGCGTGAACGGGGCGAGCTTCGTGCTTGGGCCGTCGATCGGCATCGGGCTGTATGGCCTGAATGATTCGCTGCCGTATCTGGTTGCGGGTGTGGGTTGCGTGCTGCTGTTCGTCTATTGCTGGCTGGCGTTGCGCGAGCCGGACGAGCAGGAAGTCGCCGCGTTCGACGATCCGGTCGTTTAATCCCGCATTGCGAGGCGGCGGCGCAGACCGTAGACGCCCGCGGCATGAGCGACTCCTCCATCAATTGCATCGTCCTCGCCTATTCGGGCGGGCTCGACACCAGCGTCATCCTGAAATGGCTGCAGCAGACCTATAATTGCGAGGTCGTCACCTTCACGGCCGATCTGGGGCAGGGCGAGGAGCTGGAGCCGGCGCGTCGCAAGGCGGAACAGGCGGGGGTGAAGCCCGAGCACATCTTCATCGACGATCTGCGCGAGGAATTCGTCAAGGATTACGTCTTCCCGATGATGCGCGCGAATGCGACGTACGAGGGCGTGTATCTGCTCGGCACGTCGATCGCGCGGCCGCTGATCGCCAAGCGCCAGATCGAGATCGCGCGTCAGGTCGGCGCCGATGCGGTGAGCCATGGCGCGACCGGCAAGGGTAACGATCAGGTGCGCTTCGAGCTGGGTTATTATGCGCTCGCGCCTGACATCAAGGTGATCGCGCCGTGGCGCGAATGGGATCTCACCAGCCGCAGCCGGCTGATCGAATTCGCCGAGCAAAACCAGATCATGGTGACGAAGGACAAGCGCGGCGAAGCGCCGTTCTCGACCGACGCGAACCTGCTGCACACCTCGTCCGAGGGCAAGGTGCTCGAGGATCCGTGGGATGAAGTGCCCGAATACGTCTATTCGCGCACGGTGAACCCCGAGGATGCGCCGAACACGCCCGAATATATCACCGTCGATTTCGAACATGGCAACGGCGTGGCGCTGAACGGTGATCCGTGTTCGCCGGCGACGTTGCTGGCGAAGCTCAACGAGCTTGGCCGCGCGCACGGCATCGGGCGGCTCGATCTGGTCGAGAACCGCTTCGTCGGCATGAAGAGCCGCGGGATGTATGAGACGCCGGGTGGCACGATCTATCACGTCGCGCATCGCGGGATCGAGCAGCTGACGCTGGATCGCGGCGCGGCGCACCTGAAGGACGAGCTGGCGGTGCGTTATGCCGAGCTGGTGTACAACGGCTTCTGGTTCTCGCCCGAGCGCGAGATGCTGCAGGCGGCGGTCGATCACAGCCAGGCGAAGGTGTCGGGCACCGTGCGGCTGAAGCTGTATAAGGGCAGTGTATCGGTGGTCGGGCGCAAGTCGCCGAACTCGCTGTACAGCGAGAAGGTGGTGACGTTCGAGGACGACCAGGGCGCGTACGACCAGCGCGATGCGGCGGGGTTCATCAAGCTGAACGCGTTGCGGCTGCGGCTGCTGGGGCGGCGCGACCGGGACTAGCCGTTCCCGAAGCGGGACGGCCAGCCGCAACACGATCGTTGCCGTTCAGGAACGAGTCTGCATGATGTGGCGTTCACCATTTGCTTGGGGGCGCATGCGCCTCGTGTTGGAGGAAAATCTGATGAAGGGTGCTACAATCACCGCGCTGCTGCTGGGCGCATCGGTGCTCGCGGGCTGCACGCAATCGCGCGCTGACATGATCGCGCCGGCGCCGCCGATGGGGCCGGGCGCATTGGCCGGCACGGTCGCCGCGGATCGCGACGGCGATGGCATCGTCGATGGCTATTACACGCCCGATGGCGCCTATGTGCCCTTCCAGGCGCCGCCTTGCCCGACCCCACCGCCACCCCCGCCGCCGCCAACCCCTCGCGGCGAGCGAGGCTGAGCTTGCCGGTCGGCCCCGGCGCGCCGGCCCGGCGCGCGGGCCGGCTGGCACTCTTCTCGTTGTTGCTGGCTGCGGCGGCGCCTCCGGGTGTCGCCGCTGCACAGACTGGTGTCAATGCCAGCACGCAGGCCAATCCGGTCGCACAGGCGATCCGCAATCAGGTCGGCGGGCGGCTGAAAGACTTTTACCGTCCACGCGGCTATTGGCCGCTGTGGATCGTCGACGCCGCGCCCGGGCCGCAGGCGATGGCGCTGGTAGATGTGATCGAAGGAGTCGGCGTCGATGGGCTCGATCCCGATCGCTACTCGCCCGACCGGCTGCGACGGCTGATCGACGAAGCCCGTGGTGGCGACGTGCGCGCGCTCGCCTATCTCGAGATCGCGCTGAGCGGCGCGCTCGCTGATCTCGTCCGCGACATGCGCGAGCCGCACATCGAAATTCGTTACCTCGAAGACTCGCTCGAACCGAACCGCGCCAAGCCCGATGAGGTGCTGCGCCGTGCCGCGCTCGCCAAGTCGATGCTGGATTATGTCCGCACGCTCGGCTGGATGAGCCCGATCTACGCGCAGCTGCGCGAGGCGCTGGCGATTGCCGGGCCGGGTGCTGGCGATCTCGACGTGGTCGTGCCCGCCGGACCCTTGCTGCGCCCCGGCATGGCGGACGAGCGGGTGGATCTGCTGCGGATGCGGCTGGGCTTGCCGCCCGGCGACTTGTTCGACGAGGCGCTCGCTGCGCGGGTACGCCGGTTTCAAGCAGAACGCGGGTTGCCGGCGGACGGGCTCGTTGGCGGCCAGACCGTCGCGGCGCTGAATGCTATGGGGTCGGGGGAGAGCCGCAGTGACGTGCTTCGGCTCAACCTCGAGCGTGCGCGATTGCTGCCGGATGCTTGGACGCGCCACATCGTCGTCGACGCGGCGGCGGCGCGGCTGTGGTATTATGGCGGCGGGGCGGAGCAGGGGACGATGCGGGTCGTCGTCGGCACGCCCGAGACGCAAACGCCGATGATGGCGGGGATGGTGCGCTACGCCACGCTCAACCCCTATTGGAACGTGCCGGTCGATCTGGTCCGCAAGCGGATCGCGCCGAAGGTGCTCGCCGGGACGTCGCTGGAGCGGCAGGGCTATGAGGCGTTGTCGGACTGGACCAACGAGGCGGACGTCATCCCGTCGTCGATGATCGACTGGCGCGGCGTATCCGCGGGCAGCGTCGAGCCGCGCGTGCGTGAATTGCCGGGGCGTGGCAATTCGATGGGCTCGGTGAAATTCATGTTCCCCAACGACCAAGGTATCTACCTTCACGATACGCCGCAAAAGGCGCTGTTCACGAAATCCGACCGGCATTTCTCGAACGGTTGCGTGCGGCTGGAGGATGCCGGGCGGCTCGGCAAATGGCTGTTCGACCGTACGTTGAAGCCGGAAAGCTCGAAGCCCGAGCAGCATGTGCCGGTGCCCGAACCAGTGGCGGTGTATCTGATGTACTTCACCGCCAGCCCGGTCGACGAGGGGGTGAAATACACCGCCGACACGTATGGCCGCGATCGGCCGGCGCTGCAGCATCTGGCGAGTCGCTAATTCCCCTCCCGCAAGCGGGACGGGACTTCCGGGCTACGCGTTAACTCCGCTTCAACCATCCTCGTTCATTGCCTGGACCCTGCATTGCTAGGGGCGGCAAACAGATGGCACATCCTGTCGGCACGGTGGACGTGGCGATCATCGGCGCAGGGCCAGCGGGGCTGACGGCGGCGTATCTGCTCGGCAAGGCCGGCTACTCGGTCACCGTGATCGAGAAGGACCCGACGTATGTCGGCGGGATCAGCCGTACCGTCGAGCATGAGGGGTATCGCTTCGATATCGGCGGACATCGCTTCTTCTCGAAGTCGCAGGAAGTGGTCGATCTCTGGAACGAGATCCTGCCGGACGATTTCATCGAGCGGCCGCGGATGAGCCGGATCTATTACGAGGGCAAATTCTACAGCTATCCGCTGCGCGCGTTCGAGGCGCTGTGGAACCTCGGCATCTTCCGTTCGGCGCTGTGCATGGTGAGCTTCGCCAAGGCAAAGGTGTTGCCGAACAAGAGCGTGAAAAGCTTCGAGGACTGGACGGTCAATGCGTTCGGCTGGAAGCTGTATTCGATCTTCTTCAAGACCTATACCGAGAAGGTGTGGGGCATGCCGTGCGACGAAATGTCGGCGGATTGGGCGGCGCAGCGGATCAAGGGGCTGTCGCTGTGGGGCGCGGTGACTGACGGGCTGAAGCGCAGCCTGGGGCTCAACAAGCGGCCGAACGACGGCATGGCGGTTAAGACGCTGCTCGAAAGCTTCCGCTATCCGCGGCTCGGGCCGGGGATGATGTGGGAAGCCGCGCGCGATCATGTGATCGCGCAGGGCAATAACGTGCTGATGGGGCATGCGCTCAAGCAGCTCGCCTTCAACGAGGTGACGCAGCAGTGGACGGTCACCGCGACCGACGCCGATGGCGCGACCGTGGCGATCAAGGCGGCGAACGTCATCTCGTCCGCGCCGATGCGGGAGCTGGCGGGGCGGTTGCATCCGCTGCCAACGACGCTGCCCGAAGCGGCGAACCTCAAGTATCGCGATTTCCTGACCGTCGCGCTGATGATCCGTTCGGAGGATCTGTTCCCCGACAATTGGATCTACATCCATGATTCGAAGGTGAAGGTCGGCCGGGTGCAGAATTTCCGCTCGTGGTCGCCCGAGATGGTGCCCGATCCCGATCTCGCTTGCGTCGGGCTAGAGTATTTCTGCTTCGAAGGTGACGGGCTGTGGTCGGCGAGCGATGCCGATCTGGTAGCGCTGGCGACGAAGGAAATGGCGCAGCTTGGCCTGTGCGACGCCGCTCAAGTCGTCGGCGGCACGGTGGTGCGGCAGGAGAAGGCGTACCCCGTCTATGACGAGGACTACGCCGCCAATGTCGACGCGCTGCGGCGCGAAATCGAGGCGCGCTATCCGACGCTGCACTGCGTTGGCCGTAACGGCATGCACCGCTACAACAACCAGGATCACGCGATGATGACCGCGATGCTGACGGTGCGGAACATCGAGGCGGGTGCGCGGGTGTACGACATCTGGGCGGTCAACGAGGATGCCGAATATCACGAGAATGGCACCGAGGGTGAGCGCGCGGCGCTGGCGAGCGTGCGTGACGTGCCCGAGCGTTTGAAGGCGGCGTGATGTGGGTGTTTACGACCCTGCGCTAGAGAATAGCGGGCGTACGCTGCCCGATCTGCCAACCTCCCGTCACCCCGGACTTGATCCGGGGTCCCGCTTCTCCTCCGACCGCGCCAAGGAAGCGGGACCCCGGGTCAAGCCCGGGGTGACGGACGGCATTTTCACGCCCGTGATGATCGGATGGGCGCTCGCCTCGCTCATTCTCACGATCGCCATGCTTCCCGACATCATCGGGCTGCGCTTTCCCGATCCTGACGACGCGATGCGGCTGCTCGAGGTGCGCGACTGGCTGGCGGGACAGAGCTGGTGGGATGTTGCGCAGCATCGGCTGAACAACGGTGATTTCCCGATGCACTGGTCGCGGCTGGTGGATCTGCCGCTGGCGCTCGTGCTCGGGGCAACGACGCCGCTGTTCGGCGAGGCGCTGGCGACGCGGATCACGCTGGTCGCGGTGCCGCTCGTCACATTGCTGGTGGTGATGGCGCTGATCGCGACGATTACGCGACGGCTCGCGGACGCTACGATCGCGCGCTACGCGGTGCTGCTTGTGCCGCTGTCGGTGCCGCTCGTTTACCAGTTGCGGCCGATGCGCATCGATCATCATGGCTGGCAAATCGCGCTGGCGCTCGCGGCGGTGATGCTGCTGCTCGGGCGATCCACGTTTCGGGCGGGCCTGCTCGCCGGCGGTGCGCTCGCCGCGCTTCTGACGATCTCGCTCGAGGGGATGCCGATCGCCGCAAGCATTGCGGGCGTGGCGGCGCTTGCGTGGGTGTGGCAGCCGGAACGGCGCGGCTTCCTTCTGGGGCTGGTCTGGAGCCTGTGCGGCGGGGCGATCATGCTTCAGCTCGCGACGCGCGGCGCGGCTTTCTTCGAACCGGCGTGCGACGCGATGGCGCCGGGGTGGCTGGCGATGCTTGGCGCTGCCGCGGTGGGAACCAGCGCTGCGACATTGGCGCGTGGCGGGGCGCTCGTGCGGCTGGCCGCGCTTGCCGGCGCTGGGGTGGCGGCCGGCGCGACTTTGCTGCTCACTGCGGGCGATTGCCTCGCCGGGCCGTTCGCGACGCTGCCGCCGCTCGTCTACACGCTTTGGTATCTCAACGTGCCCGAGGGCCTGCCGATCTGGGAGCAGACAGGGTATTGGGCCGGCATGTCGGTCGGCATGCCGCTCGTCGGGCTGTACGGCACGGCACGCGCGTGGCGCGGGGCGGCGGACACGGCGCGGGTGCGTTGGGCGATGCTGCTCGGGCTGCTCGTGGCAGCGTTCGCGCTGTCGCTGCTGGTCAACCGCACGGGTGCCACCGCCAATGCGCTCGCGATTCCCGGTGCGGCGACGTTGCTCGTCGCGCTGTTGACGCGGGCGCGCGCGATGCCGAGCCTCGGGGCGCGGCTGGGCGCGACGGCCGCGGCGCTGTTCGTCGCCTCGCCCGGGCAAGTCGCTGGGCTCGCGCTGATCGCGACCGTCGCGCTGGCACCGAAGGGCGAGATGCAGCGCACCGAGCGCGGGTGGAGCCGCCCGCCGTGCGAACGTGCCAGCGACGTGCGCGCGATCGGCCGGCTTCCCGCCGGAACCGTCTTCGCCCCGATCGACATCACGCCCGACATCATCGCAACGACGCACCATCGCGCGATCGCGGGCGGCTATCACCGCGGCGCGGCGCCGATGGAGACGGTGCTGACAACGTTCGCCGCCAGCCCCGAGACGGCGCGGCGTGCGATCCTGGGTAGCGGTGCGCGCTACGTCGCCGCCTGTCCCGGCCTCAACGAGACCGAGCTTTACCGCCAGCTCTACCCCGACGGGCTGTACGCGCGGCTCGAGCGGGGCGAGCGGTTCGACTGGCTTCAACCGATCGCGACCGGCACCCCGGCCATGGCCTGGCGTGTCATTCGCCGCTTGCCCTCTACGACTCCGCGCTCCTAAAGCGCGGCGATGGAGCAACCGGGGGCCCCCCTTCGCTGGTGGCAGACGCGCGCGTTCGTCGCGCTGGCGACGTTCATCGCGATCGTGCCGCTGCTGTGGCCGGACATCCCGCCGCTGGTCGACATGCCCGGCCATATGGGGCGCTATCGCGTCCAGCTGACCCCCGCCGCCGACGCGCCGTGGCTGGCGGACTGGTTCGATTTCCAATGGTCGCTGATCGGCAATCTCGGCATCGACCTGCTGATCGTGCCGTTCGCCAAGCTCTTCGGGCTGGAGCTGGGCGTAAAGCTGATCGTCATCAGCATTCCGGCGCTCACTGTCGCCGGGCTGTTGTGGATCGCGCGCGAGGTTCATGGGCGAATCCCGCCGACCGCGATGTTCGCGCTGCCGCTGGCGTACAGCTATCCGTTCCAGTTCGGGTTCGTGAACTTCTCGCTATCGATGGGGCTCGCGCTGTGCCTGTTCGCGCTGTGGCTGCGGCTCGGCCGGCAGCGCCGCACCGGGCTGCGCGCGGCGATCTTCGTGCCCGCGTCGTGCCTGTTGTGGCTGTGTCATACGTTCGGCTGGGGCGTGCTCGGCGTGCTCGCCTTCTCGGCCGAGATGATCCGTCAGCACGATGCGCGCAAGGATGCAGGCTCGGGGCATTGGGTGCAAAGCTGGATCCGCGCGGGGCTCGGCTGCGTGCCGCTGGCGCTGCCGATGGTGCTGATGGTGTTCTGGCGGTCGGGCGACCATGTGACCGGTCAGACCGCGGACTGGTTCAACTGGCAGGCGAAGGTCGCCTGGGTGATGATGATCCTGCGCGATCGGTGGGAGATGTGGGACATTGCCGCGACGGCGGTGTTCCTGCTGATCCTGTTCAAGGGCCTGCGCGATCCGGCAATCGAATATTCGCGCAACCTCGCGCTGTCGGCGCTGTTCCTCGCCGCCGTCTTCGTGGCGCTGCCGCGGATCGTGTTCGGATCGGCCTATGCCGACATGCGGCTGGCGCCGTTCGTGATCGCAATCGCGCTGATCGCGATTCGCCCGCGCGTGACGATGACGGCGCGGCATGCGGGTGTGCTCGCGGTGCTCGGGCTGACGTTTTTCCTGGCGCGGACGGGGGGCACGACGATCAGCTATTGGCTGTTCGATCGTGATTACGACACCGAGCTTGCTGCGCTGGAGAAGCTGCCGGTCGGCGCGAAGGTGGTGACCTTCGTTGGCACGAATTGTCACAACGAATGGAAGATGAGCCGGCTGGAGCATTTGCCGGCGATCGCGCTCGAACGGCGGCTGGCGTACAGCAACGATCAATGGTCGATGCCCGGCGCGCAGTTGCTGACCGCTCGGTATCGCATCGCGGGGCTGTTCGCGCATGATCCGTCGGAGATCGTGACGCCGGGCTGGTGCCCGCGCGAATGGTGGAAGCCGATCGACTTTTCGATGGCGCGCTTTCCGCGCGAGGCGTTCGACTATGTCTGGCTGATCCGCACGCCGCCGTTCAACCCGCGCTATGCGACCGATCTCGATCGTGTGTGGCGCTCGCCGACGGGCGCCAGCGCGTTGCTGAGGGTCAATCGCGATCGGCCTGCGCCACGGATCTCGGACGAGGAGCTTTACCCGAAGTGGTTTCTGGAGTTGCGGGCGCGTCGGGAACGCGAGCGCGCGGTGCCTTTGCCGCCGCCGCCGAAGTCCTGAGCGTACGTAGGCCGTTCGTGCTGAGGAGGTGCTGAGCCGAAGGCGAAGTGCCATCTCGAAGCATCGGGGCATGCCCCCTTCGGCGGAGCTCAGGACAGGCTTCGAGACGAGGCTTCAACAAGCTCAGCCTCTCCTCAGGGCGAACGGAGGTGGGCTAGCTACCCCTTCTTGAACGGCGTCATCCGCTCCAGGAACTCCTGATCGGCCTCGACCGCGGCGCGCTCGCGGACGAGGAAGTCGGCGACGGCGCGGCGGAAGCCGGGGTCGGGGAGGTAGTGCGCCGACCAAGTCGGCACCGGCGCATAGCCGCGCGCGAGCTTGTGTTCGCCCTGCGCGCCCGCCTCGACCGTCGCGAGTCCGCGGGCGATCGCGGCGTCGATCGCCTGATAATAGCATAGCTCGAAATGGAGGAACGGTACGTCCTCGGTGCAGCCCCAATAGCGGCCGTAGAGCGCATTGCCGCCGATCAGGTTGAGCGCGCCGGCGATCGGCACACCCTCACGCTCGGCGAGGATCAGCAGCACGCGATCCCCCATTCGCTCGGCGAGCAGCGGGAAGAAGGCGCGGGTCAGATACGGTGTGCCCCACTTCCGGCTGCCGGTATCCTGATAGAAGATCCAGAACGCGTCCCATTCGCGCCGGCCGATCTCGGCGCCGGTGAGATGCCGGATTGTAAGGCCTTCGACGGCGCCTGCGCGCTCTTTGCGGATCGCCTTGCGCTTGCGGCTGGCGAGCGTGGCGAGGAAATCGTCGAAGCTGCCGAACCCCTCGTTGCGCCAGTGGAATTGCGTGCCCTCGCGGATCAGCCATCCCGCCGCTTCGAATGCCGGAACTTGATCGGGCGCCACGAAGGTGGCGTGGGCAGAGGACAGATTGTGCTGGTCGGTCACCGCTTCGAGCGCAGCGATCAGCGCCGGGGCGGCGGCGGGATCGCGCAGCAGCAGGCGTGGGCCGGGCACGGGGGTGAAGGGCGCGGCGATCTGGAGCTTGGGGTAATAGGCGCCGCCCGCGCGCTGCCAGGCATCGGCCCACGCATGGTCGAAGACGAACTCACCCTGGCTGTGCGACTTGGCATAGGCCGGGGCGACCGCGACCGGCACTCCATCCGCGCCGTCAACGATCACCGGGATCGGCTGCCACCCGGTTCGCCGCCCGACGCTGCCCGATTCCTCGAGTGCGGCAAGGAAGGCGTGGCTGAGGAACGGATTGTCGCGGCCGGCGCACGCATCCCACTGATCGGCGGGGATGCTGGCGACGCCATCGGCGAGGCGGGCGGTGACGTTCATGTGCGCCTAAAGCCTGCTAGCCTGAACTTGATCCACTTCCGTTCGCCCTGAGGAGAGGCTGAGCGACAGCGAAGCTTCGTCTCGAAGGGCAGGCCCCAGTGCTTCGAGACGGCATTTCGACAAGCTCAATGCCTCCTCAGCACGAACGGCAAATGCTCAAGCCGTCACGCCCGAATGTAGGATGTCTGAGGTTTGGCTCAAGCGACCGCGACGATCGCGTCGATCTCCACCGCCGCACCGCGCGGCAGCGCTGCGACGCCCACCGCGGCGCGCGCATGCTTGCCGGCATCGCCGAACAGCGCGACCATCAGATCCGACGCGCCGTTCGCCACTTCGGGCTGGTCGCCGAAATCGGCGGCCGAGTTGACGAACACGCCGAGTTTCACGATCCGCGCGACGCGCGAAAGATCGCCGAGCGCGGCCTTTACCTGTGCCACAACCATCAGCGCGCAGAGCTGTGCCGCATCCTTGCCAGCCGCGACGTCGAGCCCGTCGCCAAGCCGCCCGGTCACGACCTTGCCGTCGCGGAATGGCAATTGCCCCGAGACGTGGAGCAGCCCGCCCGCCTCGACGGCGGGGACATAGGTGGCAACGGGGGCGGCAGCCGTGGGGAGGCTGAGGCCAAGCTCTTCGAGCGCGCGATCGATACGGTCGGTCATGGTCGCGGGTTCAACACGCCGCGTGGCTCCGGTCAACCGTCTGCCGGCCGGCCCGCGGCGAAACGGTCGATGATCCACGGCAGCGCCTGCGTCCAATCGTCGATCCGCGCGTGCGCTTCCGGCGCAGCGGGCACGCCGCCGGCCAGCGCCGGCTCGGCGACCATATGCAAGCGGTGGACGTGCGGCGCGAGCTCGGCGACAGACTGGTGATGGTGCGGCAGATCGTCGATGAATACCGTCACCGGGTGGCCATATTCCGCCACCAGCGCGGCGACCGGGCCGCCCTTTGGCCCCTGGTTGCATTCGACGCGATGCGCGATGCCGAAGGCGGCGAGCTGATCGATCCGGTGGACGCGGCAATCGTCCTGCAGGTTGGTGAGGATCACGATATCTGCCATGTCCGCGATCGTCGCCAGTGCCTCGCGCGCGTGCGGGACCAGCGTCTGCCGCGCCATTTCGGAGGGAAAGAAGCCGCCGAGGAAGCCCATCATCTCCTGGCGCGTCGGCGCCGTGCCGTCGCCGCGCCGGCGCATGTTCTTGGCCAGCTCCCAGCTCGACGGGGTGAAATCGATATCGTGCGCCTCGCCCAGCCAGTCGCCGAAGTGCCGCACCATGTGCAGCAGCACCTCGTCGCAATCGGAGATCAGCAGGGGGCGGGTCATGCAGCTTCCAGTTCGTGACGAGCGCGGACGAGCGCTTCGGGTTTGGCATCGATCGCGACGGCGCAGGCGACGAGATCGGGTTCATGCTGTTCGAGGAACAGGAGGCACGCGGCCAGCACGGTCGGCTCGGTGATCCGCGCGCGCAGGTCGGCCGGGTCGAGCCCGGTCAGCGAGATCAGCCGCAACGCGCGGTCTGGCTCGGCCAGCGTCCACACCAGCGCGCGCAGCGCGAGCGCATCGGCTGGTTCTCCGTTTGAATCGGTCCGCTTCATTGCCTATCGTCGCTTGTGATCGGGGAGTGTGAAGCGCGTGGCAAAGAAGGTGCTCGTTGTCGAGGACAACGAACTCAACCTGAAGCTGTTCTCCGATCTGCTGCGTGCGCACGAATATGTCGTCGAGCCAGTGCGAGACGGGCGTGAGGCGGTGGAACGCGCGCGGGCGTTCGTGCCCGACTTGATCATCATGGACATCCAGATGCCGCATGTGACGGGATACGAGCTGATCCTCGAGCTGAAGGCGGATGAGGCGTTGCGCGCGATCCCGGTGATGGCGGTAACGGCCTATGCCGGGCGCGAGGACGAGGAGCGGATCCGGGCGGCGGGGGCGGAGGCATATGTGTCGAAGCCGATCAGCCTAGTGCGGTTCATGGAATCGGTTGGGGCGTTGGTGTGAGCCGAACTACCTAACCGTTCGTGCTGAGGGAGGTGCTGAGCGTAGCGAAGTGCCATCTCGAAGCGCATCGGATGCGGATGCACCCTTCGAGACGAGGCTTCGACAAGCTCAGCCTCTCCTCAGGGCGAACGGATGGCTAGAGCAACAACCGGAACGCCGCGCCGCCAAGCGCGCTGTCGCTCACTTCGAGCGTGCCGCCGTGCGCCACCGCGATCTGGCGTGCGAGGTTAAGGCCGACGCCGGTTCCTTCCGCGCGGGTGGTGAAGAAGGGCAGGAACACCTCCTGCCGCAGCTTGGCGGGCACGCCGGGGCCATTGTCCTCGACCGCAATGCCGACGCCGTCGCCGGTTCGCGCGATGGCGAGATGGACGATCGGCGTCGCGGCATGCGCGCTCGCTGCCTGCGCTGCGTTGCGCAGCAGGTTGAGCAGCAATTGCGACAGCAGCGCGCGATCCCCGTCGATCGAGGTTTCCGCGCACACCACCGTCAGCGCAACCGCAGGCCATTCGGCGCGGAACAGGCGTTCGTGCTCGTCGGCGAACGCCCGCGCGGCGAAGCGCTGGCGGAGGACGCGCGGCTCGCGGGCGACCGCACGATAACTGTCGATGAAATGCCGCAGCCCCTCGGTGCGCCGGGCGAGCGCGCCGGCCGCCGCGTGTGCGTCCGCGATGCGTGGATCGCTGGCATCGACCTCGCCGAGCAGCGCGGCGGTGGTCTGCGCCAGCGACATGACGGGGGTCAGCGAGTTCAGGATTTCGTGAGTCAGGACGCGGACGATATCGGTCTGTGCCGCCATCTCGACCGCGTCGAGCGTCTCCTGCACCGGCTGGACGATGATCGCGCTGGTCCGCCGGCCGAGCCGGTTGAGCGTCGCCTGCCGCACCAAGGTTCGTTTGGCGCGCCCGTCGAGGTTGAGGATAAGCATTTCCTCGCCATCGCGGGTCGCGTCGAGCCGTGCGGCGAACGTCGCGCCGTACGTCGCATAATCGGCGGGACGCACGCCCTGATGCCGCGCGAACAGCCGCCGCGCGGCCTTGTTGCCGGGTTCCACCCGCCCGGCATCGACCGTCAGCAGCGCGACGGGCATGTCGTCGATCAGCGCCTCCAGATAGCGTAGCTCCGCATCGGTCTGGCCGCGCTGATCGCGCAGGCGGCGGATCGTGTCGTTGAGCGCGGCGCCGAGTGCGCGGAACCCGGCACCGCCCTGCTCGGGGAAATGCGCCGCGAAATCGCCGATCCGCACTGCCTCAAGAAAGCGTGCGAGCTCGATGTTGGTGCGCTCGACATGATACCAGAGCGTCATCGCCGCGAGCACCGCAATCCCGACGGTGACCAGCCGCACCATCATCATCGATGGCGTGCGGAACGCCCACACCACCGCCATCAGCGCCAGCATCAGCAGCGCGACGCGGAACACCAGACCGAGCGTGAAGCGGCCGTCAAAGCCCATGGTGGTTCCGGATTCTCGTCACCCCGGGCTTGACCCGGGGTCCCGCTACTTCCGCACCAGTCGAGATAGAAGCGGGACCCCGGCTCAAGGCCGGGGTGACGGAGTGGGGCGGTGAGGGGGTACGCCTCACAGCCCGTGCTTCTCCATGCGGCGGTACAAGGCCGCGCGAGACAGGCCGAGCTCGTTCGAGGCGAGCGTGATGTTGTAGCGATGCTTGCGCAGCGCCTCCTCGACCAGCCGGCGCTCGACGCGATCGAGGTTGAGATCCGCCACCGCCGGCGATTCGACAGGGGCTTGGGCGTGGTTGTTCGGCGCCAGGCCGAAGTCCTCGACTTCGAGGATCGGACCAGGCGCGAGGATCACCGCGCGCTCGATTGCGTGGCGCAGCGCGCGGACGTTGCCGGGCCATTCGTGCCGCGCAAGCGCGCCGCGTGCCGCATCGCTCAACGTAGGCCGCGCGCGATTGTAGCGCGCGGCGTAGAGCGTCAGGAAATGCTCGGCGAGTTCGGCCACGTCCTCGGGCCGTTCGGCGAGCGCGGGGAGGGCGATCTCGACGGTATTGAGGCGATAGAGCAGATCCTGGCGGAACACGCGTTCGTCGGTCAGCCGATCGCGCGACATGTTGGTCGCAGCGATCACGCGGATGTCGACCTTGATCGGCTTGTTTGCGCCGACCGGGGTCACCTGGCGCTGTTCGAGCACCGTTAGCAACTTGGGCTGCAAGTGCAGAGGGAGATTGCCGATTTCGTCGAGAAACAGCGTGCCGCCGTCGGCCGCCTGGATACGGCCGATGCGATCGGTGCGCGCGTCGGTGAAGGCGCCCTTCACATGGCCGAACAACTCGCTGTCGATCAGCTCGCTCGCGATCGCGCCGAGATCCACCGTCTGCAGCACGTTGCCGGCGCGCAGCGAGCGGGTGTGGAGTTCGCGCGCGACCAGTTCCTTGCCGGTGCCGTTCTCGCCGAGCACCAGCACGTTCGCGTCGGTGGGCGCGGCACGCTCGATCAGCGAATGGACGCGCGCCATCGCCGGCGAGCGGCCGAGCAGCGGCGATCGCGGGCCTTGCGCCGCGTCAGTGGGGGGCGGGGCGCCGGCGGCAACGCGCGAGCGGCGCAACGCCGCGGCCGTGCGGACAGTGGCGAGCAGGCGCTCGTTCGACCAGGGCTTGGGGACGAAATCGGTCGCGCCGCGCTTCATCGCCTCGACTGCGACATGGACGCCGGCATGCGCGGTGATCATCACGACGACGATTTCGGGATCGATCGTGACGAGCTGATCGAGCCACGCGAGGCCTTCGCGCGCGTCGGTGGCGCCGCGGGCGAAGTTGGCGTCGAGCAGGATCACGTCGGGGACGGCGCGGCGGATTTCCGGCAGCGCCTCGTCCGGCGAGCCGGCGGTGACGATCTCGCGGAACAACGGCCGCAGCAGCAGGCGCGCGGCCAGCAGGATATCGTCGTCATCGTCGACGATCACGCAGCGATCGAATTCCGGCCCCATCCCGTTCATTCCCGTACAGCGAGTGTGCGGGAGCGGACAATCAATAACTGTGCCACTTGTGAAACGTTCGTCACCCCGGGCTTGACCCGGGGGCCCGCTGCCTTGTCTCTGGAGCAAGGGACGAAGTAGCGGGACCCCGGATCAAGTCCGGGGTGACGGACGAGGTTGGCACGCGGGATGCAACAATCCCGTCATGAGCTCCTCCCGTTCCCTTTTCGATGCCGCGGACCGTCCGAAAACGAACAGCAACGTCCGGAAGCGGACATGAGCGTCGTGCGGCTTCCCAAGGATCGCGCTGAGAGCGCTGCGGTTTCGGGCAGCGGGATGGATCGCGTCATTGAGCGCCGGCGGTTCCCCAAGCCCGCCATCATCGGCGGCATCGTTGCGATCGTCCTCGCTGCTGCGCTGCTCTTCTGGTGGCTTGCGCCGCGCGCCGGCACGCAGAGCGTCGCGGCGGAACGGTTGAGCATCGCCACCGTCACGCGTGGCACGTTTGACGATTACATCCCGCTGCGCACCCGCGTCGAGCCGCTGCTGACGGTCTTCATCGATGCCATCGAAGGCGGGCGCGTCGAGGAAGTGCTGGTTGAGGACGGCGCCAATCTCGCCAAGGGGCAGCCGATTGCTGTGCTGTCGAACGCCGAGCTGCAACTCTCCACGCTCGCGCGGCAGACCGAGGTCGAGCAGCAGATCAACAATATGCGTAGCCAGGAGCTGGCGCTGGCGCAGACGCGGGTTACCAACCAGCGCAACGTGATCGAGGCCGAGCTGGCGATGATCAAGGCGCGCCGGCAATATGAACTTGAGGCGCCGCTCGCCCGCAAGGGCTTCGTTGCGGGGCGGCAGTTTGCCGATACCGGCGATCAGCTGAGCTACGAGCAGCGCCGCGTGGCGGTGTTGCGGCAGGGGCAGGCGACCGACGATCGCTTGCTGCGCAGCCAGTTGGCGCAGCAGCGCGCTTCGACCGGGGTGCTGGAGGCGGGGTTGCAACTCGCGCGTGCCAATTTGGAGGCGCTGAAGCTGCGCGCGCCGGTCGCCGGGCAATTGTCGGGCTTCTCGATCCAGGTCGGCCAGTCGATGCAGCGCGGCGAGCGGATCGGGCAGATCGATTCGCCTGGGCGCAACAAGCTGCGCGCTGGCGTCGACGAATATTATCTCGGCCGCGTCGCAGTCGGGCAGAAGGCGACGATCGAGAATGCGGGCAAGGCGCAGCAAGCGCGCGTCACCAAGATTTTCCCGCAAGTGCAGAACGGCCAGTTCCAGATCGAGCTGCAGTTCCTCACCGCCGAGCCCGCCGGGCTGCAACGCGGCCAGACGGTGCAGGCGCGGCTGACGCTGGGCGATCCGGCGCCGGCGGTGCTGTTGCCCAATGGTGCCTTCTACAACGACACCGGCGGCGCCTGGGTGTTCGTCGTCGCGCCCGACGGGTCGCGCGCGATGAAGCGTACGGTGCGGCTCGGCCGGCGCAATACCGATACGATCGAAGTGCTCGACGGGCTCACCGCCGGCGAGCGCGTGATCACCTCCCCCTACACCGGGTTCGCCGACAAGGACGCGCTCGATCTAACCGGAAAGGAATCCTGATGCTTCGCATGCGCGACGTGACGCGGCTGTATCGTACCGACAGCGTCGAGACGGTGGCACTCGACGGGATCGACCTCGACATTGCATCGGGCGAGTTCGTCGCGATCATGGGGCCATCGGGGTGCGGCAAATCGACGCTGCTCAACGTGATCGGTATGCTCGATAGCCCGACCGGCGGATCATATGTGTTCGACGGCACCGAGGTGGCCGGGCTGGCCGAGACGAAGCTCGCCGATTTCCGCAAGCAGAACATCGGCTTCATCTTCCAGAGCTTCAACCTGGTCGACGAATTGTCGGTGCGTGACAATATCGAGCTGGCGCTGCTGTACCACGATGTTCCCGCCATGGAGCGCCGTCGCCGCACCGACGAGGTGATGGACCGGGTCGGCATCGCGCACCGCGCGCGGCATCGCCCGAGCCAGCTGTCGGGCGGGCAGCAACAGCGCGTCGCGGTCGCGCGCGCGCTCGTCGCCAAGCCAAAGCTGATCCTCGCGGACGAGCCGACCGGCAACCTCGATACCAACCACGGCGAGGAAGTGATGCGGATGCTGCAGGGGCTCAATGGCGAGGGCGCGACGATCGTGATGGTCACGCACTCGGCATCGCATGCCGATTACGCCAGCCGCGTCGTCAACATGCTCGACGGCCGCATCCTGCAGGAACGGCGCCGCGCCGCCTGAAGCTTCGCAAACGGGGAGGATACGCCGATGTGGCGCAATTACATCACGGTCGCATTCCGCGCGTTGGCGAAGAACCGCACCTATTCGCTGATCAACTTGCTTGGGCTGGCGATCGGCATGGCGGCGTGCCTGCTGATCCTGGTCTTCATCCGGTACGAGAACAGCTTCGACCGCTGGGTGCCCGATGGCGAGAACACGTATCAGTTCCAGACGTGGTACGCGAACCCGCGCGATGGCAATCCGTTCTTCCTGCAGGCGTCCGCTTATGTCAGCGAGGAGCGGCTGAAGAAGGACTTTCCTCAGGTCGAATCGACTGTCTACGTGCTTGGCGGCAGCCCTTCGATCGTGAAGGACGGGCAGGCCACGACTGCGAAGAACTACCTCGTCGCGAACGGCGACTTACTGGCGGTCATCGACCTACCGCTGCTCCGCGGATCGAAGAACGCGCTCAACGCGCCCGATACGGCAGTCGTCACCCAGTCCGAGGCGATCCGTCAATTCGGCACCGATGCGGTGATCGGACGCACGATCAGCCTGATCCAGAAGGGCAAGACCTATGACTACCGCATCAATGCGGTGTTGAAGGACCTGCCGAAGAATTCGCACCTCAAGATGAACGCTGCCTTCCGGCGTGATTTCCCATCCTACTTTGCGCAGGAACAGGAATTCCTGACCTGCTGGGGCTGCACATCGGGCTGGGTCTACGCCAAGCTGAAGCCCGGCACCGACGTCGCCGCGATCAACGCCGCGATGCCGGCCTGGGAAAAGCGCAACATTCCCGACGAGAACTTCGGCGGCACACGGGAGAATGCCGGTGACGATGCCGATTGGAAGCTTGTTCCGCTCGCTGACGTCCATCTCGGCAAGGCGCAGGCGGGTGCCATGACGCCGGGCAACGATCGCGCGACGATCGCCACGTTCGCGATCATTGCGGCGCTGATCCTGGGAATGGCGGTCGTGAACTTCATCAACCTGGCGACTGCCCGCGCCGGGCAGCGCGCGCGCGAGGTGGCGCTGCGCAAAGTGCTCGGCGCGACGCGCAAGCAACTGATCGGGCAATTCGTCGGTGAATCGCTGCTGGTGGCGGCAATCGCAGTGGTGATTGCGCTGGCGTTGGCGGAGTTGCTCCTGCGGCCGTTCGCCGCGTTTCTCGATGCCGATCTCGGCTTCCGATATCTCGGCGCTGACGGGATGCTGTTGCCGGCGATCGGGCTGATGCTCGTCGTCGGCCTGCTGGGCGGGCTGTACCCTGCGTTCTTCCTGTCGCGCTTCCAGCCGGCGAGCGTCCTCAAGGCGAACAAGTCGTCGGCCGAGACGCCCGGCACTGGGCGGTTGCGCAGCGTGCTCGTGGTGGCGCAATTCGCAATTTCGATCGGGCTGATCATCTGCACCGCCATCGTCTACGGCCAGACGGTGTACGCCCGCTCGGCTGATCCCGGCTACAAGCGCGACCACATCCTGCAGCTCGACAATCTCAGCCGCTACCAGCTGATCGGGCGCGGCGAGCAGATGGCGGAGCGGATGAAGCGTATTCCCGGCGTGGTCGCGGTCGGCCGTACCGACATCGGCGTCGCGACCGGCAACACGAGCAACACTGGCGTGTTGATCCCGGGTAATCCGCAGTCGGTGATCATCGGTCGCTATTCGGTCGATGTCGGTTTCCGCGAGGCGATGGGGCTCGAGCTCGTGGCGGGCCGCTGGTTCGATCGCAATCGCCCGATGGACGATCAGACGACGTCATTCCCGCAAAAGCCGGAGGAGGTGCGGGCGCTGGTCGCGCGGGGATCGAATGTCGTCGTCAACGAATATGCGGCGAAGAAGCTCGGCGCGAAGACGCCGCAGGAGATCATCGGCAAGGTCTTCCGCATCGGGATTGCGGCGCAGGACGGAGAAATGCCGATGACGGTCGTCGGCGTGGTGAAGGATTCGCGCTTCAGATCGGTCCGCGATCCGCTCGATCCGATCGTGTTCCTTGGGGTCCGCGAGGGCCCAGGCAATATGGTGATCCGCTATGACGGCGATCCGGCCGTGATCCGTGCCGCAGTGGAGCGTGCCTGGAAGGAGATGGTGAGCGACGTGCCGTTCGAGGCGCAGTTCAGCGAGGCGATCGTCGAGGATCTCTACAAGGCGGAGGACGTGCGCGCGAAGATCTTCGCGGGATTTGCCTCGCTCGCGGTGGTGATCGCGTGTCTCGGATTGTTCGGACTGGCCGCGTTCACCGCCGAGCGGCGGACGAAGGAGATTGGCATCCGCAAGGTGCTCGGCGCGCGCACCGGCGATATCGTGCGGCTGCTGGTGTGGCAGTTCAGCAGGCCAGTGCTGATCGCTAACGTGATCGCCTGGCCGGTCGCCTGGTGGCTGATGCGCGACTGGCTCAACGGCTTCGACACCCGGATGCCGCTCAGCCCCACGCCGTTCCTGCTGGCCGGCACGTTGGCCTTGGGGATCGCGGTGGCGACGATCGCCGGCCATTCATGGCGCGTGGCGCGGCAGAACCCGATCAAGTCGTTGCGGTACGAGTGATCCATTTGTCATCCCGGCGTCCACCGGGATGACAAGCATGTCCTCAATCGGGCTGACTGCGGACGCCGCCGCGATTTGCGGCAAAGCCCGGTGCCGGGCCGGTGGCGGGACGCAGCGCCTCGCGGTCAGCGGCGGAGACCGGTGCGGTCGGATCGGGGCGGAAATGATCGACGGCGCGATCGTCCGGGCCGGGGTGCGTGTCACCTTCAAGGTCCGGTGCGGCGTGGCCGTCGTTCGGGCCGACGAAGCGATCGAATAGGCCGAAGTGGAGCGCGCTCGCCAGCCCTGTCGCGACCGCACCGACGACGGTGGCGACTCCGATGGCGACGTTACGCTGGGTGTGATCCGCCTTGGCGGGGCGAGCGGGCTGGCGTTTCTTGGTCATGCGCGCTCAACGGCTTTGTTGCGCCGGGCGTTCCCGCGGTTTGACGAGTGGGGGGTGGTGAGCAGCCGGGCGACGCCCTAGATTCCGCGCGATGCAAGGTTCCTACGGCCCCCCCGACCGGTTCAACGAAGACAAGGCGACCTTCGCCGTCCGCGGCGGCGGCGATACGCCCGATATCGAGGCTGGGGTCGCGGCGATCCGCAACGTCGTGCAGACGCTGCCAACGCGCCCCGGCGTGTATCGCATGCAGGATGCGCGTGGCGACGTGCTTTACGTCGGCAAGGCGCGCGCGCTGAAGAGCCGGGTCAGCAATTATACGCAGATCAAGAACCTGACGAAGCGGCTGCAGCGGATGGTGTCGCAGACGCGGTCGATGACGATCGTCACGACCAACAACGAGGCCGAGGCGCTGCTGCTCGAGGCGCAGCTGATCAAGCGCTATCGCCCGCCGTACAACGTGCTGCTGCGCGACGATAAGAGCTTCCCGTTCATCCTGCTGCGCGCCGATCATGAATTCCCGCGGATCCAGAAACATCGCGGCGCGCGGCGATCGAAGGGCGATTATTACGGTCCGTTCGCAAGCGCGGGCAGCGTCAACAACACGCTGAACGCGCTGCAGAAATTGTTCCTGCTGCGCAGCTGCACCGACGGCTTCTTCAAGACGCGTGACCGGCCGTGCCTGCTGTACCAGATCAAGCGCTGCTCGGCGCCGTGCGTCGGGCGGATCGACAAGGCCGGCTATGACGAGCTGACGAGCGACGCGAAGAAGTTCCTCGCGGGGAAGGCGACGGACGTTCAGGCGAAGCTCGGCACGCAGATGCAGGCGGCGGCGGAGGCGATGGACTTCGAGACCGCGGCGGTGGTGCGCGATCGGCTGCGCGCGTTGACGTTCATCCAGGGCAGCCAGTTCATCAACGCGGAAGGCGTGGGGGACGCGGATATCTTCGCGCTCGCCTGCCTCGAAGGGGTGATCGGCATCCAGGCGTTCTTCATCCGCGGCGGGCAGAATTGGGGCCACCGCAGCTTCTTCCCGACGCACACCGCGGAAGTGGCGGAAGCCGAGGTGCTGACGCAATTCCTGATGCAATTCTACGAGGAAGTGCCGCCCGCGCGCGCGGTGCTGGTCGATCGTGTGCTGCCTGATGTCGAGGTGCTGGCCGAGGCACTGACGACGCTGGCGGGGCGGAAGGTAGCGATCGAGGTGCCGCAGCGCGGCACGCGCAAGCGGCTGATGGAGCAGGCTTGCCGCAACGCGACCGAGGCGCTGGAGCGACGACTGGCGGAGAGCACGACGCAAGCGAAGCTCAATCGCGAGGTGGCCGATCTGTTCGAGCTGGCCGAGCCGCCGCAGCGCATCGAAGTGTACGACAACAGCCACATCCAGGGCACCAACGCAGTGGGTGCGATGGTCGTCGCGGGGCCCGAGGGGTTCCGCAAAGGGCAGTATCGCAAGTTCAACATCCGTAACAAGGATACCGTGCCGGGCGACGATTTCGGCATGATGCGCGAAGTGTTGACGCGGCGCTTCTCGCGCGCGATCGAGGAGGATCCCGATCGTGACGGCGACACCTGGCCCGATCTGGTGTTGCTCGACGGCGGGAGGGGGCAGTTGAATGCGGCGAAGGCGGTGCTCGAGGATCTCGGGATCGAGGACGTGTGCATGGTCGGCGTCGCGAAGGGGCCACACCACGGGCGCGAGGGGCGCGAGGTGTTCCATCTGCTCGACGGGCGCGAGCTGACGCTGCCGGTGAATTCACCGGTGCTGTTCTACCTCCAGCGGCTGCGCGACGAAGTCCATCGCTTTGCGATCGGCGCGCATCGCGAGAAGCGCGCGAAGGCGATCGGCGCGAGCCCGCTCGACGAGGTGCCGGGGATCGGGCCGGCGCGGAAGAAAGCGCTGCTGATGCACTTCGGCACCGGCAAGGCGGTGCGGAACGCGAGTTTGGCGGATCTGCAGAAGGCGCCAGGGGTGAGCGCGGGCGTGGCGCAGCAGGTGTATGATTTTTACCACGCGAAGTGAGCGGCGCAGCGCTCAGCTGGCGATGTCCATCCAGCCCAGGACGATCAGATATCCCATGCCACGTCCGGTGATCGTGTTGCCAACCACGCTGTAACGCCGGTCGGCGAGCGCACGCCGGATCGCGCCTTCAACGAAGGGCAGCATTTCGTTGATCCGCGCGGCCTGGATGTCGGCCGGCCAATGCTCGAGGATCTCGGTGGAGAACAGGACGAGCACGCTGCGATCGCCAATCGTGCCGCGCAATACCAGCGCCTCCTGGAGCGAACCGCCGACCTCGGGGTCGAGGACGAGTTCATCGATGTCGAGCATGTTCTCTCTCCCCATAGCGGTCACATCAGCCCCTTGGCTCGCAGGCTGACGTGGCCATTCGTCCCCACGATCAGATGGTCGTGCACGGCGATCCCCATGCCGCGCCCGGCCTCCACGATCGCGCGGGTTATATCGATATCCGCCTTGCTCGGCGAGGGATCCCCCGACGGATGGTTGTGGACCAGGATGATCGCCGCCGACCCGAGATCGATCGCGCGGCGGATCACTTCGCGAACATGGACTTGCGCCTGATCGATCGAGCCTTCGCTCATCACTTCGTCGCGAATGAGCATGTTCCGGGTGTTGAGGTGGAGCACGCGGACGCGCTCGATCGCGTGGTGCGCCATGTCGGCGCGCAGGTAATCGAGCAGCGCCTGCCAATTGCCGAGCACCGGGCGCGCGGCGACTTCCGACTGGAGCAGCCGCAACGCGGTGGCTTGGGCGATCTTGATGGCGGACACGCCGACCTCGCCCATGCCCTTGATGCGCAGCAGCGCTTCGCGATCGGCGGTGAAGACGCCGCCGATGCCGCCGAATTCGCGCAGCAAAGCCTTGGCGATCGGCTTGGTATCGATCCGCGGCGTGGCGAGCGTCAGCAGATATTCGATCAGTTCATGATCGAGCAGTGTCTCGCCGCCGCGCCCGAGCAGGCGATCACGCAGGCGGGCGCGGTGACCATGATTGTCGCTCGGGGCATCGCTGTCGGCCATGGCGGTGAGGCTAGGCGGAGGGCGAGACGGGTGCAATTGCCGGCATGACGATGAGTACGCCTCATCGCGCCGCTTCCCAACCGCCCTCGTCTCCCCGTAGAGAGTCGCAGTCGAAAGTATCGAATGGGGTAGCGTGGCGGCGGCAGGACAGGATGGGATGCCGCAGCGTCGCCGCAATACAAAGCGGCGTCTTGCGCTCGCGCTTGCGATCCTGCTGATTGCCGGCCTGTTCGGGCTGTGGCTGGCGCGGGTGCCGATCGCGACTGGCTATATCGATCGCACCTTTGCCGCGAAGAACGTGCCGGCGCGCTACGCAATCGCGGATCTCGGCTTTGGACGACAGCGGCTGACCAACGTGGTGATCGGCGATCCGCGCGATCCCGATCTCGTGGCCGACTGGCTCGAGACCTCGACTGATATCGATGCCGGCGGCCCGCGGCTGACGGGCGTTCGCGGCGGTAACGTGCGCCTGCGTGGCCGGTTGATCGACGGTCGATTGTCGCTTGGCGCGATCGATCGGCTGCTGCCGGCACCCTCGGGCGCGCCGTTCGCGTTGCCGGTGATCAACCTTGCCGTCGATGATGCGCGGATGCGGTTGGAGACGCCGGTGGGCGTGATCGGCTTGCGGCTGGCGGGGCGGGGGCGGCTCGACGACGGGTTCCGCGGCACGCTAGCCGCCGTTGGTAGCCGGATCGTCGTTGGTGATTGTGCGCTCGACCGGCCGGCGGCGGTGCTCGACATCACGATGCGCGATGCGGCGCCCAGGCTCGTCGGGCCGGTGCGGCTCGCGAGCCTCACCTGCAACGGCGTGACGGTGACCGCGCCGGAGAGCCGGATCGACGTGGCGCTCGGGCCGGCGCTCGATCGCTGGCAGGGGTCTGCGGCGCTACGCACCGGCCGGCTGGCGAGCGGGGCGATGCGGCTCGGTGCGCTGGTCGGGCAGATCGGATTCAAGGGCAATGCGACGCGCACCGAGGGTGACGCGCAGCTGCGCGGGGAGCGGTTCGCGGCGGAAGGCGTGAGCGGTTCGACGTTGGCCTTCGCCGGCACCTGGCGGGTCGCGACCCGCCGTGCGCTGGCGGCGGGACGGATCGACGCACGCGACGTGGCGCTGTCCCCGGCGTTGCGGGCGCAGATGGATCGGACAGGGACGAGCGTCGCCGGAACGCCGCTTGCTCCGCTGGCGACGGCCGCGTCGCGCGCGGCATCGCGGGCTGCGGCGCGGTTCGACGTTGGCGGTGAGGTCGCGGTGGGCACCGCGGCGGGCCGCCCGCTCGTGACGCTGCGGCAGGTGGCGGCGCGTGCCGCTACCGGGGCGGCGGTGGCGTTCGGGGACGGTGCTGGCGTGGTGATCGGCGAGCCTGGCGGGATGCGCGCGGACGGCGTTTTGTCGTTCGGCGGTGGCGGCTTGCCGACCGGCCGGGTGGCGCTTGCGCAACCTCGTGCCGGCGGGACCGTCAGCGGGACCGCGACGATCGCGGCTTATGCGGCGGATGGCGCGCGGCTCGCATTGTCGCCGGCGCGTTTCGTCCTGGCTCCCAACGGCGCGGTGACGCTGACGACGACGGCGGAGCTGTCGGGGCCGCTTGGTGACGGTTCGGTCGATCGGCTTCGCCTGCCGATCACGGCGCGGCGTGACGCGGGTGGCGCGATCCTCGTCAATCCCGCCTGTACGTCGGCTGGGTTTGCGCGGCTCTCGATTGCCGGGCTGGTGCTGGGCGAGACGACGACGCGGCTGTGCCCGCTCGACGGGGCGCTGGTGCGAGTCGATCGTGGGCGGCTTGGCGGCGGGATCCGGATCGCGGCGCCGCGGCTGACGGGGACGCTGGGTGGGACGCCGCTCGATCTTGCCGCGACGAGCGCGGAGTGGCGCCATGCCGGCGCGCGCTTCGTGATCGGCGACGTTGCGGCGCGGCTGGGGCGGGCGGGGCAAGTGACTCGGCTCGATTTCGCACAGCTGTCGGGCGCCGCGAACGGTGGAGACATCCGGGGGAAATTCGGGGGTGGCGTCGGGCAGATCGGTACCGTGCCGCTGCTGTTGTCGAAGGCTGGCGGGGATTGGGAGCTTGCGCGCGGCGTGTTGTCGCTCGGCGGCGAGATGATGGTAACGGATGCGGCTGCGCAAGCGCGTTTTCAGCCGCTGGCGGCGCGCGACGTCTCGCTGCGGCTGGCGGACGGGACGATCACCGCGCAGGGCTCGCTCTTCGAGCCCGTCAAACTGGTGAAGGTCGCCGACGTCACGCTGCGCCACGTGCTGGCGAGCGGCAGCGGCGGCGCGCATCTCGACGTGCCGGGCATCACGTTCGGCGATGGGTTCCAGCCCGAGGAGCTGACGCGGCTGACCTTCGGCGTCATCGCCGATGTGAAGGGTCGGGTCGCGGGGCAGGGCGACATTGCATGGTCGGGGCAGGGCGTCACCTCGACGGGCACGTTCGGCACCGACAATATCGATCTCGCTGCCGCATTCGGGCCAGCGACCGGGATCAAGGGGCAGATCCGCTTCACCGACCTGCTCGCGCTGGAAAGCGCGCCGGGGCAAGTGGTGACGGTCGCCTCGATCAACCCCGGCGTCCCGGTCACCGACGGGCGGATCGAATATCAGACGCTCCGCGACACGCGGATCGCGGTGACGGGCGGGCGCTGGCCGTTCGCCGGTGGCACGCTGACGCTGCGCCCGACGCTGCTCGACTTTTCCTCGGAGGAGCAGGCGCGCCGCATGACCTTCGACGTCTCGGGTATGCAGGCGCGCCAGTTCCTCCAGCAATTCGACTTCAAGAACCTCGACGCGACCGGCACGTTCGACGGCACGCTGCCGATGGTGTTCGACCAGTCGGGCGGTCGGATCGAAAATGGCACGCTCACGGTGCGCGAGGGTGGGGGAAGCCTCGCCTACCTCGGTGAGCTGACGAAGGAGGATCTGGGCATCTGGGGCAATATCGCGTTCCAGGCGCTGCGCTCGCTGCGGTATCGCAATCTCGAGATCGTGATGAACGGCGCGCTCGCCGGCGAGATGGTCACTGAAGTGCGCTTCGCCGGCATCAGCCAGGGCGAGGGCGCGAAGAGCAATTTCCTCGTTCGCCGGCTGCAGAAGCTGCCGTTAGTCTTCAACATCAAGATCACGGCGCCATTCCGCGGCCTGATCGATTCGGCCGCGTCGTTCTACGATCCCAAGCGGCTGATCGAGCGCAACCTGCCCGCGTTGATCGAGGAGCAGGAGAAACGCGCGGCGCCGCCGGCTTCCCCGCCGGCCATTCAGCCTCCCGCAAGCAGGATCATGCCATGAGCGAAACAGTATTGAAGAAGCAAGGTGGCGACACGACCTCAACAATGATGAAGGTGATGGTGATCGGATTGGGATTGGCGACAGGCGCATGCGTCAATGTTGCCGCGCCGGACAAGCCGATCGTGATCAACCTCAACATCAGCGTCACGCAGGAAGTGGTGTATCGGCTCGACAACGAGGCGAAATCGCTGATCAAGCAGAACCCAGGGATTTTTTGACGATGGCACATCTGGCGACCAAGAAGGCGATGCTGATGGCGGTGGCCGCGCTGGCGCTGACGGGCGTGTCGGCGGCAGCCTGGGCGCAGCGCGATCCGGCCTATGCCGCCGCGCGCGCCGCCGGCCAGGTGGGCGAGCAGCCCGACGGCTATCTCGGCGTCGTCGGCGCGGGCTCGGCGGACCTTCGCGCGCTGGTCAATTCGATCAACATCCAGCGCAAGGCAGCGTATACGCAAAAGGCGCAGGCATCGGGCGCGACGGTGGAGCAGCTGGCGTTCACCAGCGGCTGCAATCTGATTGCGCAGACATCGGCCGGTGAAAAGTATCGCACCCCGGGTGGCGCCTGGGCGACTCGCGGTGGCGGGGCGCCGGAGCGCGATCCGCGGTGTGTGTGATCTGACTTCCCCTCCGTTCGCCCTGAGGAGGTGCTGAGCCACAGGCGAAGTGCCGTCTCGAAGGGGATGGCTTGGGGCCTTGTGCTTCGAGACGAGGCTTCGACAAGCTCAGCCTCTCCTCAGCACGAACGGAAGTTGAAGACGAACCGTATGCGGGTTGGGCGGACCGGGCCTCCGCCCAACTCCCCCGCAACGGTTGACACCCCCGGACCCCCCGGCTAACCGGACCGCGCCTTGGCGGGCTCGCCATTTGGTATTCCTTGCGCCTGCCCAAATGACGGGAAAGCGTGCGGATGGCGGAGAACGAGCCCGGACCAGACACTCTCGGCCAGGATGCACGCATCACCTCGCTCGACGCGCGGTTGACGGCGGCGCAAGCGGACGAGGCGCACCGGACAGGGGCGGGCAAGGCGGTACCCGACGACGGCTCCCGTCTCGGTAACCGCGTGCTCGCCGAGCTGATCGGTGGCATGGTCGGCGGCGCGCTGATCGGTTGGGTGATCGACCGGTTTGCGGGCACGCAGCCCTGGGGTCTGCTCGTGATGCTCGCCCTCGGGACGATCGTCGCGTTCAGGAACATCATTCGAATTTCGACCAAAGGTTCGAAATAATTCAGGGGGGCTCGAAGCAGTTCGAGCCTTTTCGTTAGGGAAGAACGCGAACGTGGCGGAAGGCGGCGGCAAGATCGATCCAATGCACCAGTTCCTGGTCGAGCCGTTGTTCGGCACCCAGAACTGGTCGATCGCAGGCTACAACATCGCCTTCACCAATTCGGCGATGTGGATGGTCGTGGCGACGATCGTGCTGATCGGCTTCATGTCGCTCGGCACGAAGGGCAGTGTGATCCCGTCGCGTGGTCAGGTGATGGTCGAGGGCGCGGTGCGCTTCATCGACAATATGCTGGCGCAGAACATCGGGCCGGAGGGGAAGCGCTACGTTCCCTACGTCTTCTCGCTGTTCATGTTCATCCTGTTCGCCAACGTTCTCGGGCTTCTGCCGCTGGGCGTTGTCGGCGTGCATCCGTTCACCTTCACCAGCCACTTCACGATCACGGGCGTGCTCGCGATCCTGAGCTTCGCGATCGTGCTGGTCGTCGGTTTCTGGCGTCACGGGTTGCATTTCTTCAGCCTGTTCGTGCCGCACGGCACGCCATGGTGGCTGCTGCCGGTGATCCCGCTGATCGAGTTCGTCTCGTTCATGGTGCGTCCGTTCAGCCTCGGCCTGCGACTGTTCGTGGCGATGACCGCCGGGCACATCCTGCTGAAGGTGCTGGCCGGGTTCGTCGTCAACGCCGGCAATGCCGGGCTTGGCGTCGGGCTACTGGTGGGCATTCCTTCGTTCGGCCTGATGGTCGGCATCTCGGCGCTCGAGCTGCTGGTCGCCGGCATCCAGGCCTATGTTTTTGCATTGTTGACGTCGCTGTATCTAAACGACGCCGTCAACCTGCACTAAGTTTTCGACCGTTCCATCCAACCAACTGAATTGACTAGGGAGTTATCGTTATGGACGCAGAAGCCGCAAAGCTGCTCGGCGCCGGTCTCGCGGCCGTCGGCGCGGGCCTCGCATCGCTCGGCGTGGGCAATGTGTTCGGCAAGTTCCTCGAGGGCGCGCTGCGCAATCCGGGTGCGGCCGACGCGCAGCAGGGTCGTCTGTTCATCGGCTTCGCCGGCGCCGAGCTCCTCGGTCTGCTCGCATTCGTCGTGGCGATGATCCTGGTCTTCGTCGCCTAACAGACTTCTTGGCGGGGCGGGCGTTCGCGCGCGCCCCGTTAAGGCAGGATTTCCGATGCCTCAGATTTCCCAACTTGCCGCGACATGGGCGTCCCAGTTCTTCTGGCTGGCGCTGACGTTCGGTATCGTCTTCTTCGTCGTCGGCCGCGGCATGCTGCCCATGGTGCAGAAGACGATCGACTCGCGTGACCGGTCGGTCGCGGCGGACCTCGCCGCGGCATCGAGCGCACGCGACGCGGCGGACAAGGCGGAAGAGGCATGGCGCTTGCGCGATCAGGCCAATCGCGAGGCAGCACAAACACTCGTGGCGGAGGCACGCCAGCGCGCCACCGCCGCCAGCGCCGCAACGCTGGCTACCGCGCAGGCCGAACAGGCACAGCGCGTCGCCGCTGCCGAAGTCGATATCAAGGCGGCGACCGCCCGCGTGCTCGGCGAGATCGAGGCCGTCGCGGCCGAGGCGACGCAGGACATCGTTTCGCGCGTGTCCGGCGCGCAAGTTTCCGTGGACGAAGCAAGGAGCGCCGTTCAGGCGGCGATGGCCAATGGCTGAGTTCATCATCACCGCCGCCATGTCGCCCGGCTCGGTCGAGGTGGCACAGAACCTCGCGAATGCCGATCGCGCCGAAGGCATGACCGCCGAAGGCACCGAGGCCGAGGGTGGGGCGCATCATTACGTCGATCCGACGGTTCTTGGGCTAAATGGCACCGTGTGGGTATCGCTTGCGATGCTCGTGCTGTTCGCGGTGCTGATCTGGAAGAAGGTGCCGGCGCTAATCGTCGGCGGGCTCGACAAGCAGATCGCAGACATTCGCCGCCAGCTCGACGAAGCCAAGGCGTTGCGCGCCGAAGCCGAGGCGCTGCGTGACGAATATGCCCGCAAGATCGCCGACGCTGAGGCGAGCGCCGCCGACATGGCGACGCAGGCCAACCACGAGGCCGAAGTGATCGTGGCGCAGGCCAAGGCCGATGCCGCCGATCTGGTCCAGCGCCGCGCGCGCATGGCCGAAGACAAGATCGCCGCCGCCGAGCGCGCCGCGATCGCCGAAGTTCGCGCGAAGACTGCCGTGGCCGCCGCGAGTGCTGCTGCGACGCTGATCTCGCAGCACCACGGCGCGCAGGCCGACAAGGCACTGGTCGACCGCACGATCGCAGGGCTCGGCCGCCCGAACTGATCGTGCTGGCGGGAGCGTAGGTGCTCCCGCTTTCGGCCGGCGGCTTTGTGGGGCTTCGCTTCGGCGATAGGGTGGCCGCATGCGACGTGCTTTCGTCATCGCCGCGAGCGTCACGGGCGGGGTACTCGCCTATCCGGTGGCCGGTGTGGTCGGCGGGTTGATCCCCAGCAACGCCGGCTGGGCGCCACCCGAGCGTGGCATCACGATCTATATCGAATCGAACGGCATCCACACCGGGATCGTCATGCCCAAGCTGGCTGCCGGGGTGGACTGGCGCGAGGACTTTCCAGCGCGCGATCTCGTCGATCCGCGCTACGGTGCGCTCGACCATCTCTCGATCGGTTGGGGCGAGCGCAACTTCTATATCGGCACGCCGACCTGGGCGGATCTGAAGCCGTCGGTGGTGCTCGGCGCCGCGGTGGGCAGCGATGAGACGATGGTCCATGTCGATCATGTGCCGCGTCCAGCGCCCGACGGCGAGGTTCGCCGGCTGGTCGTGCGGCCGGCGGAGTATCGCCGGCTCGCCGCTTACGTCCGGGCCTCGCTCGTGCCGGGTGGCGAGCGGCATCCGGGGTACTTCCGTTACGACGTGTTCTACGCTGCGCACGGGCGCTACAGCGCGATCCATACCTGCAATGCGTGGGTGGGAAATGCGCTGCGCTTCGCCGGGATCAGGGTCGGCGCATGGACTCCGTTCCCGGGCGCGGTGATGCGCTGGTTCCCGCGCTACGGTTGATTCAGGGCACGGGAGGGGCGCCGTTCCGCTTCGGCTTGCGTGGCGCCTTTGGCTTTGGCGCCGGCAACTCGGCAGCCGTCATCGTCACCAACGCGACAAGCCAGTCGCCATCATCCCATCGCTCGGGGTCGATCAAGAGGCACGGCTTCGCACCGGGGTAGGGCGCGGCTTCCGCGCATTCACCGGCGAACGCGCGTCCACCCGGGGTCGGCTTGATGAACAGCTGCCCGTCACAGATTAACGCGACCAGCTTGCCGGCGCTGTATACGCCATACTCGCCAAACATCGGCTTTGCCGAGACGTCGTCCGCCCCGGAGAGCTGATCGACGATGAAGGAGACTGTGCCGCGGTCGGTCGCCATGTCTCCGCTATGGCCAATCGCGCCGCGCGTTTCGAGGGAAATTCGGAACGTCATGACGGCGCAACGCCCCCTCATCACCGCCAATGGACGGAAGCGTCACGCCCCGAGCGGGTATAAAGCGGCGCTGACTTGGCGGCCTTCGCTGCGCAGCACGCCCCATGCGCGGGCGGCGGCGCGGCTGTCCATCGGCTCGATCCCGATCCCGCGTGCGTCGAGCGCGGCGACCAGCGCGCGCGGTGGGCGCGCGAGCGTGTTGCCGGTGCCGAGCAGCACGAACTCCGGAGCGGGATCGAGGATCGCCGCCAGCGCTGCCTCGTCGAGCGCGCCAAGCGGGGGCGGGGTCCAGGCGATAGCCTCGCTCACCGTGAGCAGGGCGGCCTCCAGCACTGTCGTGTCGTCGATCCGGAACCCTTTCGGCGTGAAGCCCCGCACCAGCGGCCCTCCGGCGCTGCGATCGAGGTTCATCTTCACGCCGCGTCCGCCATCAGGCGCGCGGCTCGCGTGGGGCGATGCGCTCGGCATTGTCGATCGTGCCGCGGACCGGCTTCTCGATCGACGGATCGGCGCGCAGACCGAGCGAGATGAGCAGCGACGACGAGACGTAGATCGACGAATAGGTGCCGACGATGATGCCCAGGATCATCGCCGCGGTGAAGCCGCGCAGCACATGGCCACCGAGGAACAGCAGCGCGCCGAGCGCGAGCAGGATCGTCACCGATGTCATCACGGTGCGCGGCAGCGTCTCGTTGACCGACAGGTTCACGATCTCGCGCATCTCCATCTTGCGATAGCGGCGCATGTTTTCGCGGATGCGATCGTCGATCACGATCTTGTCGTTGATCGAATAGCCGATGATCGTCAGCACCGCGGCGACGATGTTGAGGTCGAACTCGAACTGAGTCACTGCGAAGAAGCCGAGCGTCATCGTCAGATCGTGGACGATCGCCGCGACCGTCGAGACGCCGAACTGCCATTCGAACCGCACGATTGCGAACAGGCCGATGCCGAGCACCGCCAACACCACCGCGAGCACGCCGTTGCGGATCAGCTCGCCCGATACTTTGCCCGAGATGGTGGAGTAACGGTTGAACGTCGCGCCGGGGAAGGCCTGGCTCAGCGCCGTCTCGACCTTCTTCACTGCGGCATTGGTTGCGCCTTCGTCGGCGCCCTGCTGGATCGGCAGCCGGATGGTAAGCGTGCGCTCGTCGCCGAATTGCTGCAGCGAAGCCTCGCCGAGGTTCTGCGCGTCGACCACCGCCCGTACGCGATCGAGATCGGGCGGCGAGGCGAAACGCTCCTCGATCATCAGCCCGCCTTCGAAATCGACGCCGAAGTTCAACCCCTTGGCGAAGGTCACGCCGATCGCGAGCACCGACAAGAGCAGCGTGAGGCCGAACGCCCAGCCGCGCAGCCGGACGAAATCGATGTTCGTGTGATCGGGGACGAGTTTCAGCAGTTTCATGCGACGACCTCCGTCGTCCCCGCAGCGGGGGCGCGACGATCAATAGGCGTGGGCGCGATCATATGTTGATCGTCTTGGGCTTGGTGCGGCGCAACCACTGCACCGTCAGCATGCGGGTGAACAGCACGGCGGTGAACACGCTGGTGGCGATGCCGATCAGCAGGACGACCGCGAAGCCCTTCACTGGCCCCGATCCGAGCAGGAACATGATGATGCCCGAGATGGCATGCGTCATGTTCGCCTCGAAGATCGTGCGGCTGGCTTCGGAATAGCCCAGCTCGATCGATTGCGACACCGATCGGCCGCGCCGGCGCTCTTCGCGGATGCGCTCGTTGATCAGCACGTTGGCGTCAACCGCGGTGCCAATCGTCAGCACGAAGCCGGCGATTCCGGGCAGCGTGAGCGTCCCGCCGATCAGCGCGAGCACGCCTACGATGACGAACACGTTGATGACGACCGCCAGGTTCGCATAGACGCCGAAGCGGCCGTATGTGACGAGCATGAACGCAACCACGAGCGCCACCGCCACCGCGGAGGCGAGGATGCCGGCGCGGATCGATTCGGCGCCAAGATCAGGCCCGACGGTCGATTCCTCGATCACCTTCAACGCCACCGGCAACTTGCCCGAGCGCAGCGCGATCGCCAGCGCATTGGCGCTTTCGACGGTGAAGCTACCCGAGATCTGCGCGCGGCCGCCGAGGATCGGCTCGTTGATGTTCGGCGCCGAGATCACCTGATTGTCGAGGATGATCGCGAACGGCTTGTTGACGTTCTCGCGCGTCACCTGCGCGAACTTGCGCCCGCCTTGGCTGTCGAACGTGATCGCGACCTGTGGCTCGTTGGTCTGCTGGCTGAATTCCTGCCGCGCGTCGGTCAGCTGATCGCCCGACAGGATCACCGAGCGCTTTACCGCGATCAGCGGGATGCCCGCGGGATTGGTCGGATAAGCGAGCACCTGGCTGCCCACCGGCGCCTGCTTGGATGCGAGCTGCTGCGCCGTCGCGGTCTCGTCGACCAGCTTGAATTCGAGCTTGGCGGTCTTGCCGAGCAGATCCTTCAGCGCCTGCGGATTGTCGAGCCCGGGCACCTGCACGACGATGCGGTTGCTGCCCTGGCGGATGATCGTCGGCTCGCGCGTGCCGAGCTCGTCGATGCGGCGGCGGACGACTTCGGTCGCATCGCCCATCGCGGTGTCGATCGCTTGTGTCAGCCCGGCCTGAGTCGGCGTCAGGACCATGCGGCTGCCATCGACGACCTGGATATCCCATTCGCGCTGGCCGGTCATGCCGACGCCAGTGCCCGCGATCGTCGTCAGCCGCTCGCGTGCGGCGTCCACCTGGGTGGGATCGCGCAGCAGGAACGAGAGGCGGTTGTCGCGCGTCGAAATGTCGCCGATCTCGATCCGCGGATCCTGTCGCCGCATCTCGGTCTGCACCTGTTCGCGCATCGCCTCGATCCGGCCCGTCGCGACGTCGTTCACGTCCGCTTCGAGCAGCAGGTAGCTGCCGCCGGCGAGATCGAGCCCGAGGTTGACGCGTGGGTGCGGGAAGGCGCCCCAGCTATCGGTGATCCGCTGCGGCAACAGGCTGGGAATCGCCAGCGCGCAGAGCACGGCGATTACCAGCCAGATCGAAATGACCTTCCAGCGCGGGAAATCCAGCATGTCGGGCCCGGCTCAGTCGTTGGCTGGCTTGGAGCCGAGCGGCGTCACTTCGGCGAGCGTCGCCTTGACGATCTTGACGCGCGTGTTGGGCGCGATCTCGACTTCGACGAACTGCTCCTCGACCTTCGTCACCTTGCCGATCAACCCGCCGGCGGTGACGACGCTGTCGCCCTTCTTCACCGCGGCGACCGCATTCTGCAGCATCTTCATGCGGCGCTGCTGCGGGCGGATCATCAGGAAGTAAAACACGATGAAGACCAGGACGAGCGGGGCCAGGCTGAGGAAGCTGGCAAGGCCGCCCTGCGCGCCGGCGCCGGTCGCCGTCTGGGCGTAAGCTGGGGAAATGAACATGCCGTCCTTGCGTGCACATGGGGCGCGGGGCCCGCAATCGAGCCCCACGTGAAGCGTGCGCCGCTATCATCGCTACGCCCTTGGCGCAACTCGCGCGCGCGGCTACCCCACGGCCCGACGCCGCCCGCGACGGGCGCAGGTCAGTTAGGCAATTGGGGAGAGAGCGATGACGATCCTGGTAATGGGCACGATCAAGCTGGGCGAAGGCGAGGGCGCAAAGGCCGCCACGCTGCTCGCCGAACACGCCGCCACGGTGAAGACCGAAGAGGGTTGCGAGGAATATAGCTTCGCCTTCGACGCCGCCGATCCCGATCTGATCCGAATCGCCGAACGTTGGGCGAGCCCCGAGGCGCTCGGCGCACACGGCCAGGCCGATCACCAGAAGGCGTTCGGCCGCGCGCTGCGCGCGCATTCGCCCAGCGCGATGTCGGTCGAGGCGTGGGATGGGCAGCATTGGCGCAAGCTGATCTGAGATGCTTGCATCTGGGGCGCGCGCCGCGTAGGCCGCGCCCCTCGGTCGGGGCGTAGCGCAGCCTGGTAGCGCATCACACTGGGGGTGTGGGGGTCGCAGGTTCGAATCCTGTCGCCCCGACCAAGTTTCTAGCAAATACAATATGCACGGTGGGTCTCGCGCCACTCCACGATGATCGGCTCGTCGCTGAACCTCGCCTTCGTCACCACCGTCTCATCGCGAAGGCGGACTCCAGATGAAAATGGCGGAGTCTCATCGGGACGTCAGCGGCCGGCGATTTTCGCCGAAAACAACCTACCAGTCTTGGGCCGGAAGCTTAATCTGCGCGACGGGAGGGACTACCAGCTGAACGGTTCGACTTTGTTCCGCGTCGCGCGCGCCAACGCATCGAGGGTCAGGCGCAGCGGCGCATCATCCACGTCGCTTCCGCCGGCCTCGATCAACTCCGCGAAACGGCGATAAAGTCTCGGATACTCCGCGTTAACGCCGGTCTCCGACTTGCCATCCACAACCAGCACCTTCCCGCCGTCACGCAACGACAAGGACCCCGCATCGGTTTCGACGTCGATCGTCCACGTCTGCTCACCAAGCTGGAGGAAGTCGAAGGTTGCTACGATCGGCACCGCGCCCGATCGCATCTCCAGCCTTGCGGCAAGCGGTGACTGGCGGCCTTCGGGCACCTCGATAGATGCAGCGGTCAGGTCTACCCGCTCGGGCAGGATCGCGGTGAGGATCGACAGCGCGTTGATGCCCGGATCGAATACGCCAAAGCCACCTTCCGCCAGGATCCAGTCCTGCCCCGGATGCCAGTGCCGGATGTTCTCGCGCCATTCGATCGTCACGCGTTCGATGCGCTTGTCCGCCAGCCAGGCACGTGCCGGCGCGACGCCCGCGGCCTCGCGCGAATGCCAGGCGGCGAAGAATGTCCGCGTCCCGGCGACGCTGCGCATTGCCTCGACCTCGGCCAGCGAAGTTGCCGGCGGCTTCTCGATCATGACGTGCAGCCCCGCCTCGAATGCCGCCAGCACGATCGGCGCGCGCATCGCTGGCGGTGTGCAGATCGATACCGCGTCGATCGACCGGCCGTCGGCGAGCAGCGCGCCTAGCGAGGCGTAGTTCGGCACGCCATCGACCGACGCATGCGGATCGACCGTCGCGACCAGGTGGAACGCCGGATCGGCAGCGATCGCCGGAAGATGCCGGTCGCGCGCGATCTTGCCCACGCCAATCACGGCCAACGCGTGCGGCGTCGCCATCATCCAATCTCCTGATCGTCATTTGTCATACAAATAGCTTCCTAGGTTGTCGGCGCGCGGCTATCAATTCCGAGCACCTGCGATCGGTAATCCTCGCGGTGAGACGGATGATACCATCGCCGACAATGGCGTGCCGGGAGACATCACTGATGCGCATGGTCTCCGGCGGCGTCCGATCGATCCTTGGTGAAGGCCCGTTGTGGTCTGCGCCCGATAATGCGGTTTTCTGGGTCGATATCCTCGGCAAGCGGCTCAACCGTCTGTCTTTGGAAGATGATACGGTGGCGGGGTGGGACATGCCCGAAGCGATCGGCTGGGTGATCGAGCGTGAGCGCGGTGGCCTCATTGCCGGCTTCGCGAGCGGTTTCGCCGAACTCGACCTCGATCCGCTCGCTATTCGGCCAATCGTCGATCCCGAGATCGGCGTTGTGGAAAATCGAATGAACGATGCGAAGGCGGATTGCTTCGGGCGTATTTGGGCAGGAACGATGCCGTTCAGCTGCTCTGGCGAAACCGGCGCCTTCTACCGCCTCGATCCAGACCGCAGCTGCACACGCGTCGATGCGCCGTACACCATCCCCAACGGCCCGGCGATCGCCCCGGATGGCGCGACGATGTTCCACACCGATACCGCGCTGCGCACGATCTTCCGGATAGCTATCCGCGACGACGGCGGGCTCGGCGCTCGAACGCCGCACATCGTGTTCGAGGCCGGCTGGGGCAGCCCCGACGGCATGACGCTCGATGCCAACGGCCATCTGTGGGTCGCGCACTGGGGCGCGGGGCGGGTAAGCCGGTTCGATCCTGCAGGTTCGCTGGAACGATCGATCGCGCTGCCGGCATCGCAGATCACCAGCATGACCTTCGCCGGGCCGGATCTCGACCGCATGTTCGTCACCTCCGCCGCAGATGGCGTCGACGAGCAACACGGTGGCGCGCTGTTCGAGGTGGATCCGGGATGCCGCGGGCTGCCCACGCACAAGTTCGGCGGCTAAATGACGAGCGACCCGTTCATCGCGGTCGATTGGGGCACCACCAATCGCCGCGCGTTCGTGATCGACCGTGGTCGCGTACTGCGAATCGAACGCGACGCACAGGGCGCAGCGACACTGACAGCCGACGACTATCCCGCGGCGGTAGCAGAATTGCGCGAGCGGCTGGGCGATCTGCCGATGTTGCTCGCGGGCATGGTCGGATCGACGATCGGCTGGCGCGACGTGCCCTATGTCGCGGCGCCCGCCGGCCTCGATCAGCTCGCCGCCGCGCTGCACCGCATCGATGATCGGACCGCGATCGTTCCTGGCCTCTGCGATCGTAGCGATGGCCGCGCGGACGTCATGCGCGGTGAAGAGGTCCAGTTGCTCGGCGCGGTCGCGGCCGAACTGGTGCCCCGCAATGCGCTGCTTTGTCAGCCGGGAACGCATTGCAAATGGGCGACGGTAGAGAATTCGCGGATCACGCGCTTCACCACCGCGATGACGGGCGAGCTGTTCGCATTGCTGCGCGGCGGCGGACTCTTGGCGCGGCAATTGGGTGGCGACGTGGTGGATGGCCCGGCATTCCACGACGGCTTGGCCGAGGGGGCAAAGCGCGATCTTGCCGCCAGCCTCTTCGGCATCCGTGTCAGCGGCGTACTCGGGCTGCGCGACGATCGCGACGCTGCCTCGTTCGCGAGCGGCCTGCTGATCGGCGCCGATGTGGCGGCCCGCCTCGGCGAAACCGACGCTAGCGAAGCCCATATCCTGGCTGATCCCGGTCTGGGAGCATTGTACGCCGCAGCCGTGTCCGCGCTGGGCGGCAGGCCGGCGATGATCGACAGCCAGCCCGCGTTCGTCGCTGGCATTACACGGCTTCGGGAGCTTGCCGCGTGACTCATCTGGCCACCTTCGACACCGCGTTCGCGCAACTGCCGCTGATCGCGATCCTGCGCGGCGTTCGCCCGCCCGACGTGGAGGCGATCGGTGACGCGCTGGTGATGGCCGGCTTCACGATCATCGAGGTGCCGCTCAACTCCCCCGATCCGCTCGACAGCATCGCCCGGCTGTCCGGCAGACTGGCAGGCCGCGCCGTGATCGGTGCGGGAACGGTGGTGCGCGTTGAGGATGTGGCCGAGGTCGAGGCGGCGGGCGGCACGCTGATCATCTCGCCCAATACGAACGTGCGTGTCATTGCCGAGGCCGCCGCCCGCGGGTTGGTGTCGCTGCCGGGCATCGCCACGCCGAGCGAGGCCTTTGCCGCGCTGGAGGCAGGCGCCGCCGCGCTGAAACTGTTCCCGGCCGAGGCGGCGACGCCGCAGGGACTGAAGGCACTGCGCGCCGTCCTGCCGAAGGCGACGCGTGTCCTGCCGGTCGGCGGCATCACACCCGCAACGATAGCGCCATGGATCGCCGCCGGCGCGGCGGGGTTCGGGCTCGGTTCGGCGCTGTATGCAGCAGGAATGACGGCAGCGGACGTCGGCCAGCGGGCGGTGGAGTTCACGCGAGCGCTAGGGACGGCGCAAGCGGCGGGATAGCGCCGAGCCTAGCGGCGTAGCGCCGCGTCGCCCCAGGTGGCCGGCTGCGCCATCGCGCCATCAGCCCCGCTAGCGCGCACGACGAGCTCGATGATCGCCACTCCTGCCACCGTCGCGGAAAGCGGCTCGGCCGGAGCGCCGAACGTCTTCGGCTGCGAGCGGGCTAGCAGCTTCCCGTCGCCCCAGACCTCGAACGTCACCGGCCCGCCGCGTCGCCGACCCGAATCGTTGACGCCCACCTGCGAGGTAAAGCGCGTGAAGCCGGCGTTGCGAACCTCCAGCCTGCTATTGGCGAGTATCCCGATGCCGGTGTTGAACGCCGCTCCCGCGACGCGCAGCAATTTGCCGCCCGGTGCCCGATCAGCCTCCGCGCCACCCCAGCCGCCATATTGCGGGTGATCTCCGGCACCCCGCGTGCCGGTCCATGGCGTGATCGAATGATGGATGGCCGGCTCAGGCATCGGCTCCACGACCCCATCGACGGCGGGGTTCACGCGACCGGTCTGCTCCGAGAGATACAGCCCGTCCGCGAGCCGACGCGTCCCCGTCGCGACGAAGGCCTGCGTCGCATGCGGCGCCAGGTCGATGGTCAGTTCCTTGCGAAAGCGGCTCGCCTTCTTGGTCCAAAGATCGATGAGCTGGACGTCCGCGCCCGGGAGCAGCTTCAGGTGTTCGGCGGTCAGCACCGCCTGCACGGCGCGCGCGGTGCGGTTCAGTACCGCCAGTGCCTTGCTGCCGTCGGCCAGCGTCTTGACGAAGATCTGGACCTGATCTGAGTCATACGCGAGCACCGCCTGATTGCCGGCCGCGTCCTGGTTGATCGCCGTCAGCGCGGCATTGCCGAAGATCGACAGCAGATCGGGGGTCAGCTTGCGCAAGTCATAACCGATGATCAGCGGCGCGTTCAGCATCGCCCATAATGTGAAATGCGAACGCGCTTCGACGAGATGATCACGGTCGAAGTCCCCAGTCCCGACGAACAGCATGTCCGGGTCGTTCCATGAGCCGGGATGAGCGTAGAGCGCACGGTGCGTGACCGTATCGAGATTGGTCAGCATCCGGTCCCAGCTCGGCTGGATGTCGTCGCTCGTCCGCGACATGTTGCCGACATTCTTGCCCCAGGCGCGCACGTCCCCCGCACCCCATAGGCATAGCGAATAGACATAGGGGCGGCCGGCAGTGTGCCGGACGAGCGCGGCACTGACCTCTTCATATAGCGCGCGGACGCCGGCGATGTCCGAACCGCCGAGCGATTGCATGTCCACGAGCGGCGGCAACGCGCGATACATTCCAGCGCGAACGCGCGGCGCATCGGCGGGCAGGCCGCGAATGCCGCATCCGTCGACCTTGATGAAGTCGAAGCCCCATTCGGCGAAGTACAGCCGGATGTCCGCGTCGACATGGCCGTACAGCCCCACCTCGCGCTCGGCCACGCTGCCCTCGGGCTGGTTCTTGAAATCGGGTGTGTAGATCTGCCCGCAGCTGTTGCGGCCGATGTCCGAATAGATGCCCGCCTTCAGCCCCATGGCGTGAAGTCGATCGGTCAGTGGTCGGAAGCTCGGGTTTGCGCCGGTCGCGGCAGAGGGGAAACGATCGGTTCGGATCAGCAGGCGATTGTCGCTGGTGCGGCGCTTCAGCCACCAGCCATCGTCGATGTTGACGTAGCGATAGCCAAGCCGGGACAGGCCGGTGTCCACCAGCGCCTGCGCCGAGGCGAGCACCGCGGCCTCGTCCACGTCGCTGTTGAACGCATTCCACGAATTCCAGCCCATCGGCGGCACCGGCGCATGGCCCGCCTCATTGGCGCTCCACTTGGCCGTGGGCGCGAGTGGATCGGCACCGGCGAGCGTCGGCGCGTCAAGCGCACACGTCAGCAGGAAAAGGCGAAGTGAACTCATCCGAAGCGACGTCATCGTGCGGTGCCTCCGAGCGGTGGAACCGCGATCTCGAACGTGCCGACGGGCAAGTGCGCATCGTCGGCGAGGTTGGTCGCGGGCGCATCGGACCAGGCGTAGCGAATCCGCGTCACCGCGCGCCCGTCGCCCGCCAGGATGACCTCGCTGCCGGAGACGCGTCCGGCCGCATAGCGACATGGCTCAGGTGCGGCGCCGCACAGCTCGAAGCCGATCGCGACGGCGGAACCTTGCGCGTGCAGTGCGCCGTCGACGCCGGTGAAGCGCAGCGTGACGCTGCCGTCCGGGCCTTGCGTAGCGCTGGCGATCGCCGGCCCGGCGGGGGGCACGGCCTCGCCATAGACGCGCGCGCGCATCACGCGTGCCAGCCGCTCGCCCACCTCGTGCTTCTGGCCAGGGTGGATGTCGCGCGGATCGCCGAGATCGAGGCTGACGGCCATGCCGCCGTGCGCGTCGGCCGCGGTGACCCGCCGCTGCGCGTCACGGACGTCAGCCCAGCCGCTTTCGGCCGGTGCCTTCGATGGTTCGCCATAATTGGCGAGCTGGACCACCGCGATTGCCGCGTTCGGGCTGTCGAGCCGCCGGCGCCAGTCCGCGACCATCGCCGACAGCCGCCGGTCGTAACCGGGCAGCCCTGTGTCCGACTCACCCTGATACCAGGCGATGCCCGCGACGGGCGTGCGCCCGAGCGGTGCGATCATCGCGTTGAACAGCGTGCCCGCACCATTGATGTCGTCCCACGCCACGCGCGGTGCGCCGCCTTTGACGGGCTTCGCGATCGCGTAGCGCCACCCGGCCGAGATCGGCAGGCTGCTGCCGTCGGCGAAGGTCAGGCGCATCGCCTCGACCGGGCCGGTCATGCCGCCGAACGCATAGCCATCGTCAACATTCACCGTAATGACGTTGCGGCCCGCCTTCAGCGTGCCCGCGGCCAGCGCATACACGCGCGGCTGCCCGGCCAGGCTGTTGCCGCCGACGCCGCGCCCGTTGACCCAGGTCCGGTCGGCATCATCCACCGCGCCGAGCGCGAGAATGGCCGGCCCGCGCGCCTGATCGGCCGTCACCGTTACCTCGCGCTGGAACCAGAGCATGCCGTTATAGTCCGCGAGTTCCGGGACGCCCCATTCTTCGAAATTCCCGATCCGCGGCACCTCGCGCCAGTCGAGCGCGGCATTCGGCTGCCAGGGTTCTGCACCGGCGACATCGCCCGATTGCGCGCGCCACCATGCTTCCCACACCGCCGAGGCATCGCGGTTCGCTGCGGCAGGATCGCGCCCGTAAAGCGCCAGCCGATCGGCATCGGCGGAGAGACCCGCCGCGCGCAGCGCCGGGTCGCTCATCCATGCGCTGATCCGCGATCCGCCCCAGCTCGCATGGATCGCGCCGATCGGCACCTTGGCGGTGCGCCGCAGCGATTGCGCCATATAGAAGCAGGCAGCCGAGAAGCCGGGCACCGAGGCCGGCCCCGCGATCTCCCAGTCCGGCGCATCGGCGAAGCGCGCGATCGGTGCCGCCGCACTCTTCTTGGTGACGGTGAGCAGGCGCAGCTGCGCGTCGGGTGCCGGGTTCGCATCGGGGATCATGTCCTGCGCGCGATCGACCGACATCTCCATGTTGCTTTGGCCCGAGCACAGGTAAACGTCGCCGAGCAGGATATCGCGCACCACCGCGCCACCGCTCGGGGCCGCGACCGTCAGGTCGTATGGCCCGCCGGCGGTCATCGCGGGCAGCCGCGCTTCGAAGCGACCGTTGCGTCCCGCCGTCACGACGGTGCTCCGGCCGGCCAGGCTGACGAGCACGGTCTCGCCGGGCATGGCATCACCCGTCAGTACGATCGGCTGGCCGCGTTGCAGGACGGCGTGGTCGCTGACCACACCGTCGAGGCGTGGGGCGGCCTGCACCGCCGATGCCGTGGCGAGCAGGGCAAGCGGGATGATGCTGGCGCGCAGTGTTGGCATTGTTGACGTGATCCCGCGAAATGAGGGGGCTGTGACGGCGTTCATCGACGAACACTCGCCGGCGCGGTGACGCCCGCGTCCGTCTGCACCACGGGGATCATCGTGCCGTCCGGCCGGTACTGCAGCCGTTCCACCGTCACCGCACGCCGCCCGATCGAGCCGGCGAGGTCGCCGATCGCGAGCGTCGCATTGTGCAGGAACAGATACCAATTGCCCTTGAACTCCGCGATGCCGGGGTGGATCGTGAAGCTGTACTTGCCCGATCCGGTCAGCTCGCCGCGATGGGTCCATGGGCCAGTGATCGAGGGCGCCGTCGAATAGGATACGCGTTCGTCGCGGTGCTTGCTGCGGTCGAGCGACGCATAGGTCAGGTAATAAAGGTCGCCGCGCTTGTGCAGCCACGGCCCTTCCTCGAAGTGCGGCGGCGTGATCTCGGTGATCGGGCCGTCGATCTCGATCATGTTGGGTTTCAGCCGGGCGATATAGCATTGCCGGTTGCCCCAGGCGATCCAGCTGGTGCCGTCGGTGTCGGTGAAGACGGTCGGGTCGATGTCCTCCCAGCTATGCGTGCCCTTGGGCGTCATCTCGTTGGTGATCAGCGCCGATCCGCGCGCGTCGACGAACGGGCCGGTCGGCGTGTCGGACACCGCGACCGCGATCGCCTTGCCGGGGTGCGTGTCGTCATGCTCGACCGCGGCGTAGAACCAGAATTTGCCGTTCTTGTGGATCGTCTGCGCCGCCCAGGCATCCGCCTTGGCCCATTTGAAGTCCGACACTTTCATGATCGACCCGTGATCGGTCCAGTGCTTCATGTCGGTGGTCGAGTAGACGAGCCAGTCGCGCATGTTGAACATCTCGTCGCGCTGCGCCTCGTCATGCCCGACATACAGGTACAGGCGATCGCCCACGACCAGGGGCGCAGGGTCGGCGGTGAACTTGTCGCGAAACAGCGGGTTCGATCCGGGCGCGGTCGCCGCCGGGTTCTGCGCCGACGATGAGGATGCAACCAGGCCCAACGCGATCAGCGCCGCCGCCATGCGACCGATACCATTCGTCCTCATCGCTCTCCCCCTACTTTTGTTTGAAAGCACCATGGCAGGACGCGAATGATAGCGCTAGCATTGTCCGTAACGCCGGATCGTCAGTGGACGACCGAACGGGAGAGGGCGACGTGAAACACGAAATGCTGAAAGCGTTGGCGATGCGGATAATGCGCCCCAGCCTCACGCTCGGCGCGGCGATCACCTTTGGGATGGGGACGCCCGCACTGGCGCAGGACGACCGGATGACGCCGATCGCCACCCCGGCGCAGCCGACCGCAATCGCATTGAACACCGGGCCACTGCCGGGCGCGACCGCGCCGGAAGCATGGCATCGGCAATATGACAGCGTCTTCACCCGCAACGTCACCGTCGCGACCCTCACGCCTTTCCTCCCCGATCCAGCGAAAGCGAACGGCACGGCGGTGATCGTCGCGCCCGGCGGCGGTTTCCGTACGCTGTCGATGGAGAACGAGGGGTGGGACGTCGCACGCGCGCTCGCCGCACGGGGCGTCGCGGCGTTCGTGCTCAAATACCGGCTGAACCAGACGCCGCGCGACATGCCTGCGTTCGAGCGCTCGATGGCCGAGATGTTTTCCGGCGCGGCGGCGCGACCGCCACGGCCGGCGCCCGACCGGATGGCGACCGGCCTGGCACCGCAGATCGCCGATGCGCGCGCCGCCTTCGCGCTCGTCCGCAGCCGCGCGGCGGAATGGCGGGTGAACCCCGACCGCATCGGCATGGTCGGCTTCTCCGCGGGCGCGATGCTGACGATGGTCACCACGGTGGCCGGGCAGGATGCCAAGCCCGCCTTTATCGGGAACGTCTATGGCCCGCTGTCGGCGATGACCGTCCCGGCCGATGCCCCTCCGATGTTCGTCGCGCTCGCCGCCGACGATCCGCTTTTTGGAAACAGTGGCTTCGGATTGATCGAAAGCTGGCGCGCGGCCAAGCGCCCGGTGGAGTTTCATCTCTACGAACAGGGCGGGCACGGCTTCGGAATGTACCCGAAGACCACCACCAGCACCGGTTGGTTCGAGGGGTTCGTGCGGTGGATGGCCATGCACAACCTGCTGACACCAGCATCGTAGGCGATCGGATGATTGCTCCGCTTGCACGGTCTGGAATGAACAACGAGGATATCGCCTCGGCGACATGGGAGAGAAAGCAATTGGCCCAGCCAACACGCCGCGAAATGCTTGGCGCAACTGCGCTCGGACTGTCTGCACTCCTTGGCAGCCCCGCGGTTGCTGCGTCGCGCGCGATGCCGATGCCGGGTGTTCAGCTGTGGACGGTGAAGGATGATCTCGCGCGCGATTTCGCCGGCACGCTGCGACAGCTGCGGCGGATCGGGTATCGCCGGATCGAAGCGGCCGGCTGGGTCGGTCGATCGCCGGCCGAATTCCGCGCTGGTGTGAAGTCCGCAGGACTGGAGCCGTTTTCCTGCCACTTCTCGATGCGCGATCTGATCGACGAGCATGAGACCGAGCTTGCCCAGGCGCGCGATGTCGGGGCGCGGTACGTGATCGCCTCGTCACCCGCCTCGCTCAAGCCGATCGACCCGGCCAAGCCGTGGAACATCGGGCTCGCCGAGGCGATGACGCTCGCCGACTGGCGCCGCAACGCCGAAGCCATGAACCGGATCGGCGCCCGCGCCAAGGCGATGGGCATGCGCTTTGGATACCACAACCATGCGGCCGAAATGCTGACCTACGAGGGCGCGACCGCGCTGGACGAAATCCTGCGGATTACCGATCCCGCGCTGGTGTCGCTGGAACTCGATCTCGGCTGGGTCGCGGCGGCGGGGTACGATCCGGTCGAGATGATCAAGCGTCATTCAGCCCGGATCGAGCTGCTCCACGTCAAGGACATCGCCACCAAGGTGCGGGTGACCAACCAGATCGCCGAAGACCTGACGACGACGCCGATCGGCGCCGGGACGATCGACTGGCCCGCCGTGTTCGATGCCGCCGCAAAGGCGAAGGTCGCTGGATGGTTCGTGGAACAGGAGCCGCCATTCACTCGTCCGCCGCTCGAGGGGTTGCAGCAGAGCATGGCCTATCTCCGCACGCTGGGGGTGCGCTGATGCGGCCCGTTCGCTACGCGATGGTGGGAGGCGGCGAAGGTGCGTTCATCGGCCCGGTGCATCGGACTGCGGCCGCCATCGCGGGCAACTGCCAATTGGTCGCGGGCGCCTTCTCGCGAGATCCGGCGCGCGCCGCACGATCGGGAGAAGCGCTGGGCCTCCCGGCCGAGCGTTCCTATCCAAGCTGGTCGGCGCTGCTGGACGGTGAACGAGACTTGCCTGCCGATGAGCGCGCCGAGTTCATCGCCATCGTCACGCCGAACCACCTCCACGCCCCCGTCGCGATCGCAGCGTTGGAGGCTGGGTTCCCGGTACTGACCGATAAGCCGCTGACCGACACGATCGCAGCGGCGGAGTCGTTCGCCAACGCGGCCGATCGCACCGGCGGACTGGTCGGCGTCACCCACACCTATGCCGCCTATCCGATGGTGCGGCAGGCGCGCGAACTCGTCGCAGGCAACCGGCTCGGCGCGGTTCGCCGCGTGGCCGTGCGCTATACGCAAGGCTGGCTGGCACGCGCCGAGGATGCGGTCGGCAAACAGGCCGAGTGGCGCCTCGATCCGGCACGCTCGGGCCTCGCCGGTGCGTTTGGCGATATCGGCACGCACGCGTTCAATCTGGTCGAGACGATAACCGGCGATCCGATCACCCGGTTGTCGGCCGAACTCCGCGCGGCAGTGCCGGGGCGCACGTTGGACGATGACGGCGCGGCCATGTTCCACCTCGCCGGGGGCGGGCGCGGGACGCTGATCGCGAGCCAGGTCTGCGCGGGCGACGCCAACGGGCTCGCCATTTCGATCTGGTGCGAGGAGGCGGGCGTCCATTGGGCGCAGGAAAACCCAAACGTGCTGCGCGTCGCGCGGCGCAACGGGCCGGAAGAGATTTGGACCCCGGGCGCCGATCGCGGCTATCTCGATCCGCCGGCGATGCGGGTCACCCGTACGCCGTCGGGGCACCCGGAAGGCTATCTCGAGGCCTTCGCCAACATCTATCACGATTTCGCACTGGCGGTGCGCGGGCGCCCGCCGGAAGATCGCTGCTACGCCAGCCTCGCCGAAGGCATGCGATCGATGCGCTTCATCGCCGCGGCGCATCGCAGCAGCGCGGACAATGCCCGCTGGGTTGAACTGGAGAATGACGCATGAAAGGCCCGGCAATTTTCCTCGCGCAGTTCGCGGGTGACACGGCACCGTTCAACAGCCTCGCTGCGATGGCGCAATGGGCGAGCAGCCTCGGCTATGTCGGCGTGCAGATACCCACGTGGGATGCCCGATTGATCGACCTCGCACGGGCGGCGGAAAGCCAGGACTATTGCGACGAGATCAAGGGCGTCTGCGCGGAGGCGGGCGTCGCGATCACGGAATTGTCGACGCACCTCCAGGGGCAATTGGTGGCGGTCAATCCGGCGTACGACGCCCTGTTCGACTCGTTCGCACCCGTCGAACTGCACGGGAAGCCTGCCGAACGCACGCAATGGGCCTGCCAGCAGCTTCGCTTCGCCGCGCAGGCCAGCCGGAGGCTCGGGCTGGACGCGCATGCAACCTTCTCAGGCGCGCTGTTGTGGCACACCGTCTACCCCTGGCCACAGCGACCGGCCGGGCTGGTCGAGGATGGCTTTGCCGAACTCGCCAAGCGGTGGCGGCCGCTGCTCGATGCCTTCGAGGATGTCGGCGTCGACCTTGCCTATGAAATTCACCCCGGCGAGGATCTGCACGACGGGATCAGCTGGGAGCGGTTCCTGGCCGCAGTCGACAATCATCCGCGCGCGAACATCCTCTACGATCCGAGCCACTTCGTGCTGCAGCAGCTCGACTATCTCCAGTTCATCGACTTGTATCACGACCGGATCCGCATGTTCCACGTCAAGGATGCGGAGTTCAACCCGACCGGGCGCGCGGGTGTCTATGGCGGCTATGCCGACTGGGCGGAGCGGCCAGGCCGGTTCCGGTCGCTCGGCGACGGACAGGTCGATTTCGGCGGCATCTTCACCAAGCTGACGCAATATGGCTATCGCGGTTGGGCGGTGTTGGAGTGGGAGTGCTTCCTCAAGCATCCCGAACAGGGCGCGGCCGAGGGCGCACCGTTCATCGCCGCGCACATGATCCGCCAGGCCGAACGCGCTTTCGACGATTTCGCCGGCGCCGCCCCCGATGCTGCGCGCAACCGGCGCATCCTGGGGCTGGACCGCGCGTGAGCACGACGGTGGGGGGCACTCTCGCGTTGGGCACGCGGGCGCGATTGTCGCTGATGATGTTCCTGCAATATGCCGTTTGGGGCGCCTGGTTCGTGCCGTTCGCGACCTACCTGACCCGCAACGGCCTCGCCGATTCCGTCGGCACCATCTATTCGGCGCAAGGCTGGGCGGCGATCGCCGCGCCTTTGTTCGTCGGCGCGATTGCGGACCGGTATTTCTCGGCGGAAAAGGTGATGGGCATCCTTCATCTCACCGCCGGCGTGCTCCTGTTCGTGCTGTCGCGAACCGGCGCGGATGCGGGCGTCATGTTCTTCGCGACCTTGGGCGTGCTGCTCGCCTTCATGCCGACGATCGCGCTGTCCAACACCATCGCGCTCAATGCGCTCAGCGACAGCGAGCGGCAGTTCCCCGCGATCCGGGTGTTCGGGACGATCGGCTGGATCATCGCCGGGCTGATCGTGAGCTTCGTCCTTCCGGGCGAGGCAGAGCGCACGGCGTTGCCGCTGCTGCTCGCCGCCGCGGTGTCGATCGTCTACGGGCTCTACGCGTTCACCTTGCCCAACACGCCGCCCAAGGCGAGCCGTGAGCGTGCATCGCTCGTCGCGCTGCTGGGGCTCGACGCGATCCGGGCGGGCGATCGCAGCTTCTGGGTGCTGATCGTCTGCTCGATGCTGATGATGATCCCGTTCTCGTTCTACAACGTCTACGCCAACCCGTTCCTCGACGATATCGGCGTGAACAATCCCGCCGCGACGCAGACGATCGGGCAAGTGTCGGAAGTCGGCTTCCTGCTTCTGCTGCCGGTGTTCTTCCGCCTGGTCGGGATCAAGGGCGTCCTGTTCGTCGGCATGGCCGCCTGGGCGGTTCGCTATCTCATTTTCGCAAACGCGTTCACCGACGACGGACCGATCCTGCCGCTGATCTACCTCGGGCTGGCATTGCACGGCGTCGGCTTCGACTTCGTGTTCGTCGCGGCGACGATCTGGGTCGGCAATCACTTTGCCGCCGAGGCGAGTGGCCGCGCGCAATCGTTCCTGGCGTTGATGACCTGGGGCGTGGGCTATCTGATCGGCAGCAACGTCGCCAACGCGGTGCAGGTGGGTGCGGCCGGGGGCGGGGGAACCGACTGGCACGGCTTCTGGCTGCTGCCCGCCGGGTTCGCCGGGATAACCGCGGTGATGTTCCTGCTCCTCTTCCGGAACCGGCACGCGCCGGCCCCGGCTATTTGACGCGGCGCCCGTGCAGCACCCACGTCAGCCCACCCTCCAGATGCTGCAGCAGCCACGGCTCGCTGAAGCTTTCGGGCGAATGTCCCATCGCCGTATAGAAGACGCGCGCGCCCTCGAATTCATGGCTCCACGACGTGGGGTTGGGATTGACGTCCTTCTCGCCGATCGACGCCGGGTCGAGCGTCGTCAGCGTCTGCACCGTGGGATCGAAATCCTCGAAATAATACCATTCGTCCGCGCGCCGAACAGGGCTGGCGGGTCCCTTGTTGGCCGGGTGGCTGCGATCGGTAACCGTGACGAGGCCAGTCGGCGTGCCCTTGGGATGGCTGGTGAACCAGCCACCGATCATCCGGCCGTACCAAGGCCAGCTGTAATGCGAATCCGCTGCCGCATGGATGCCGACGATGCCGCCGCCGCGACGAACGAACGCTTGAAGCGCCTCGCGCCGCTTGCCGATCCACCATTCGCTGGCGGGCTCATCGCGCTTGGTGGTGTTGCTGAGCAGCACGATCGCGTCGAAGTCCTTCAGCCGGTCGCCGTCGAACATGGCCGGATCCTCGCTCGCCACCACGCTCATGCCGCGCCGCTCACCCAGCGCCTTCAGCGCCGCAACCCCCGCCTCGATCGAGGCGTGGCGGTAGCCGGTGGAATGCGAGAAGACGAGCACGCGCGCTGCCTTGGCGTCCGCCGTGCCGGGCAGCGCGCACCAGATGATCGCAGCGATGCAGAGCAGCCAATGGCGCGCAGGATTCATCGACATCCATCCCCTTTTGCGACCAGCATAGGTCGATCGCCGGGGGCTGGACAGGGGCGATGCGATGCCACACCTTTTCCACCGATGAGCGATGCGCACGAACGCATTGCACACGTTTCCGGAGAGAATATGCCGACCAGCCACACGGCGTTTGCAGCCGACCGCCGCGCCATCTTGCGCAGTGCCATTCTTCTGGTCGGCGGGATCGCGATCGCGCCCGAGCTGCTGGCAGCAACCGGACCGACGTTCTTCTCGCCATCCGAGCGCGCGCAGCTCGATCTGCTGTGCGAGACGATGATCCCGACCACCGATACGCCCGGCGCAATCGCCGCTGGCGTGCCGGCCTTTCTCGACACGCTGATGGCGAACTGGGCATCGCCGAAAAGCCGGGCGCACATCCAGGGTGTCATCGCCTCGCTCGCGCGCGCCGCCGAAGCCGACACCGGCAAGCCGCTCGCCGCTTTATCCGCAGCAGAGCGGGCCGACTGGCTCGCCAGGCGGGACAGCGCGCTTCTCGCGGCGAAAGATCCGGCCTACCGCCAGTTCAAGCAGCTAGTGCTGACCGGCTATTATTACTCGGAGGCCGGGGCGACGCAGGAACTCCGCTATGAGCTGGTTCCGGGCGCGTGGGAGCCGTCGATCCCGGTCACCGCGGATACCAGAAGCTGGGCCGCCTGAGGGAGCCGCAGACATGACATTCGATGCAATCGTGGTCGGCTCGGGCATGAGCGGAGGCTGGGCGGCCAAGGAGCTCGCGGAACGCGGGCTGAAAGTACTCGTGCTCGAACGCGGCAAGTCGCTCGAGCACGGCGCCGACTATACCGACGGCCTGTCGCCGTGGGAGCTCCACCAGTACGGCATGGTCTCCGAGAACGAAGCCGACGCGGAGTACCCGGTCCAGAGCCAGTGTTATGCCTTCTCGGCGGCGACCAAGCATCTGTGGGTCAAGGACAGCGACCACCCCTACACCACACCGCCCGACCGCCCGTTCCTGTGGATCCGCGGCTATCACTTGGGCGGCCGGTCGATCATGTGGGCGCGGCAATCCTATCGCATGAGCGAAATGGACTTCGAGGCGAACAAGAAGGACGGCCACGGCGTCGACTGGCCGATCCGCTACGCGGACATGGCGTCCTGGTACGATCATGTCGAAACCTTCGCCGGCATATCGGGCGAGGCGAACGGGCTCGATCATTTGCCCGATGGCAAGTTCCTGCCCCCGATGGCGCTCACCCCGCCCGAGGCAGAATTCGGCCGAAAAGTGGAAGCAGCGTTCCCCACCCGGCGGTTGATCACTGGCCGTTGCGCGCATCTGACCGCACCAACGAAAGAGCACGAAGAACTTGGCCGCAGCGCCTGCCAATACCGGTCGTTGTGCGAGCGCGGCTGCTCGTTCGGCGCTTATTTCTCCAGCCTCTCGGCAACGCTGCCAGCGGCGCAGCGGACGAAGAACGTAACGATCGTCACCGACGCCATCGTCCATAGCGTCGTGCAGGATCCGAAGACCGGCAAGGCGACCGGGGTGCGTGTGATCGACCGCAACACGAAAGCCGGGCGTACCTATGACGCGCGGATGGTGTTCCTGTGCGCGTCGACCTTAGGGACGGCGCAGGTCATGCTCAATTCGCGGTCGGCAGAGGATCCGCGCGGGATCGCCAACCGATCCGACCAGGTCGGGCGCAACCTCATCGATCATCTGAGCGGGCTGGGGGCTAGCGGCATCTATCCGGGCCATGCGGATATCTATCACCGCGGCCGCCGGCCCAACGGCTTCTACATCCCGCGCTATCGCAACGTCACCGAGCCCGCCGACGGCTATGTCCGCGGCTACGGTTTCCAGGGCCGCATCCTGCGCGACGGATGGCAGCGCGGAATGTCCGAGGCGGGGGTAGGGGCCGATCTCAAGGCCCGGCTGCGCAAACCCGGGCCCTGGCGAGTGTCATTGTCAGGCTTCGGCGAAATGCTCCCGCGCCCCGAGAATCGCATCACCCTCAGCGAGACGAACACGGACAAGTGGGGCATCCCCGTGCCGCATATCGACGTGTCGCTGGGGCCGAACGAACACGCCATGATCGCACAGGTCGGCAGCGATGCGCGCGCGATGCTCGAGCTGGCGGGTTGCACCGACATCGAAGTGCGCAAGCATTACGGCGGGGTAGGGCTGGGTATCCACGAAATGGGCACCGCCCGCATGGGGCACGATCCGAACACTTCGGTCGTCAACCGCTATAACCAGGCGCACGACGTCCCGAACCTGTTCGTCACCGACGGTGCGAGCATGAGTTCGTCGGGCTGCCAGAACCCGTCACTGACCTACATGGCCTTGTCGGCGCGCGCCGCGCACCATGCGGCGGCGTTCCTCAAGGAAGGCAAAATCTAGCGGGTTTCGACGGTCGCCGCGTTAGCGCGCAACGATCCGCGGCAGAGCCTTGATCGGCTCGACCGTGATGTTGCGGAACCAGGTCTCGGCGCCCTCGGACTGCAGCTGAATGCGGCCATGCGTCAGCGCCTGCCGCGACCCATCCGGCGCGATCACGGCGAGATCCTTCACCGTGGCGACCGGCACGCCGTTAACGACGTGTACGGCGCGGTCGCCGACGACGTAGAGGTCCAGCGTGTTCCACTGGCCGACGGGGCGCTCCGCATCGACGCCCGCCTCGACGTTCCAGGTCGGCGTGCGGTTGATCATATCCACCTCGCGCCCGCCCAAGCGATACCGCAAGTGCGGCTCGATCAGCCCCGGGTCGTAGGCGACGGTCGTCCGCGCACGGACGTCCTTGCCTACGGTCACGATCATCCCCGTCGATCCGCGCATGATCTCGAATTCCACCGATGGGGACCAGGTGCCGAACACGGCGCCCGGCTGTCCATGCGTATGATAGAGCAGCCCGTTGTTCTGCGCCTGGGTCTCGCGCGGCGCATAGGTCTTCGCGCCCCATTTGAACTCGAGGCGGAGGTGGTAATCGCGAAGGTCCGCGCGGTGAACCAGGCTGCCCCAGGTCTCACCCTTGATCCACAGCGCAGGCGCGCCATCGACCGTGCGGACCGCGAAATGCTCCTCAATGCGACGCGCGGTGCCGATCGCCGACGAACCGGGGTCGTCGCGGTACGTCACGGCGGGATCGGGATAGCCGAGCCAACCCTCCCAATCGCTCAGGTCGCGGCCGTTGAACAGGTCGCGCGCCGGTCCGGTCGCGCGGGGCCGGTCGACCAGACGCAATCGTTGCGGCGTCGCCGGTGGGTCACCCGCCACCGCGCGCGCCAGTTCCGTACTGGCCGGCGCGGGACGCTCCTGCGCGGTCAGCGCCTGCGTCGCCAAGCCGCACATGAGCGCAGCGCCAACTATCGTCGATAGCCGATCCATCGCTTCAATCCTCGCTCGGAAAAATTCCCGTCACTTGGCGCTCGACTGTCGTGTCAGCGCATCGGCAGCATGAACCAATTCCATGTACGCCGCAGCCTCGGGGACGACATATTCGTTCTCACCCCACAGGAACGGCCAGTCTTCCTTGTTCTCGGGGAAATCGGGCTTGATGATCAGCGCGCCCGGAACGACCCCGCCCGCGATGAAGCTGAAGTCCGCGCGATTATTGCCATAAGCGACCTCCTTGGACCGCGCGCCGACGCCCGAGACGAACGAGATGTCCGATCCGGGATGGTTGCCATGCAGGTAGGCAAGGCTGCGGAACACCGCCTCGGGCGCGACTATCTCAGGGAATGCCCTGTGCAGCGCATCGGTCGTCAGCCCGAAATCGAGCACGCTGCCGTTGCCTGCCCAGCCGCCGGTCGTGATCGGCACCCCATAGGGATTGGCACGCGCGAACCCCGCCGCCGTCTGCGCCCAAGTGCGCACCGCCGGGATCAGCGCGCTGCGGTAAGCCGCCGGCATATGCGGGATCGCCCGCGTGGCCGTGATCGCCTCCCGTCCGAAACTCTGGATCACCATCGGCAAAGACGCCTGAACAGCGTCGGCATACTGCGAATCGCCGGTCGCGATCAGCAGCTCGACGGCCGCCGCGAAGCGTTCGGATTCGAGCGGGCCGCCCGTCGTGTTGCCGTGCTGGAACAGATCCGGCGCGCGGCCCTGCTCATCGCGCCAATAGCCGACCGCGATAGCCAGCGCACGGGCAGCCAGCGCATCATCGAACCCCTTAAGCGCCCGCGCCGCCGCGGCCAGCCCGGCGGCCGATCCGTAGCTGAGGGCGGACGTGCGGCTGGTGAACGCCCAGCGATCATCGGGCATGCCGCTCCGCCCATCCCGCGTCTCGTCCCGTGCCAGCTTCGGATCGTGCACCAGCCCGTCGGTCTTGGTCACCGCATCGCCCAGATGCGTGTATTGCGCGACGTCCGGCTCGACGATGCCGTGGATCGGATGACCGACTGCATCATATTGCGCGATCAGCTGGATCGCACCATGGCGGATCTGCTGGAGCAGGTCGGGCGCGCCGTCCGGAACGTGCATTTCCACCCGGCGACGCGCCTGGTCGACGCTGGTCGTATCGCGGGTCGGCCGGAACCGTTCCCAGGTCGACGCCATCGATCGGATCACCTGATATTGCGTCTGGGTGCGGATGTCGAAGTCACCCGCGTCGAGCCAGCCGCCGACATTGAGCCCCGGTATGTGATCGCCCGGCTTGAACTTCGTGTCGGTGGTCGGACCCTGGCGGTACAAATCGATATGCTCGTGGTTCAGCGGCGCCTGGCGCGCGTCGTCGCGGTGCGGATCGCCATGCCAGACGCGATACGCCTCGTTGACCAGCATGTGATCCATCGCGACGGGGAAATAGACGTCGAGGCTCGGCGCCCATGCTTGCGAATAAAGGTCGTCCGCGATCCGGAACGGCGCAGTGCGCGTGGTGCCATATTCCAGCATGTAGATGCCGGGCGTCGCCACCTTGCTGAAATCGTACCGAAAATACCGATACCGCAGATAGTCGCCCCAAGACGTAGCGGCGCCGCTGGCCGCGACCGTCGTCGCGCCATCGCCGCCGACGGCGAGCAGACGCACCGCTGGCCGACGGCGATCGTTCCGATCGATCTCGATCGTCGCGATCTTCGGCTCGGACGGTGAATAGCCAAGCTGCGAATGGCCGATCACGGGCGGTCGCACCCAACCCGGCGCGGTGGCGGCGCTGATGGTCCATTCGAGCACGCGTCCGGTGCGTCCGGCGGGCAGCGCGGATCGCAGCACGAACCAGCCATTCTGCGCCTGGTTGCGCCCGTCGAATAGCTCGATCTGGCCCTCGCTGGCGCGCACGCTTACGCGCCGGGCGGCGTTCTCCGGTGCCAGCACGAGGTGTTGCCCGCTCGCCATGGGAAGCGGCTCGGCGCCCGGTCCATCGCTACGCCCGCTTGCCGCATTGCGCTCGGCGGTGCGGACCATGCGTCCGGCGGGATACAGCGGAAACGCGCCCGGCCTGCCATCCACCAGATAGGTCGAGCGCTGGTAAGCGGAGGGCAGGAATTCGAGGTTGAACCCAGCTTTGCCGACCAGCGCGGCGGGCAGGGCATTCGGCAGCTCGATGCTGATGCGCAGGTCCGATCCGTGCGGCTCCGCGCGCACGATGTAGCGGAACTTGAAATCGGAATATTCCAGAATGGCGGTGATGGCGCCGGTCCGCGGGTCGACCTTGCGTTCGATCAGCCGGCCGATCGGATCCCATTGCCCGGGCGTCGCCGACAGCCGGACATCGCCATTGGTGGCAGTGCGGACGTCCTGATGGATCAGTTCGAGCCCGCTGATCTTCGAGTCGGCGAACAGCCCGTCATACCAGTTCGAAAATAGCAGCCAGTTGACGCCGGGGGCCTCGTAATAGCCGGCGTCCGAGAGCTTCAGCGCGTCGGCATCAGCTTGGGCGAGACTCGGGCTGGCCCCCAGGCTGATCGCCGCCCCCGCCACGCTCGCCAGAATTCTGCGCTTCCAAATGCTCACGCCGCATCTCTCCCAATCGTTCTGTTTGCGCTACCATAACGTGCGCGGCGACAGATAAAACCATAGAAAATCGCGAGCCGCTTTAGGCTGAACTGCCTCGTTTCGCTGGGATGTTAAGCGATTTCGCATGCCGCGGTGCGGTATGCGCCGCTCGTCGGCACCTCCGTGATAGCCGGCTGGCGCGTGAAAATAATGCGATCCCCGCTATCTTCCCGATTGACCCCGGCGTGGCCGGTGGTATCGTTACCACACGTGCCGAGAGAGCGCGTCTAGCACCCGGCTGTCGTCGGGGCGGTTCAGGAGGGGATACAATGAAGGGTTTCAACCTTGCTCGCGTCCTGGCGCGCTCGGCGTCGGTGTCGGCGATCGCCATGGGCATGGTGGCTTCAGCCGCGAACGCTCAAAGCAGCGCGCCGCAAGCTGGCGACACATCGCCACCGGTGGCTTCGATCGACCCGGCGGCCGAAGCCGGCGGGGATTCTGACATCGTCGTCACTGGCGTTCGCGCATCGCTAGACCGCGCCATCGACATCAAGCGCAACTCCGCCGGCGTCGTGGATGCGATCTCGGCCGAGGACATCGGCAAATTCCCCGACACCAACCTGGCCGAATCGCTCCAGCGCATCACTGGCGTTTCGATCACGCGATCGAATGGCGAAGGCTCGCAGGTCGCGGTCCGCGGCTTCAGCGGCGGCTTCAACCTGGTGACGCTCAACGGGCGGCAGCTGGCCTCGACGAGCATCGACTTGAGCACCGGTAACGCATTCGCGACGGGTACGGGCCGCTCGTTCGACTTCCAGAACCTCGCGTCCGAAGGTGTCTCCACGCTGGAAGTCTACAAGACCGGCCGTGCGAGCATCCCGTCGGGCGGCATCGGTGCCGCGATCAACATCGTGACGCGCCGCCCGCTCGATGCGCGCGAAGACGGCTTCTCGGGCTCGATCGGCGCGAAGGCCTTGTATGACACGACGGTCGAGGACGCCGAGGCGGACCTGAGCAGGGTCACGCCCGAAGTCTCCGGCCTGATCAACTGGAAGAACACCGACGAAACCTTCGGCGTGAGCGTCTTCGGCAGCTACCAGCTGCGCGAATCGACCTCGATCCAGTCGAACCCGAACTATTGGAACATCGTGCCGCTGGCCGACTTCCTGAACACGGGCGGCGCCTATATTCGCCCGACCACGACCATCACGAACCGTCCGACCACGCCGTTCGTCCAGATCCCGAACGACAGCCGCTATCAGTTCTCGGAGAACCGTCGCGAGCGTCTGAACGGTCAGGCGGTCCTACAGTTCAAGCCGACCGACAGCATCGAATTCACGGTCGATGGCGTGTACGCGCGCAACAAGCTGAGCGACGAACGCAGCGAGCAGACCAACTGGTTCCAGCGCCCGTTCACCGAGGTGACGTTCGACTCCAACGATCGCATGCAATCCGCGATCATTCTGGGCGAGGCAGTTCAGGCGGACAAGGGTTACGAGCAGCAGCGCTTCGCCACCAAGACCGAGCTGTATTCGTTCGGCGGCAACCTGAAGTGGAACTTCACCGACACGATGTCGCTGACGTTGGACGCGAATCACTCGAAGTCGACGACCGATCCCGACAATTCGAACGGATCGTCGGCGACGACGATCTCGATCGGTGCGCCGGTGCGCGCCACGCACCGCGTTGATTATACCGGCGGCTTCCCGCAGCAGTCTGAAACCATCAACGACAATCCGGCAACGAACGGAGGGCGTGGCGGCAACAATAATGGTCTGCTCGACATCGGCGATGTGGGCAGCCAGATCGCGCGCCGGATCACGTCGCAGCAGGAATCGCGCGTCAACCAGTATCGGGCCGAGTTCGGCTGGGACTTGGGCGAGGATAGCAGCTTCAAGTTCGGCGGCAACTTTGTCGACGCGAGAACCCGCTCGGCGTCCTCCAACACGCAGCAGACGCTGGGCGACTGGGGCATCACCGACACCGGTCTGGTGGAGCAGCTCGCGGGCGATCTCGTCTCGACCTATTGCATGACCTGCAAGTTCGACAAGTATAACCCGAACTCGACGGGATCGTCGCTGGTCGCCTTCCGGGCGGACGCGGTTGACCTGCTCGACGTCTTCGAGCCGTACTACGCGACGGCGCAGGGCAACCGGGCGGCTCGCCCGGCAGTGCTGCAGGGTTCCAGCGACGATACCGTCGGCGAGAAGACCTGGGCCGTATACGGGCAGCTGGCCTGGGGCGGCGAGATCGCCGGGCGGCGTGCCAACGCGCTGATCGGTGTCCGATACGAGCAGACGCGCGTCAATTCGGTCGCCCTCCAGTCGGTCCCGCTCTCGCTGCAATGGCAGGCGGACAACGATTTCAACGTCCTTGGTGGACCCCCGGGCGCTCCGCTGCAGATCAAGGCCAGTTACGCCAACCTGCTGCCCTCGCTCGACTTCAACATCGAGGTTGTGGACGACGTCGTCGCCCGTGCCTCGTTCAGCCGGACGCTGGCCCGTGCCGACTATGGCAGCCTCTTCGCCTCCGTCGCGGCCAACGCGCCGAACCGCCCGACCGCGCTCGGTGCGGCTCCGGCACCTGCAACCCGCCAGGATCCGGGCCTGCTGCCGCTGGTGTCCGACAATTTCGACGTGTCGGTGGAATGGTATTACAAGCCGTCCAGCTTCGTGTCGGTCGGCTTCTTCAACAAGGACGTCCGCAACTTCGTCGGCAACCAGATCACCAACGGCAGCCTGTTCGGCCTGCGTGATCCGGGTTCGGGTGCGGCGGGATCGCGGTCGGGGACTGCGCTCGACTATCTGCGAACGAACAACATCGCGCTGACGGACATCAATCTGTTCGCCTACACCGCCCTGCTCGTGCAGAACAACGGCAATCAAGCGGCGGCAACCGCGGCCTACAGGTCCAACGCAGACGCTTCGGGCAGCTACCTGAACAATGCGAATTATCAGGCTCTTGCGAACGCCATCAACATCGACGGCGATGCTGCCGATCCGCTGGTCAATTTCGCGATCAGCGGCCCGGTGAACAATCGTGAGGGCAACATCCACGGCTTCGAGGTCGCTTGGACGAACTTCTTCGGCGATAGCGGCCTGGGCTTTGCAGTGTCGTACACCAAGGTCGACGGCAATCTGACGGTCGATCCCTATTCGGATCCGAACGTCAACATCTTCGCGCTGACCGGCCTGGGCGACAGTGCCAACATCACCGGCATCTACGAGAAGAACGGGCTCTCGGCGCGCGTGTCATACAACTGGCGCGACAAGTTCCTGTCGGGCACCAACCAGGGCGGCAACCGCAACCCGTTGTTCACCGACACGTTCGGAACGCTCGACGCGAACATCAGCTACGACATCACGCAAAACTTCGCCGTGTCGCTCGAAGCGGTCAACCTGACGAGCGAACCGTTCCGTCAATATGCCCGCAACGAGACCAACCTCGTGTTCGTGCAAGAACTGAAACCGCGCTTCTGGCTGGGCGCACGGTACCGCTTCTGATCGAAGTCGGGAGTGGGGTCAGCCCCACTCCCGCTCGAACCAGGAAAGAAGGCCGCCGCGCGCTGTGCGGCGGCTTTTTCTTTTGTCGTCGCTATCGCGCTGCTAAACCTCGGCAACAACAGGAACGGAGCGGATGAACCCCGTACAGATCAACAATGTCGACCATGCTGATCTGCGCGTGAAGCCACTGGCCGGCGGCGAATTTGGTGACGCCGTCAATCAGGCGCTCGTGTTCCCCGCCGAGTTCGAGGAATTGCAGCGCGAGTTTGCGATCGTCTTCCGCCGTCGCGAGACACAGCTTCAAGCCTTTGCGTTGCTCGGGCTGGACCGTGACGAGAATTTGTTCTTGGCGGACGACCGCTGGACGAGCCGCTACACCCCCGCCAGCCACCGGCGCGGTCCCTTCTCGATCGGCATGACGCGTCCCGCGGCAGGCGAGCCTACCGGCGATCCGATGATCCACGTCGACCTCGACGATCCGCGCGTCGGCGACAGTGATGGTCTGCCCCTGTTCCTCGAACATGGCGGCAATGCGCCGTATCTCGATCATATGTCCGGCGTTCTGCGGCTGCTGTACGCGGAAATGGGCAGCGCGCCGGCCGTTTATGCGGCGCTCGACGACGCCAACCTTCTCACGCCAGTCGCGCTCACCATCGATGTCAGCGAGGATCGGCGGTATACCGTGCCCGACGTGCTCGTCGTGGACGTCGAACGGCTCGCCGCGCTCAGCGGAGAGCCGCTGGAGCGACTGCACCGGTCGGGCCTACTGCGGCTCGCCACGCTGGCGCTGGCGTCGTTGGGCAATGTCCAACTGCTGATCGCGCGTAAGCGAGCGCTGTTGGACGCAACCGCTTGACCGCGATGCCCGCCATCACCCGCCGCACGCGTGTGATCGAGGGCGCGGACGCCGGCAGCCTGTCGGTGGCCGATCTGATCGCCGACGGTCGCCCGGCGATCCTGCGCGGTATCGCGCGCGACGTGCCGCTGGTCGCCGCCGGGCGCGAAGGCCCAGCCGCGGCGATCGCTTGGCTCAAGCAATTCGACGGCGGCCGCGCGGTCACGGCCTATATCGGCGATCCTGCGATCGGCGGCCGCTTCGGCTATGGCGACGATTGCACCACGCTCAACTTCGCGCGGGAGCGTGGCTCGCTGTCGGGCTATCTCGATCAGCTGCTCGCCAGCATCGGCGATCCCGATGCGCCGTCCACCTATATCGGATCGACCGATATCGATCAGTATCTGCCCGGCCTCCGCGCCCAGGCGGCGCTGGACTTCGGCGATCCGGTGCTCGTCGAAAATCCTCCGGTCGTCAGCATCTGGATCGGCAACCGCACGACCGCCGCGACGCATTACGACATGTCGAACAACCTGGCCTGCTGCCTGGTCGGCCGACGCCGGTTCACCCTGTTCCCGCCCGAACAGGTCGCGAACCTCTATCCCGGCCCGCTCGAGCCGACGCCGGGCGGGCAAGTGGTCAGCATGGTCGACCTGCGCGCGCCCGATCTCCAGCGCTATCCCGGTTTCGCCGAGGCCGCGGGCCACGCGGAGATCGCCGATCTCGAGCCGGGTGACCTGCTGTTCTACCCGGCCTTGTGGTGGCACAATGTCGAGGCGCTCGACGCGTTCAACGTGATGGTCAATTATTGGTGGAACGCGGTGCCGCGGTTCATGGATACGCCGATGAACACGCTGCTCCACGGGCTGCTGTCGCTCCGCGATCGACCCGATCACGAGAAGCAGGCCTGGCGTGCGATGTTCGACTATTATGTGTTCGGCAGGGCGGATCAGGCGGCCGAGCATTTGCCCGAACCCGCCCGTGGCCCGCTCGCACCGCTCGACGCGATCGCGGCGCGGCGGCTGCGCGCGCAGGTTCTCCAGCGCATCAATCGATAAGGGGCCAGCATGGGCGAGCAACGGATCAAGCGGGTGGTGATCGCGGGCGGTGGTACGGCCGGATGGCTGGCGGCGGCGGCGCTCACCCGGCAACTCGGCCATCTGCTCGATATCGTGCTGATCGAATCCGAAGAGATCGGCACGGTCGGCGTTGGCGAATCGACGATCCCCACCGTCCGCTCCTTCCATGCCCTGATCGGCGTCGACGAGCGTGAGTTCCTGCGCGCAACGAAGGCGACGTTCAAACTCGGCATATCGTTCGAGAATTGGGCACGCGACGGCGACCGGTACATCCATTCGTTCGGCACGGTCGGCAAATCCACCTGGATGGCCGATTTCCAGCATTTCTGGCTCGAGGCGCGCGCGCAAGGGCAGGCCGGCGAGCTTGGCGACTATTGCCTCGAGCATGAGGCGGCCCGCGCGGACCGGTTCACCACGGGGGACGATGGCGGGCTCAACTATGCCTATCACCTCGATGCCAGCCAATATGCGCAATTCCTCCGCAAGCTATGCGAGGCGCGCGGGCTCAATCGGATCGAGGGCAAGATCGCCAGCGTCGACCGCGACGCCGAAAGCGGAAACATCGCCGCGCTCGTGATGGAATCGGGCGCGCGCGTCGAAGGCGATCTGTTCATCGATTGCACCGGCTTCCGCGGGCTCCTGATCGAACAGACGCTCGGCGCCGGCTACGAGGATTGGGGGCACTGGTTACCCACTGACAGCGCGCTCGCGGTGCAGACGACCGCGGTCGGCCCGGCCGTCCCCTACACCCGGGCGATCGCACACGATGCCGGCTGGCGCTGGCAGATCCCGCTGCAGCACCGCGTCGGCAACGGCCTGGTCTACAGCAGCGAGTATCTGTCGGAGCACGAGGCGCGCGCGCGCTTGCTGGCCGGCGTCGAGGGTGAGCCGCTGTTCGACCCGCGGCTGATCCGCTTCCGCACCGGTCGCCGGCGGCGGGCATGGATCGGCAATTGCGTTGCGCTGAGCCTCGCGAGCGGGTTCGTCGAGCCGCTCGAATCGACCAGCATCCACCTGATCATGATCGGCGTCACGCGCCTGCTCCAGCTATTCCCGTTCGAGGGGATCGATCCTGCGCTGGTCGATCGCTTCAACGATCAATCGCGCGACGAGCTAGAACGCGTGCGGGATTTCATCATCCTGCACTATCACCTGAACGAGCGCCCCGAGCCGTTCTGGCAGCGCATGCGCGAGATGGAGATTCCCGATAGTCTCGCGGCGCGGATCGATCTCTTCCGCGGCGGCGCGCATGCCTATCAATCCGCCAGTGACCTCTTCCGGGTCGATTCGTGGCTACAGGTGATGCTCGGCCAACGGCTGGAGCCCGAGCAATATCACCACGTCGCGCGGATGATGCCGCCCGGGCAGCTCGGCAAGTCGCTGGGTGATATCAAGGCGCGGATTGCCGTGCAGCTCGCGCACATGCCGACGCATCAAGCGTTCCTGGACAGCTATTGCGCCCCCGTAGCCGCAGCCGAAAGCGGAGCGAGACTACGCGTCAGGACGCCGATCTCCATCAACGGCTGACGTGCCCGTGGCCCGAGCGGTTCGCTCGGGGCTCGAACAGGAATATGGACCATGAAGTTCGCACGTACGCTCGCGGCTCTCTCCGGCGCGGTGACCTTGCTCGGCGCGGCCGAACCCAGGCGTGACGCTCCGGCGCGCTTCGACTGGTTTGACTATCAGGGCGCCGATCCCGTGCATCAGCGTCCCGCCCCCAAGGCGGATGAATACGCCAATCCGATCATGGCGGGCTTCTATCCCGATCCGCATACGATCCGCGTCGGCGAGTATTTCTACCTTGTCACGTCGACCTTCTCCTACTTCCCCGGCCTGCCGATTCACCGCAGCCGCGATCTGGTGAATTGGACGCAGATCGGCAACGCCATCGATCGGCCGGGCCAGCTCAACTTCGACGGCATCGGCCTGTCGCGCGGCGTCTTCGCCCCGGCGCTGAACCACCATGCCGGCGTCTTCTACCTCGTGAACACCTGCGTCGACTGCGGCGGCAATTACGTGCTGACCGCAAAGGATCCAGCGGGGCCGTGGTCCGATCCGGTCTGGATCAAGGACGTCGGCGGGATCGATCCGTCGCTGTTCATCGAGGCGGACGGCTCGGCGTGGCTACTCAACAACGACGCGCCCGAGGGCAAGCCGCTCTACGAGGGCCATCGCGCGATCTGGATCCGGCGCTTCGATCTGAAGACGCTCCGCACCACCGGCCCGGCAACGATGATCGTGAACGGCGGCGTCGACATCACCAAGAAGCCGATCTGGGCGGAGGGCCCGCACATCTTCCGCCACGAAGGCAAATATTATTTGATCACCGCCGAGGGCGGCACGGCGGTCGATCATTCCGAAGTGGTCTATCGCGGCGACCGGCCGGAGGGCCCGTGGACTGCCTATCCGCGCCCGATCCTGACGCAGCGCGATCTTCCCGCGGATCGCCCGAACCCGATCACCTCGGCGGGCCACGCGGCGCTGTTCACCACGCCGAAGGGCGATTGGTGGGCGACCTTCCTGGCGGTGCGGCCCTATGCGGGCGACCTGTACAACACTGGGCGCGAAACCTTCCTGCTGCCCGTGCGGTGGAAGGACGGCTGGCCGATCATCACCGAGCCCGGCCAGTCGATCCCCTACATCCATCGCCGCCCCGATCTGCCGCGCGCGCCGACCGCGGCGGTGCCGACGAATGGCGTGTTTGGGGTTCGGGAGGAGTTCGCTACGCCGGCGCTCGCGCCGTATTGGCTGATGGTGCGCGCGCCCAAGTCGCGCTGGTACCGGTTCGCCGACGGCGCCTTGGAAATCACGCCGCGCGCCGAGCGGATCGGCGAGCCGCTCCAGCCGAGCTTCATCGCGCGCCGTCAGCAGCACATGAACGCGGCCGCTTCGACGCAGGTGAGCTTCGACGCGGGTACGCCCGGCGCGAAGGCCGGGCTCGTCGTCTATCAGGACGATGCTCATTATTACTTCGTCGGCGTGGTGAACGAAGGCGGGCGGAGGTTGATCCGCGTCGAACGGCGGGCGAGCGCCACCGACCCGAAGGACGGCGTCGTCCTGGCGAGCGCCCCGCTAAGCAGCACCAAGCCAATCCGGCTGCGCATCACCGCGCGCGGCGCGTCCTACGACTTCCACTACGGCACGGGGGCGACCGGATGGACGCCGCTGCTGACCAACGCCGACGGAAAGCTGCTGAGCACACAAGTGGCCGGCGGGTTCGTCGGCGCGACGATGGGCATGTACGCTTATGCGCCCGCCGCGGGCAGCTAAGTCTTTGTGACTGGTACGGCTTGACGCTGGCTGGCCGCATGCCAAAACCCGCTCAGTGATAGCGCTACCTCAAGCGCACATGGGGAGGGGACATGGCCGCGATGAAGGTCCGCGCATTTGGTCGGTTGGCGGCGGCGCTGCCGTTGCTGCTGCTGTTGGGGGCTACCCCCGACGAGACACGCCTGAAGCTCAGCCCGAAGGGATATTTGACGGTCGCCGGGCTCGACGTGATCGTGTTCGACGATATCTATCCCGACGGGCACCAGACCGGTGTCACGATCATCCAGCACGGCACGCGCGTCGCCGCCAATGGCGATCTTCGGCTCGAGCCGGAGCCCGGCCAGTGGTCGCCCATGCCCGCGTCGGCGGGCAAGCGCGTGATCGATCCGGCGAGCGGCACCATCACGCAGGCGCTCACCTATCCCGACGAGACCAAGAACGGGCGCGGCTTCAACCCGATCTTTTATCCCGAGCTGAAGCTCGATTACCGCATCCGCGTCACCCCGGCGGAGGGGAACAGCTTCCGCATCTCGGTCGATCTCGATCGCCCCATCCCGCGCGATCGGGTCGGCCGGATCGGCTTCAACCTCGAACTGTTCCCGACGCCGCTGTTCGGCAAGGCGTGGACGCTCGACGCGCAGACCGGCATCTTCCCGCGTCAGCCGAACGGCCCGGTCGATCGGGCGGGGGAGGCGGGTCTCCCCGTTCCCCGCAACGCGCAGGCCAACGGCCCGGTGCAATCGCCCAACGGCCAGCCACTCGCACGGCCACTGGCGCGCGGTCGCACGCTCGTCGTCGCGCCCGAAGAGGATCGCCAGCGGCTGCGGATCGAAAGCCGCAACGGCGAGCTCGAACTGCTCGACGGCCGCTCCGCGCACAACAATGGCTGGTACATCGTCCGCCAGGCGGTCGCGGCCGGCGCGACGCGCGGCGCGGTCGAGTGGGTAGTCACGCCCAACGTCGTGGCGAACTGGCGCTATCAGCCGGTGATCCAGGTGTCGCAGATCGGCTATGCGCCCACCCAGCCCAAGCGCGCGGTGATCGAGCTCGATCCCGCCGATCCGGTCGACGCCACCGCGCAGCTCTTTCGCCTGACGCCCGAAGGCCGTCGCGAAGTCATGGGCGCGGTGCCGACGGCGTGGGGCGATTTCCTGCGCTACCGCTACCTCCAGTTCGATTTCAGCAGCGTGACGCAGCCGGGCATGTACCAGGTCGGCTATCGCGGCCAATTGTCGCACGCCTTCCGTATCGACGCGCAGGTCTATGCGCGCCACGCGTGGCAACCGACGCTCGAATATTTCCTGCCGGTCCAGATGTGCCACATGCTGGTGCGCGAGAAATACCGCGTCTGGCATGGCCGCGATCATCTCGACGATGCGCGCATGGCGCCGCTCAACCTCAATCACTTCGACGGCTATGCGCAAGCCGGTTCGACGCTGACGCGGTTCAAGCCCGGCGAGTCGGTGCCGGGGCTCGACGCCGGCGGCTGGCACGATGCCGGCGACGATGATCTGCGGGTCGAATCGCAGATCGGCGAGGTGTGGATCCTGTCGAAGATGGTCGAGGAGTTCGGCCTCGATTACGACGCGACGCGCATCGATCAGGCGCGTAAGCTGGTCGAGATCCGCGATCCCGATGGCAAGAACGATGCGATCCAGCAGATCGAACATGGCCTGCTCACCGTCCTGGGCGGCTACCGCGCGATGGGCCGGCTGTACCGCGGCGTGATCACCCCGTCGCTGCGGCAATATGTGCTGCTCGGCGACACGGTGAACGTTACCGACAACATCCCCGGCCGCGGCGGCGAGGAACTCGGCGTCGACGCAAACGGCACCCCCATCACCGCCGACGATCGCTGGGTGTTCACCGAGGACAACCCCGATCGCGAACTCGACACCGCTGCCGGGCTGGCGGCGGCGGCGCGCGTGCTCAAGGCGAGCAATCCCGGGCTCGCTGCCGAGGCGCTAGCCGCTGCGCGTGACTTGACGGCCAAGGCCGCGGGGCGCGGCAAGAACCTCGCGCCACGCGTCTTCGCGCTGGCCGAGCTCCTCCAGGCCACCGGCGAGCGCACCTATGCCGACCAGCTCGCCGCGCTCGAGCCCGCGATCCTCGCCGACATCGAGAAATCGGGCTGGATGCTCCACTCGGTCCAGCGCCAGCTCCCGGCCGGTTTCCGTGACCGCCTGGCGAAGGCAGTCACGACCTATCAGGCCAAGGTCGCCACCGATGCGCGGACCGATTCGCCGTATGGCGTGCCGTACAAGCCCGAGATCTGGGGCGCGGGCTGGCAGATCCAGGAGCGCGGCGTCCGGCAATATTTCTTCCACAAGGGCTGGCCGACGGTGACGAGCACCGACAGCTACATCAACGCGCTCAACTTCGTGCTCGGCGTCCATCCGGGCGAGAACACCGCCAGCTTCGTCTCCGGAGTCGGCGCGCGCTCGGCGACCACCGCTTATGGCCTCAACCGCGCCGATTGGAGCTACATCCCCGGTGGCGTGATCTCAGGCACGAACCTGATCCGCCCCAATCTGCCCGAACTGAAGGTGTGGCCCTATTTCTGGCAGCAGACCGAATATGTGATGGGCGGCGGCGCGACCCATTACATGTTCCTGGCGCTTGCCGCCGACCAGCTATACCGGCGGCCTGCGAAGTGAGGGCCTAGTGGCTGACGCCCCCGTCCGCGCCGATGCCCGTCTCGGCCCGGACGCGCTGCGCGGCATATCCCGCGCGATCGATGCGCGCCCGCGGCCCGTGGTCGAGCACCGACACCAGCCAGATCGTGAAGAACGCCGCGGGGATCGAGAAGATCGCGGGTGACGAATAGGGAAAGATCGCCACCGAATTGCCCAGGATCGCGACCCACACCGTCGGTGACAGGACGGTGAGCGTCAGCGCCAGCACGAGGCCGACGCTGCCACCCGCGACGACGCCGCGCGTGGTGCATCCGCCCCACAGCAGCGACAGCAGCAGTACCGGAAAGTTGCTCGATGCCGCGACCGCAAAGGCCAGGCTCACCATGAAGGCGACATTCTGCTTCTCGAACGCGATACCCAGCAAGATGGCGGCAGCGGCGAGAACGAGCACGGTGCGCCGCGACACGCGTAGCTCCGCCGCCCCGTCCGCCTCGCCGCGCCGCAACACCGTCGCATAAAGGTCGTGCGACACTGCTGACGCCCCGGCGAGCGTCAGCCCGGCGACCACCGCCAGGATGGTCGCGAACGCCACCGCCGAGATGAAGCCGAGGAAGAGATCGCCGCCGACCGCGTGCGCGAGGTGGATCGCCGCCATGTTGCCCCCACCGACGAGCCCGCCCGCCGCGTCGATATAGCGCGGCTCGGTCGCGACCAGCACGATCGCGCCGAAGCCGATGATGAAGGTCAGCAGGTAGAAATACCCGATCCACCCCGTCGCCCACAGCACCGAGCTTCGCGCCTGCCGCGCGTCGGGCACGGTGAAGAAGCGCATCAAGATGTGCGGCAGCCCCGCGGTTCCGAACATCAGCGCCATGCCGAACGATATGGCCGACACCGGATCGCGGATGAAATTGCCCGGCCCCATGATCGATCGCCCGGCGCTTGCCGCGTCCGCCGGGGATGCCCCCGCGTCTCCCGCCAGCATCGTCTTGACCGCCACTGCGCGCGCGAACAGCGCCTCGGGCGAAAAGCCGAACTGCGCCATCACCGCCAGCGCCATGAACGTCGCGCTGCCGAGCAGCAGCACTGCCTTGATGATCTGCACCCACGTCGTCGCCGTCATGCCGCCGAACAGCACGTACAGCGTCATCAGCACGCCGACGATCACCACCGCATAGCTGTAGGGCAGGCCGAACAGCAGCCGGATCAGCTGCCCCGCGCCGACCATCTGCGCGATCAGGTAGAACAGCACCACGATCAGCGTGCTGAGCGTCGCGAAGGTGCGGACCGGCGCTTGCGCGAAGCGGAACGAGGCGACGTCCGCGAAGGTGTAGCGCCCCAGATTGCGCAACCGCTCGGCCATCAGGAACAGGATGATCGGCCATCCGACGAGGAAGCCGATCGAATAGATCAGCCCGTCATAGCCATCGGTGAAGATCTGCGCCGAGATGCCCAGGAACGACGCGGCGGACATATAATCGCCCGCGATCGCCAGCCCGTTCTGGAAGCCGGTAATGCCCCCGCCGGTGTAGAATTGCGCGACCGTGCGGGTACGCCGCGCTGCCCAGCGCGTGATGAGCAGCGTGGAAATCGCGAACGCGCCGAACATCGCGATTGCCGTCCAGTTGGTCGGCTGCCGTGCCGCCTCGCCGCCGATCGCGTCCGCGCTGGCGAGCGCCGGCGCCAGGAGCGCGGCCAGCCCGATGAGCGCCTCGGGAAAACGCTTCATTTGCCGTGGTCGGCCAGAAGGCCGGAGACCAGCGCGTCATACTCGCGGTTCGCCTGCCGTACGTACAGGCCGGTCAGTGCGATCGCGAGCAGGATCACGCCGAAGCCGATCACGATGCCAAGCGACGTCACACTCCCGTCGGCGATCGGCCGCGCCAGGAACGGCTTGTCGAAGGCGATGAGCAGGATGAAGCTGAGGTAGGCCGCGAGCATGACGGCGGTCAGCGCCCAGGTGAACCGCCCGCGGCGACGCACGAGCGCTTGGTAGCGCGGGTCGCGCGCGATCTGCGCCGCTTCATCCTCGGACATCCCACCCCCCTGATTTTCGACGACGCGATCATGCGGCAATCGGCCGCGCACGCAAGGCGCGCTCCGAAGGGTGGATTGCAGCGATGATGCTGGTGCGGCCCCAAAACGGAGCCGCTCCCCCGTGCAAAGGGAGCGGCCCAGGGGGGAAAGCGTCAGATGAAACGGTTGATCAGGTTCTCGATCCGCTCCTGCTGGCCGGATCGCGGCTGCGGATCGAGGTCACGCTCGATCGCGAGATCGGCGATGCCGGCCAGGTCGAGATCCGCGATCTCGCTGCCGAACGGCCCCGTCCAGCCGGCATAGCGCTCCGCCTTGATCGCATCGACACGGCCGTCCTCGATGATCGCGGCGGCGTTCAGCAGCCCGCGTGCGGTAACGTCGATCCCGCCGATATGGCCATGGAACAGGTCGGCCGGATCGATGCTCTGGCGGCGCACCTTGGCGTCGAAATTGAACCCGCCGGTGGTGAAGCCGCCGGCGCGGACGAACTCGAGCATCGCCAGTGTCAGTTCCTCGACCGAGTTGGGGAATTGATCGGTATCCCACCCGTTCTGCGGATCGCCGCGGTTGGCGTCGATCGATCCGAAGATCCCCAGCGCGCCCGCTGTCGCGATTTCATGCTCGAACGTGTGGCCGGAGAGCGTCGCGTGGTTCGCCTCGATGTTGACGCGCACCTCGTTCTCGAGCCCATAGCGCTTGAGGAAGCCGTACACCGTCGCGGTGTCGAAATCATATTGGTGCTTGGTCGGCTCGTGCGGCTTCGGCTCGATCAGGATGGTGCCGTCGAAGCCGATCTTGTGCTTGTGCTCCACCACCAGGGTCAGGAACCGGCCGAGATTGTCGAGCTCGCGCTTCATGTCGGTGTTGTGCAGCGTCTCATAGCCTTCGCGTCCGCCCCACAGCACGTAATTGGCGCCGCCGAGGCGATGCGTCGCCTCGAGCGCGTCGCGCACCTGCACCGCGGCGAAGGCGAACACTTCGGGATCGGGGTTCGTCGCGCCGCCGGCCGCGAAGCGCGGATGGCTGAACAGATTGGCAGTGCCCCACAACAGCTTGCGCCCCGACGAGGTCTGCAACTGCTCCAGATGATCGACCGCTTCCGCAAAGAACCGGCGATGCTCGCTGATGTTATGTGCCTCGGCGGAAACATCGACGTCGTGGAAGCAGTAGAAGGGGATGTCGAGCTTGCTGAAGAAGTCGAACGCAACCTCGCGCTTCATCGCGGCAGCGGCGCTGTCGTTCGCGCCCTTCAGCCACGGGCGGTCGAACGTGCCGCCGCCGAACACGTCCGAGCCCGGCCAACAGAAGGTGTGCCAGAAGCACGCGGCGAAGCGAAGATGATCTTCCATCCGCTTGCCCAGGACCACCCGGTCCTTGTCGTAGAAGCGGTAGGCGAGCTCGTTGGTGCTATCCGGCCCTTCATATTTGATCTGGGGGATGTCAGCGAAGAAATCGGCCATCATTGGTTCCTTGGGGTGATGCGGGGATAAGCGTCGCGGAAAGCTGCTTTTTTCTCGGCAAGGCGCGAGACGAGGGCAGGATCAGGGTCGACGATGTGCGCGATCGGCGGGGCGATGCAGACGTCGGCTGGCGACCCACCGTCGACGGCGAGTTGCGCAAGCCGCGCCGCGCCAAGCGCTGGGCCGACCTCGCCGCCGTGCAGGTAGACGAGCGGCACTTCCATCGCGGCCGAGATGACCCGCCCCCAATAGCTCGATCGTGCGCCGCCGCCGATGACCGACAGTCGCTCGACGCGCGTGCCCGCATCGCTGAGCGAATCGAGCCCGTCGGCCAGTGCGAAGGCCACGCCTTCGAGCACCGCTTGTGCCAGCCGCCCGGCGTCGGTGTCGTTGTCAAGGCGCAGGAACGCGCCACGCACCTGTGCGTCGTTGTGCGGCGTCCGCTCGCCCGACAGATACGGCAGGAACAGCTCGGGGCCGCAGGCCGGCCCGGCCGCCTCGGCGCGTGCGAACAGCTCCGCCGCGCCGCTCGCGCCGGTCAGCCGCGCCACCCAGTCGATGCACGACGCGGCGGACAGATGGACTGACATCTGGTGCCACAGGTCTGGCAGGCAGTGGCAGAAGGCGTGCATCGCGCGCGCGGGGTTCGGGCGGAAGTCACGGGTCGCGACGAAGATCACGCCCGACGTGCCGAGCGACAGCAAAGCGTCACCGTCCGAGACCACGCCGACGCCGACCGCGCCCGCGGCATTGTCGCCACCCCCGGCAGCGACAGGCACGCGCGCCATGCCCCACAGGTCCGCGACTTCCGCGGTCAGCGTGCCGGTGATCTCCGATCCCTCGAACAGGCTCGGCATCTGCGCTTCATCCAGCCCGCAGGCATCGAGCAGCGTGCCGCTCCATCGGCGCGCACCGACATCGAGCCACAAGGTGCCCGCGCTGTCGGACAGGTCGGATGCCTTGTCGCCGGTCATCACCAGCCGGACGTAATCCTTCGGCAGCAACACCGTGCGGATGCGCGCGAACACGTCAGGTTCGTGATCGCGCACCCACAGCAATTTGGGGGCGGTGAAGCCGGGCATCGCAAGGTTGCCCGAGATCGCGCCGAGCGTCGGCACCGCTTCCTCCATCGCCGCCGCCTCGGCGAAGCTGCGCCCGTCGTTCCACAGGATCGCGGGGCGCAGCGGCTTGTCGTCGTCGCCGAGCAGCGTCGCGCCGTGCATCTGCCCGGCGAGCCCGACGCCGCGCACCGATCGTCGCAGCCCGGGGTCGATCGCCAGAACCGCGGCGCAGGTCGCGCGCCACCATTCGGCGGGATCCTGTTCGGACCATAAGGGATGCGGCCGCTGCACCGTCAGCGCCGCGGTGCCCTGGCCCGCAACCGCGCCGGCGCCGTCGAGAACCACCGCCTTCACCCCGGAGGTGCCAATGTCGATTCCTAGGAACATCAGTCGCGGAACGGATCGATGGTTGGGATCGTGCCGTCGGCGTTGAACGTGAGTTCGGTCACCTTGGCGCTGCGGAGGTGGTTCTTGTTCGACAATTGCGTGTCCGCATAGAACAGCCACCATTTGCCATCGTGCTTGATGATCGAATGGTGCGACGTCCAGCCCTGCACCGGCTTCAGGATATGGCCCTTGTAGGTGAACGGGCCATAGGGCGTGTCGCCGATGGCGTAGTTCACGAAGTGCGTATCACCGGTCGAGTACGTGTAATAATATTTGCCGCCGCGCTTGAAGACCCATGATGCCTCGAAGAAACGGCGGTCATGGTCGCCGGCCTTGATCGGCTGCCCGGCCTCGTCGAGGATCACCGCGTCGCGCGGCGCTTCGGCGAAGCTCTTCATGTCGGCGTTCATCCGCACGACCTTGCCCGATAGCGCAGGCTGGTCGTTCTGCCCGAGATCGGTGTCGCTGCCGTTGGGGTCGAACGTGCCCGTCGCCCAGCGCTGAAGCTGCCCGCCCCAGATGCCGCCGAAATACATGTAGCTCTGGCCATCGGCGTCGGTGAACACCGCCGGGTCCATCGAATAGCTTCCGGCGATCGGCTCCGGATCGGCGGTGAACGGCCCCATCGGGTTCTTGCTCGTCGCGACGCCGATGCGGAACGTGCCCAGCCCGTTCTTGTCCTTCGCCTTGTCGCGCGCGGGGAAGTACAGGTAGTAGGTGCCGTTCTTGTAGGCGGCATCCGGCGCCCACATCTGCTGCGACACCCACGGCACGTCCTTCATGTCGAGCGCCACTGGCCCGATCGTCACCGGGCCACCGACCCGGTCCATCGACAGGACGCGATAGTCGCGCATCGCATATTGATTGCCCAGATCGTCGTCGGCGATCGCCACATCGATGTCATGGCTCGGATAGACGTAGATCTTGCCGTTGAAGACATGCGCCGACGGATCGGCGGTGTAGATCTCGCGCACCAGCGGCTGCGACAGATACCGGCGGCCGTCCGGGCTGCGCGGCTCGGCCGCCGACGTTGCGGAAGGGGCGGCGGCGCTCGCCTGGGGCATGTCTGCTGAAGCGGTGGTGCAACCCGCCAGCGCAATCGCGGCGGCACCAAGGTACAAATGTCGTCGAACGGTCATTTTCTGCCTCATCCTCATCCGGCGGGCCGCAGCGCGTGACGACCCGGGGCGACATTCTATCGGCCGCGTTAGCGCTATCATTTACCGGTTTAAGTCGCCGGTGCAAGCGCGTCTTCGCGTCTTGCGACGAACGATGTGGACGCTACCAAACGAACGCGTTTGCCGCTCAAGCGATCACCAGCGTGGCGGTCTGCAGATCCACCGAGTTCGGCCCGGTCATGATCTGGTACCGCCCGGGCTCGACCACTTCCTCCATCGCCAGGTTCCACAGCGCGAACGCCTCGGGATCGAGCGTCATCACCACCTCGCGCGTTTCACCGGGTGCGAGCGTCACGCGCGCGAACCCCTTGAGCGCCTTGATCGGTCGCGTGACGCTGGCGGTTTCCTGATGGACATACAGCTGGACCACCTCGTCGCCCGCCCGCGCGCCGGTGTTGGTCACCGAAACCCGCACCTCCACCGATCCCGCCCGTCCGATCGTCGCGGACGACAGTTGCGGCGGCCCCAGCCTGAAGCTCGTGTAGCTGAGGCCATGCCCGAACGGGAACAACGGCTTCGTCGTGCCGAACAGATATCCGCGCCCAACCGACGACTTGGCATTATAGTACAGCGGCACTTGCCCCGCATCGCGCACCACCGTCAGCGGCAGCTTCGCGCCCGGGTTGATCCGGCCCAGCAGCGCCTCGGCCACCGCGGTGCCGCCTTCCTGCCCCGGATACCAGCATTCGAGCACCGCATTCGCGCGCGCGACGACTCCGGGCCAGCTTGGCGGACGCCCGTTGATCGCACACACCACGATCGGCTTGCCCAGCGCGTGCAGCGCATCGAACAAGGCGTTCTGCTCGCCCACGAGGTCGATCGCGGTACGGTCGCCCAGATGGTTGGCGGCATAGCCCTCGCGGCTCGTCTGCTCGGTATCGCCGATCGCCAGGACGATCGCATCCGCGTCACGCGCGATCGCCACCGCCTCCGCGATCAGGCGAGCGTTCGCGGCAGGATCGGCGAGTTCGACGGCATCGGCCGACCGGTCTTCGCTGCGCGTGATGAACACGCCCTGCGCATGGACGACGCGGTCGCCGAGCAACGCGCGCAGCCCATCCAGCAACGACACCGCGCGCGACGGCTCGCCCGAATAACCCCCCAGCCGCGCCACCGCCGCATTCGGTCCGATCACCGCCAGCTTCGTCAGTCGTGCCTGATCGAACGGCAACACCCCGTCGTTCGTCAGCAGGCAAAGCGAGCGCTGCGCCGCCTCCAGCGCGAGCGCCTGCGCCTCCGCATTGCCGGTCAGCCGGCGGGCAAGGTTGAGATCGGCCGGGCCATCCTCGAACAGCCCGGCGCGGAACTTCAGCCGCAGCATCCGCGCGCACGCCGTGTCCACTGCCGCCCGCGCGACCGTGCCGGCGCGCACCTGGTCGGCCAGCGTGCGATAGGCCACGCCATCGGGCAGTTCGCAATCGACGCCGGCGTGCAGCGCACGCCGCGCCGTCTCCTGCTTGTCGCTCGCGACATGGTGGATCTTCTGCAGCTCCTCCACCGCGCCGTAATCGCTGACGACCGCGCCATCGAAACCCCACTCACCGCGCAGCACGTCGCCCAGCAGCCAGCGGCTGGCATGGCTCGGCACACCGTCGATCTCGTTGTACGACGGCATCACCGCGGCAATGCTGGTGCGCGAGACCACCGCGCGGAACGGCGGGAAGAAATTCTCGCGCAACTCACGCTCGGCGAGCGGCGCGGGCGCGATATTGTTGCCCGCCTGCGGCTGGCCATGCCCGGTCATGTGCTTCAACGTCGCCAGCACCTTGCCCGGCGCCAGCTTTTCACCCGGACCCTGCAAGCCGTCGACCGCAGCGACGCCCATCTCGCCGCACAGATAGGGGTCTTCGCCGAACGTCTCCTCGATCCGCCCCCAGCGCGGGTCGCGCGCAATGTCGACGACGGGCGAGAGCGCCAGGTGGCTGCCGTGCGCGCGGACCTCGCGGCCGATCACCGACTGGACGCGCGTCATCAAGTCGCGGTCGAAGCTGCCCGCCAGCCCGATTGCCTGCGGAAACATCGTCGCATCGGGCGCCATATAGCCGTGGAGCGATTCCTCGTGGAACAGCACGGGGATGCCGAGCCGCGTGCGCTCGCGTGCCCAGCGTTGCACCGCATTGACGAAGGCGATCGTCGATTCGCTCCCGCGCCACCGCGCGCCCGTCCCGCCGGCGACGTCCGCGGACTGGAGCCCGCCGCGGCGATCCGACGGGCGCGTAATCTGGCCGAAGCCGTCGGGGTAGGCGGCCGTGGCTTTTGCCGGGTTGAAGGTCAGATCGTCCATGATGTCCGCCTTGGTCCCCCAAAGCGCGATCAATTGCCCGACCTTCTCTTCCAGCGTCATCCGCGACAGCAAGTCGCGCACGCGCAGGTCGATCGGGGCGCGGGCATCCTTGTAGATCGGGCTCGCGGCCGCTGCGATCGCGCCGGGTGCAAACGCCGCCGCCGCCGTGCCGCCAAGCCAGCCGAGCATCATGCGACGCGTCGTGATCATCGTTGATAGGGCCACGTCCGCTCTCCTGCCGATGACACGTGTTAATCTTGTCGTTGTTATCGCTACCATGATAAGCGTCTGCGGAGCTTGTCAAGAAGCCGTCCGATAGAGACGCGAAGGGGAGGGTGAATGCGGAGCGGCTGGATCATCGGGGTATTGATCGCCTGCCTGCTCGCGGCGACTTCCGCGTCGGCCGAGGGTGGCTATGATCTGTGGCTACGCTACCGGCCCCTGCCGCCGACGTCTGCCGCGACCGTTCGTGCACACGCCGGCGCTATCGTAACGCAAGAGGCCGATCCGCGAATCGCATCCGCCAAGGCCGAGTTGATCCGTGCGGTCGAGGGACTTGCCGGAACCGCGCCGACATCCGACGCCGTCATGCGCCCGGGCGCGATCCTGCTCGGAACGCCGGCACGCTCTCCGCTGGTCCGCCAACTTGGGCTTCCGCTCGCCGGACTCGGCAACGAGGGATATGTGATCCGCAGCGTCGTCATCGCGGGCAGCCCCACGATCGTCGTCGCCGCCAACGACGGGGCAGGGGTGCTCTACGGCGCCTTTGCGCTGATCCGCCACCTTCAGCGCGGCGACCCGATCGACCGCATCGCGCTGCAATCCCGACCCGAAGTCGGCCTGCGTGTCCTCAATCACTGGGACAATCTCGATCGGCAGGTCGAGCGCGGCTATGCCGGGCAATCGATCTGGGATTGGTGGCGGCTGCCGGGGCAGACCGACGCGCGCTACACCGATTATGCCCGCGCGAATGCGTCGATCGGCATCAACGGTGCGGTGCTGAACAACGTCAATGCCAAGGCCGACAGCCTGACCACTCCCTACATCGCGAAGGCGGCGGCGGTGGCGGATGTGCTGCGTCCCTGGGGCATGAAGGTCTATCTGTCGGCGCGATTCTCGGCGCCGATCGAATTGGGCGGTCTCAAGACGGCGGATCCGCTCGATCCGGCCGTCGCGCGCTGGTGGCGCGGCAAGGCGGACGAGATCTATCGCGCTATTCCCGACTTCGGCGGCTTTCTCGTCAAGGCGAACAGCGAAGGGCAGCCCGGGCCGCGCGATTATCGCCGCAGCCATGCCGATGGCGCGAACATGCTCGCTGCCGCCGTCGCGCCGCACGGCGGCGTCGTGATGTGGCGCGCGTTCGTCTACGCGGACACCGACCCCGAGGATCGCGCCAAGCAGGCCTATACCGAGTTCAAGCCGCTCGACGGTCGCTTCGCCGACAATGTCATCGTTCAGGTCAAGAATGGCCCGATTGATTTTCAGCCGCGCGAGCCCTTCCATCCGCTGTTCGGCGCGATGCCGAAGACGCCGCTGATGATCGAATTCCAGATCACCAAGGAGTATCTCGGTTTCGCGACGCACCTCGCCTATCTCGGCCCGCTGTTCGCGGAAACGCTGGCAGCGGACACCTACGGCAAGGGGCGAGGCTCAACGGTGGCGCGAGTCATCGATGGTTCGCTCGACGGCCATCGGCTGACCGGAATGGCCGGCGTGGCCAACATCGGCACCGATCGCAATTGGGCCGGCTCGATCTTCGATCAGGCCAATTGGTACGCCTTCGGTCGCCTTGCATGGGATCCGCGCGCGAAGCCGGATGCGATTGCAGCGGACTGGGCGGCGGCGACCTTCACGCCGGACCCGCGCTTCCTCGCCCCGACGGTCGCCGCCATGATGCGCTCACGCGAAGCGGTGGTGGATTATATGACGCCGCTCGGGCTGGCGCATCTGATGGCGACTGGCCATCATTATGGGCCTGGGCCTTGGGTGGCCGATCTTGCCCGGCCCGAATGGAACCCTGTCTATTATCACCGCGCCGACGCCAACGGCATTGGCTTCGATCGGACGCGCACCGGCAGCAACGCGCTCGCGCAATATGCGCCGCCGGTGGCCAGCCGCTTCGCCGATCCCAAGACGATCGACGAGCAGTATCTGCTGTGGTTCCACCATGTGCCATGGGATCACCGCATGGCCGACGGCGCGACCTTGTGGGACACGCTCGTCCGGCGGTACGATCGCGGCGTCGCGCAGGTCGCCGATACGCGCGATACATGGGCGCGGCTGAAGCCGTTCGTCGACGCGGAGCGCCACGGCCGGACTGCGGATGCACTGCGCGTCCAGCTGGAGGAGGCGCAGTGGTGGCGTGACGCCAGCATCGCCTATTTCGCCAGCCTGAGCCGTCGCCCGTTGCCCGCGGGCTTGCCGCCACCGGCGCATCCGCTCGATTGGTACAAGGCGCAGCGCTTTCCCTGGGCGCCCGGAAATCCGCAATGATTTCGACTGTGCAACATCGCAGAGGCTTTTGTGTGATTGGTCCGGCGCGTTCCGCGATGCGTGAATGCGGGACAAGCTTTGGGTGCGGCGGCGTTGCGTCGACCGCCAAATCATGGAAACGAGTCTCCGCATGAAACAAAAGCCTGCCCGGCGACCGCGCACCGCACCCACGATCAGCGATGTTGCAGCCAGTGCAGGCGTCTCACCCATGACGGTCTCGCGGGTCATCAATGGCCAGACGAACGTGCGCGCTGCGACGCGCGAAGCGGTCAACGTGGCGATCGCCGCGCTCAACTATTCGCCCAACCCCGCGGCCCGCAGCCTGGCGGGTGCCGGTCAGGCACGGATCGGCTTGCTGTACAGCAATCCCAGCGCGGGGTTCCTGTCGGAATTTCTAGTCGGCAGTCTCGACGGCGCGAGCCGCAGCGACGTTCAGATCATCGTCGAGAAATGCGAGCTGGGCGATCACGAAATGGAAGTGACGCAGCGGCTGATCGACGGCGGCATCGACGGCATCGTGCTGTCGCCGCCCCTGTGCGAATCAGACCCGATCATCGCGCTGCTCGCCGAGGCCGGGGTGCCGACGGTGGCGGTGGCGACGAGCCGCTCGCTCGACACGATGCTGACGATACGCATCGACGATCGCGATGCGGCGCTGACCATGACGCGCCATGTCATGGCGCTCGGCCATCGGCGGATCGGGTTCATCTCGGGCAACCCGAACGTCACCGCCACCGTGAACCGCCTAGATGGCTACCGCGCGGCACTGGCCGAAGCCGGGCTGGCGCCCGACGAGACGCTGATCGCGCACGGCCTGTACACGTATCGATCGGGGCTCGATGCGGCGGAGCAATTGCTCGGGCTGGCCGATCCGCCGACCGCGATCTTCGCCTCGAACGACGATATGGCGGCGGCGACCGTCGCGGTGGCGCACCGGCGTGGCATCGACGTGCCGGGCGACCTCACCGTTTGCGGCTTCGACGATACGACGTTGGCGACCGCGATCTGGCCCGAGCTGACCACCATCCATCAGCCGATCGCCGACATGGCGCGCGGTGCGATCGAGTTGCTCGTATCGCGGATCCGGCAATCGAAGGACGCGGGGCCGATCAATCCGCATCGCCTGCTCGATTTCACGCTGATCCGTCGCCAGTCGGATGCGGCGCCACGCCAGCGGCCGCGCGCCAGCCGCCCGTTGGCGGAGCGGAAACGAACCTGACGAAAGCGCGAAAAGCGCAAACGCGCCTTTCGTTTTTGATCGCGTCGTCGGTCGTGCGACAGAAAACCCCGGATTTACCCCGCCACTCCCTGAGCGGCGGGGTTTTTCACATACGAAAGCGTGCTTTTATCCCTGCATTGCCTCCAGTTCGATCCCCTTGGTCTCCTTGATGAACCGCTGGACCAGGAAGAAGCTGATCAACGCACAGCCACCGTAGAAGCTGTAGCTCACGGCTAGGCCGAGGCCCGCCGCCATGATCGGAAAGGTTTGCGCGATCAGATAGTTGGAGAACCATTGTGCAAAGCCGCACACCGCCAGCGCGGAGCCGCGCAGCTGGTTGGGGAACATCTCGCCCAGCATCACCCACATGATCGGGCCCCAAGATACGTTGAAGAAGATCACGTACAAATTGGCAGCAATCAGCGCCACCGTCCCGAGATTTGCAGACAATTGAAGCTGTCCGTCAGCATCCAGCGTCCCATTTCCGAAGACATAAACCAACGTGAACAGCGTCACCGTCATCCCAGCCGAGCCGATCAAGAGCAACGGCTTGCGCCCGATCTTGTCGACCAGCGCGATCGTCAGGAAGCACGCCGCAATCGACACGACGCCTGAGACGATGTTGATCAGCAGGGACTGGTCTTCGGTAAACCCTGCCAGCTGCCACAAGGTCGCGCCGTAATAGAAGATAACGTTGATGCCGACCAGTTGCTGGAAAACCGCCAAGACGAGGCCAGCCCAGACAATCGGACGCAGAAAAGTCCCGGGCGCGCGTACGTCGCTGAGCCTCGGACGGTGATCGACGTCGAAGGTACCGCGGATTTCTTCAAGCTTTGCCTTCGCCACCACTTCGCCGAACAGCCGCGTGAGCACGACCGCTGCTTGCTCATGCCGTCCTTTGGCCACCAGAAAGCGCGGGCTTTCCGGAATGAAGCACAGCGCCAGCAGGAAAACCGCCGCCGGCAGCGCCTGCATGAGATACATCCAGCGCCACGCTTCAATGCCGCCCCAGAAGATATTTGTCGACGCGCCCGCCGCGATGGCCAGGAAATAGTTGACCACGAACGCGGTGGTTAGGCCGGTGATGATCATGATCTGCTGCACGGTCGTCATCCGCCCACGCACATTGGCCGGCGCGACCTCCGAAATATAGGCCGGCGAGAGCACACTCGCGGCCCCCACCGCCATCCCCCCGGCAATCCGCGCCAGCACGAACAGCCACTGCACTTGTGCAAAACCCTGGACGAGCGCCCCGATCAGGAACAGCAGCGCCGCCAGCATCATCACCAGTCGCCGACCCATGAGATCGGCGAGGCGACCCGCCAGGAATGCACCGATAAAACAGCCGATTAGCAACGAGCCGACCGTAAATCCCAGGCCGCCATCGCTCAGGTTGAACGCCTTTCTCAGGCCGTCCTGCGTGCCGTTGACCGCCCCACTGTCATACCCGAACAACAAGCCGCCAATCGTCGCCACCGCGACGATCGCGGCGATGAAGCCCATATTGGCCTCTGTTTCCCCTCGCTCCACGCTACTCTCCCTGCGCCTTATTATGATTCATTCGACCCTCGCTACCTGAACGCGCTCGGCCGCCCCGGTATCGTATGTAACAGATTGCCGGCCAAGCGCTGCTTCCCTCGAATGCAGCGGGCCGCGCTCGGCCGAGCGCTTTGCGCCTACGCCATCGGTGAACATCGCGAGCGGGACGGCGTCGCCCATCGCCTTGTAGCCCGCCATTGAGGGGTGAAGATGATCGCCCGAGTCGAATGCAGGCGCCAGCCGGTCAGGCCGCACAGGATCACGCATGATCCGATCGAAGTCGATCACCGCATCGAACGTCCCGCTCGTGCGGATAAAGCGGTTGATCGCCTGGCGGTCAGCCTCCGTCGCTGCGCCGGGATTGTAATAGTCGTTGCCGCCGAACGGCATGATGGTGCCCGCGATCAGCTTGATCCCGTGCGCATGCGCACGTGCGGCGAGCTCGGCATAGCCCTGCGTGATCCGGGTCACCAACGCCTTGTGCGCCGCCGCGTCCACCAGCCCGTCGCGAGTCAGCACCCCGATATCGTTGACGCCTTCCAGCATGATGGCCCATCGCACGCCGCTTCGTGCGACCACGTCGCGGTCGAATCGGGCGAGCAAATTGGGGCCGAGGCCATCGAGCAGTACGCGGTTGCCGCCGATCCCCGCGTTCACCACGCCGATAGCGCGCGTGTCAGGATCGGCGCGCAGCCGAGCGGCGAATGTGTCGGTCCAGCGCGCGTGCGTATCGGGGGCGACGCCGTAGCCGTCGGTGATCGAATCGCCGATCGCCACTACCGCAGCGGCGCCTGCTGGTGCCTCCACCTCGACGTCCGCGAGCACCCACCAGCGCGCTGACGCCTCGGCACCCGACGGATCGTCAACCGCGACGCTGTCGCCCGCGATCAGGTAGCTGGTCGCGCGAGATCCGGGATGCCCGGTTTGAACACTCGGCACGGATGGCAGATGCAGGCTGATCGCAAGGTCGGCGCCAGGCTCCAGCGCGATCGACACAGGGTCGGAATAGACTTCGGCACCCGCGGCGATCGTTACGGCGGTCTGCCCGCCGAACGCAAGCATCCGCCCGCTGCCTGCCGCGAGCCGCGGGCCACCCGCGGGACGGGCGACGTGGGCGCGGCTGATCAGCAGCGGCGCGGTGCCGAACACGTTGGAGAAACGCACGCGAAGCCGCTTGCCCGCCGCAGACAGTCGGACGACTTGGCGGAGCGTGAGGTCGCGGCTTCTGGCAGGCGGCAGCGCGTTCTCGGCAGCGGGGATCATTTGCGCCGAGCCCCAACTCGCGATCCAGCGCGCGGGTGACGAGGGTTGGCCACCGGCCAGCGAAGGGCACGCAAGCAGCAACGTCGCGACCAGAACGCGTGTACTGCTCAATCCCCCCATTCGTCGCCCTCGTTAGACGTTAGCGCTAACATTAGCGCAGGGGAAGCGAGCCGCGCAAGCGCGAACCGGAGTGCCGACTGTCCGATACCCGAACGAAGGCGATCGCCTGTTGACACCGATGGTCCCGAGCGGTCTGTTACCGCTACAACGGCTGGACTCAAGAAGCCGTGGGAGAGGCTATGACGTCCTATCTGGTGATGCGCAGAGTGCTGGCTGTCACGTTGCTGGCCGCCGGAGCGCCCATCGCGGCGCAGGGCGACCTCTCACCGGCGGCGAGCCCGGCGAGTTGGCCGACGGTGACCCCGAAGCTCCGGCGCGATCCCGCCATCGAGCGACGTATCGCCGATCTAATGGCGCGCATGTCGGTCGAGGATAAGGTCGGCCAGATGATGCAGATCGATATCGCCAGCATCACGCCGAAGGACGTGGAAACCTACAAGATCGGGTCGATCCTGAACGGCGGGAATTCAGCTCCAAACAACGACGAGCGCGCTCCTGCCGCCGAATGGTTGAAGCTGGCCGACGCCTTCTACGATGCGTCCATGAAGCGATCAGACGGGCGGCCCGCCATTCCGGTGATCTGGGGCACCGACGCGGTCCACGGCGCGAACAATATCGTCGGGGGAACGCTGTTCCCGCACAATATCGGCCTGGGCGCGACACGCGATCCGGCGCTCGTCCGTCGCATTGGTCAGGCCACAGCCGTCGAAACCGCCGCGACCGGCATCGACTGGAGCTTCGCGCCAACGTTGGCGGTCGTTCAGGACGATCGCTGGGGCCGCACATATGAAAGCTATTCGGAGGAGCCGTCGATCGTCGCGTCCTACGCCGGCGAGATGGTGGAGGGCATTCAGGGCGCCGTGGGCCGCGACTTCATGGGGCCGGGCCGCGTGATCGCGTCGGTCAAGCACTTCGTCGGCGACGGGGGTACCGGCGGCCGCGATCAGGGCGATGCCCGCGTGCCCGAAGACGTGCTGCGCAGCGTTCACGCGGCTGGCTATCCGCCTGCGCTCGAAGCCGGCGCGCTGACGGTGATGGTGTCGTTTTCAAGCTGGAATGGCGTGAAAATGACCGGCAACAAGTCGATGCTCACCGATGTGCTGAAGGGCCGAATGGGGTTCGACGGCATCGTGGTGAGCGACTGGAACGCGCACGGACAGGTGCCCGGCTGCACCAACGAGGATTGTGCAGCAGCGGTGAACGCCGGGCTCGACATGTTCATGTATTCCGGGCCGGGCTGGAAGAAGCTTTACGACAGCACGCTGGCGCACGTGAAATCAGGCGCCATCAGCGCGGCGCGGCTGGATGACGCGGTAGCGCGCATCCTGCGGGTCAAGCTGATCGCGGGTACGTTCGATCGCGGTCGTCCATCCAGCCGGCCGCTGGCAGGCGAATTCGCGCGCATCGGCGCGCCCGAGCACCGCGCGCTCGCGCGTGAGGCCGTCGCGAAATCGCTGGTGCTCCTCAAGAACAATGGCGGCGTCCTGCCGATCGAGGCCGGTGCCAACATCCTGGTCGCAGGCACTGCCGCCGACAACATCGGCCAAGCCGCGGGCGGCTGGTCGATCACGTGGCAGGGGACCGATGTCACCAACAAGGATTTCCCGAACGGCCAGTCGATCTGGTCGGGTATCGCTCAGGCGGCGCGCGCTGCCGGGGGGCGCGCGACCTTGTCGGTGGATGGTAGTTTCACCAGCAAACCCGACGTGGCGGTCGTCGTGTTCGGCGAAACGCCCTATGCCGAATTTACCGGCGACAGGCCGACGCTAGAGTATAGCCCGCAGGACAAGCAGGATCTGGCGCTGCTGCGCAAGCTCAAGGCCGCCGGCGTGCCCGTCGTTGCGGTGTTCCTCTCCGGGCGGCCGATGTGGGTGAACCCGGAACTCAACGCCGCCGACGCGTTTGTCGCCGCGTTTCTGCCGGGCACCGAGGGCGGCGGCGTTGCCGACGTGCTGCTGGCCGGCAAGAACGGTCGGCCGGCGCGCGACTTCACCGGCAAGCTCAGCTTTTCCTGGCCCAAGCGGATCGACCAGAACGTCCTCAACCGCCGCGATCCCAATTACGACCCGCTGTTCCCGTTCGGCTACGGCTTGAGCTACGCTGCGGCAACGACGGTGCCCAAGCTCGACGAGACGCGCCCTAGCGCGGCGGCGGGCGACCAGAATGCCCTATTCGTGCGCGGGCGAGTGGCGGTTGGCGCGCGGCTGGAAGCGGGCGGGGCGGTCGTGCAGACCCGCACCGATCGCAAGGCGCAGGAGGATAGCTTGCGCCTTACCTGGAGCGGTTCGGGCGAGGGTCGCTTCGCGATCGAGCAGCCCAGCCCGATCGACCTGACGCGGGAGTCCAACGGTGAACTCAGCCTGCTGATCGACTACCGCGTCGTGACGCCATCCTCCGGGCCCGTGACACTGTCGATCGCCAGCGGCGACAAGGTCGGTATCGTCCCCGTCACTGCTGCCGTCGCAGCCGCGGTGCCCGGTGCCTGGACCCAAATGGCGGTTCCGCTGCGGTGTTTCGCCGAGGCTGGCGCAGATATGGCGCGCGTAACCCGCGCGTTCGTCATGGCGAGTAGCGGGCGGTTGGCGATTGACGTTTCGGAGGTACGTATCGGCAGCGCCCCTCCGGGTCCGCTCACATGCGCAGTCCGCTGATCGTGGCCCGCAGGACAAAGGGTCGAGCGCGATTGCTCCCAGACCTGAAGGGTGTGATCTCGCCGTCGCCGATCGATGCGCGCGCGAACGGCTCTCATCCTATGCCGCGGGCGTGAGGATGCCGCTCAACCGGCGTGAGTGCCTCGTCGGGATGGCAGCGCTGTCGGTGACGACGCCGGGGCTCGCCGCTGCGGGCACGCCACGGACCGTCGGCGGTGTCCGCCGTTTCGATCCCGCGCTCGACGCCGTGATCGACGCGAATGCGCCGATCGAGGTTCTGGGCGAGGGATATCAATGGGCCGAGGGGCCGGTCTGGCTTCGCAAGCAAGGTTGGCTGCTGTTCACCGACGTGCCGGGAAACACGATCTGGCGGTGGCGACCGGGTCGCGGCACCGACGTCTTCATGCGGCCATCCGGCCTCGCCGGGCCAGTGCCCGCCGCCTTCAACGAGGCGGGCGCCAACGGGCTTGCTGTCGACAGCGCCGGGCGTCTCGTGATGGCGGACAGCGGCAACCGCGCCATCGCCAGCGTCGATCTTGCGACGCGCCGCAAGACGATCCTGGCCGATCGGTTTGCGGGCAAGCGCTTCAACAGTCCGAACACCGTGGTGGTCGCGCGGAACGGCGCGATCTACTTCACCGATCCGCCCTACGGATTGAAGGATCCCGACCGATCACCGCTGCGCGAACTGGATTTTCAGGGGGTCTATCGGCTCGATCCCGACGGACGCGTCCATTTGCTCGAAGGCGACCACCGCCGTCCGAACGGCATCGCGCTGTCACCCGACGAACGGACGCTGTACCTGGCCCTTTCGGACGAAACGCGGCCCGAATTGCTCGCCTATCCGCTGGATGCGACCGGCCGGACGGGCAAGGTCCGTCTGGTCCATGACATGCGGGCGCATCTGGCGGCCGGCGCTCCGGGGCTACCGGACGGCGTGGCTGTCGACCGGGCAGGTCGAATATTCGCGACGGGCCCGGGCGGCGTTCACGTGCTCACCGCCGACGGCCAACTGCTCGGCATCGTCTCGACCGGACAGGCGATTGCGAACCTCTGCTTCGGCGGACGCGATGGCCGAACACTCTTTCTGGCCTCGCACGATATGGTGGCCAGCGTTCGCACCAGGACGCGCGCTTAAAGCTCGCGCCAGGCGCACCCCGGTCGCTTGATCGGGGTGTCTCCCGTCGGACTGATCAGTGATTGTCGCGCGGCAAGCCCGCCGTTTGCGCAATCCGCTGATAGGCCTCGGCCCCTTCGAGGATGGCGCCGGATTCCATCTGCCCCACCACGGCGCGCTGGATCGCCTGCCACGGGGTCTGCGAAGCGGGATAGGCATAGCCGCCTGCGGCCTCCAACGCGCGGCGGCGTTCGGCGAGTTCGGCATCGTCGATCAACAGATTGACCGTCCCCTTGCCCAGATCGATGCGGACCCGATCGCCGGTGCGGATCAACGCTAGGCCGCCCATCGCGGCCGCTTCGGGCGAGGCGTTGAGGATCGATGGCGATCCGCTGGTGCCCGATTGCCGCCCGTCGCCGATGCACGGCAACGCATGCACGCCTTCACGGATCAGATACGACGGCGGTCGCATGTTGACGACTTCGGCGGAGCCCGGATAGCCGATCGGCCCGGCCCCGCGCATGAACAGCATCGTGCGATCGGTGATGCCGAGCGCGGGATCGTCGATGCGCGCGTGATAATCCTCCGGCCCGTCGAAAACCACGACCGGCCCTTCGAACGCGTTCGGATCGTCGGAATTGGAAAGATAGCGGTCGCGAAACTCGGGTGAGATCACGCACGTCTTCATGATCGCGCTGTCGAACAGATTCCCACGCAGCACCAGGAACCCTGCACCGTCGATCAGCGGCCGATCGTAACGGCGGATGACGTTTTCGTCCTCGATCGCGACTCCCCGGCAATTGTCGCCGATCGTTCGGCCGTTTGCCGTCATCGCGTCCTCCGCGATCAAACCGTGCTCCATCAACTGCGAGGCGACCGCCGGCACGCCGCCGGCGCGATAGAAATCCTCCCCGAGATACTCGCCCGCCGGCTGCAGGTTGACGAGCAGCGGGACGTTCAGGCCATGCGTCTGCCAGTCGTCGATGGTGAGTTCGACACCGACATGCCGCGCAATGGCGGCGAGGTGGATCGGCGCATTGGTCGATCCGCCGATCGCCGAATTCACCCGGATCGCGTTCAGAAAGGCGTCGCGGGTCATGATGTCGGACGGCTTCATGTCTTCCGCCACCATTTCGACGATCCGCCGCCCGGTGCGATAGGCGACCTCCTGCCGGTCGCGATACGGCGCCGGGATGGCGGCGGACCCGGGCAATTGCATGCCGAGCACTTCGGCCAGGCTGTTCATCGTCGTCGCGGTGCCCATCGTATTGCAATAGCCGGTCGACGGCGCGGACGAGGCGACGAGCTTGATGAAGCCCGCGTCGTCGATCGCCCCGGTCGCCAGAAGCTCGCGCGCTTTCCAAACGATCGTGCCCGAACCGGTGCGCTGGCCCTTGTGCCAGCCATTGAGCATCGGCCCGACCGATAGCGCGATCGCGGGCAGGTTGACCGTCGCCGCCGCCATCAGGCACGCCGGCGTGGTCTTGTCGCAGCCGATCGTCAGCACCACGCCGTCGAGCGGATAGCCGTACAATATCTCGACCAGACCGAGATAGGCGAGGTTGCGGTCGAGCCCGGCGGTTGGGCGCTTGCCGGTTTCCTGGATCGGGTGGACGGGGAATTCGAGCGGAATGCCGCCCATCTCGCGAATCCCGTCGCGCACCCGCTCGGCCAGCACGAGGTGGTGACGATTGCAGGGGCTGAGGTCGCTGCCGGTCTGCGCGATCCCGATGATCGGCTTGCCCGAGCGCAGTTCCTCGAGGCTGAGCCCGAAATTGAGGTAGCGCTCGAGATAGAGCGCGGTCATGTCGATATTGTCCGGATTGTCGAACCATGCCCGGCTGCGAAGCTTCGTCATCTCAGCGCGCCACCGTCAGCTTGTAGACCATCACGTGCCGATAGGGCTTGCCCGGGTCGATCCGTGCCGAGACGAACGCAGGCTGGTTCGGCGCATCCGGGAATTTCTGCGGCTCCAGCGCGATGCCGTCGCCCATGCGGTACAGATGGCCCGATTTGCCCATCAGCGTCCCGTCGAGGAAATTGCCCGTGTAGAATTGCACGCCGGGCTCGGTCGTCATCACGTCCAGCACCCGGCCCGAGGCCGGGTCCTCCAGCCGCGCCGCCAGTTGCGGTGTCGCCGTCAGGCCCTTGTCGAGCGCGAAATTATGGTCGTAGCCGCGCCCGGCGACGATCTGCGGGTCGCGGCCATCGCGAATGCCGTCGGCGACCGTCCGGCCCGCGCGGAAATCGAACACCGTCCCCGCGACCTGCTTCAACTCACCGGTCGGGATCAGCGTCGTATCGACCGGCGTATAGGCCGTGGCCGGGATCGTCAGCCGGTGCTGGAGCGCGCCCTGCGGCGCGCCCTCGCCGGCCAGGTTGAAGATCGCATGGTTGGTCATGTTGACCACCGTGGGCTTGTCGGTCTGTGCCTCGAAGGTGATCGTCAGCCCACCCGCATCGTCCATCGCATAGGTGACGGTCACGTCGAGGTTGCCGGGATAGCCGGCTTCGCCGTCTGCGCTGCGATAGGCGAGCACCAGCTTGGCGATCGGGCCGCTCGTCGCGGATACGACGCGCCAGGCGACCTTGTCGAAACCCTTGTCGCCGCCGTGCAGCGACTGGCCGTGATCGTTCGCGGGCAGGTTGTACGTCTTGCCGTCGAGCGTGAAGCGCGCCTTCGCGATGCGGTTGGCATAGCGGCCGATCGTCGGGCCGAAATAGTTGGGACGATCGACGTAACCGGCAAGATCATCATAGCCGAGCAACACGTCGGCGAGCTTGCCGCTGCGATCCGGGCCGATCAGCGACTGCAGCGTCGCGCCGTAACTCAGGATCCGGGCACTGACGCCGGCCTTGCTGGTCAAGGTCACCGCTTCGATCCGCGTGCCGTCGGCCAGCGTCCCGGCGGATTCGCGCTGTGCCTCGGCGCCCATCGCCGGTGTGCCCGCCGACAGCGCGATCGCCGCGGCCATCGTCCGGCCGACCTTTGATTTGCTGCTGCCTGTCATGATCCTCGTCCCCATGGCGACGCCCGTTGACGCGTCGTTTCGGCTTATATAGTCCGACAAAATAACGCGGAGCAAGTCGTTGATCGGCAGCATCCGGGCGAACGGGGGGACGGATGATGGCGGGTCCAATGGCGGGTGTTGGCACAAACACGGCGGCCGCTTTGCCCGAGGGCGCGAGCTATCGCGCCGCGCTGACGCTGCTGGCCAGCCTGTTCTTCATGTGGGGCTTCATCACCGTCATTAACGGGACGCTGCTGCCGCATCTGCGCAGCGTGTTCGACCTGTCCTACACGCAGACGACGCTGATCGAATCGGTGTGGTTCATCGCCTATTTCTTCGCCTCCATTCCGTCGGCGAAACTGATCGAGCGGGTCGGCTATCAACGCGCGATGGTCCTTGGCCTCGCGCTGATGGCGGCCGGCGCGCTGATCATGGTGCCCGCCGCGCGCTTGCCCTCGTTCGAGGTCACGCTGTTCGCCTTGTTCGTCATCGCCAGCGGCATCACGCTGCTGCAGGTGGCGGCCAACCCCTATGTCGCCGTCGTCGGCTCGCCCGAGACCGCGTCGTCACGGCTCAATCTGGTGCAGGCGTTCAACTCGGCGGGAGCGACACTGGCACCACTGTTCGGCGGCTATCTGATCCTCGGCCGCACGTCGTCGGGCACCGCGGCCGCTGGCGCCGCGGCGCTGACCCCGGCGGAGCGCCTCGCCGACGCTCAGTCCGTCGTGCTGCCGTACGTCATCGTCGCGATCGTGCTGACGGTCCTCGCGGTGATCATCGCGCGCTTTCCGCTGCCGGCGATGGGGGCAGCGACTCAGCGTACGGCCAGGGCCGACCGCAAGGCGCACTCGCTCTGGGCGCACCGCAACCTCGTCCTGGGCATCCCCGCGATCTTCATCTACCTCATTGCGGAGATCGGCGTCGGCAATCTCTTCATCAACTTCGTCTCGCAGCCCGACATCGGCAACCTAACGCATCAGCAGGCGTCCAATTACCTGTTCCTGATGTGGGGCGGGATGATGGTGGGGCGGCTGGTCGGCGCGTATGCGATGCAGCGGATGGACCCGGGCCAGGCGCTCGCCATCGCCAGCATCGGTGCGACGATCGTCATGCTGATCGCCACCTTCACCACCGGTCATGTCGCAATGTGGGCGCTGATCTCGGTCGGGCTGTTCCACTCGATCATGTTCCCGACGATCTTCACGCTCGGCATCCGCGGCCTCGGGCCGCTGACCGAGGAAGGGGCAGGGCTGTTGATCATGGCGATCGCCGGCGGCGCGCTGGTCATCGTCCAGGGCTGGCTGGCCGACCGCTACGGCTTGCAGATGTCGTTCCTGCTGACGGCAGCGTGCGAACTATACGTCTTGTTCTACGCCGTCTGGGGCTCGAAGCCGAGCCATCAGTTTTCGGAGCGTGTAACTTCGCCCTAGACGTCCATCGACGTCTGCGTGTCCTCGAGCGCGTGATCGACCAGCAACCGCATCGCGGCGGATGCTTCTGCTCCGTCGCCGGCGGCGATCGCGTCGAGCACGCGGCGGTGGTCGGGGATCGGGTTGCGCGGCAGCGCCCGAGCGCGCTGCTTGAACTGCGTCGTCCACGTCACCGCCGCGCCCATGCTCGCGCTGAGCACGATCAACGCATCGTTGCGCGTGGCCCGCAGGATCGCGTCGTGGAAATCGCGATCGGCGGCGCGCCCCGCCTCGGTGGCGAGCGTATGACGGCTCATCCCCGCCAGCGCGCCCTTCATCGCCTTCAGGTCGTCGCGGTCGCGGCGTTCGGCGGCAAGTGCAGCGGCCGCCGGTTCGATGATCGCGCGCAACTCGAACAGCGATCGGATGAAGGCGAGATCGGGTTCCCCCGCGAACGCCCACGCGAGCACGTCGGGGTCGAGCAGGTTCCAGCGGCTGCGCGGCAGCACGCGCGTGCCCGCCTTCGGGCGGCTTTCGACCAGGCCTTTCGCGGTCAGCACCTGAACCGCCTCGCGATACGCGCTGCGCGAAACATCCAGCGCCTCGGAGAAGGCTACCTCGCCTGACAAGGTGTCGCCGGGCGCGAATTCGCCCGACAGGATCGCAACGCCCAATTTGTGCGCGATCGCGCCGTGCAGCCGGCGACCGGTGCCTCGCGGCTTGCGTATCCCGGCCGTCTCACCTTCGCTCACCCGACCAGTCTCCCGCGTTCCGCCTATCATGGGATCGCGCAAGCTCAAGCGACTGCGCCGACAACGATCAAAGATTGCAATGCCTCTGCCGTGTCAATATGTCGGAGTAAATGGAGACGTTATGAACGAGCAAGCGTTGGCGAGCCGTGCCGAGTTCCGATCGGTGGACGCCGCAACAGGCGAACCGTTCGGCGATGCCTTCGCGACCGATGATCACGTCGACGTCGATGCCGCCTGCGCCGCCGCGGACGCGGCGTTCGACACCTTTCGTGCGACCACCGCGGAACAGCGCGCTGTTTTCCTCGAGCGCATCGGCCAGGAGATCATCGGCATCGGTGACGCGCTGATCGTCGCCGCGATGCGTGAAAGCGGCCTGCCGCGCGCGCGACTGGAAGGCGAGCGCGGGCGCACCGTTGGTCAGTTGAACCTGTTTGCCGGCGTGCTGCGCGCTGGCGCTTGGCAAGGCGTCCGGATCGATCCCGCGCTCCCCGATCGTCAACCGCTGCCGCGTCCCGACCTGCGGATGCGCATGATCCCGCTCGGCCCGGTCGCGGTCTTCGGTGCCTCCAATTTCCCGCTCGCCTTCTCCACCGCTGGCGGTGACACCGCCTCTGCGCTCGCGGCTGGCTGCCCCGTCGTCGTCAAGGGCCATCCGGCGCATCCCGCGACCGGCGCGCTGGTCGCCGATGCGATCCGCCGCGCGGTCATCGCCTGCGATTTGCCCGCCGGCGTCTTCTCGCACCTCGTCGGGCCCGGCAACGACCTTGGCGGCGCGCTGGTGCAGGATCCGCGGATCGCCGCCGTCGGCTTCACCGGCTCACGCGCCGGCGGTCTGGCGCTGGTCAAGCTGGCGCAGGCGCGCGCCGTGCCGATCCCGGTCTACGCCGAGATGTCGAGCATCAATCCCGTCATCCTGTTGCCCGCAGCGCTCGAGGCGCGCGGAAGTGCGCTCGGCACCGCATTCGTCGGCTCGCTGACGATGGGCGCAGGCCAGTTCTGCACCAACCCCGGCCTCGTCCTGGCGATCGAGGGCGAGGGGCTCGACGCTTTCGTCGCGGCTGCGGCCGAGGCGATGGCGCAGGCACGTCCGGCCCCGATGCTCACCAGCGGAATCCATGCCGCTTACAACGAAGGCGTTGCTGCGCTGGATCGGCATGACGCCGTCGAGTTGATAGCACGCGGCTGCGCCGGTGAGGGCGTGAGCGAAGGGCAGGGTGCGTTCTTCGCGACGAGCGCCGCTAACTTCCTCGCCGACGAGGCGCTCGGGCACGAGGTGTTCGGCGCATCCTCGCTGCTGGTCCGCTGCCGCGACGAGGCGGAGCTGCGCGCGGTGCTGTCCGCAGCAGAAGGGCAACTCACCGCGACGCTGCAGATGGACGATGGTGACACCAGCCTTGCGGCACGGCTGGTGCCGCTGCTGGAGCGCAAGGCCGGCCGCATCCTGGCCAACGGCTGGCCGACCGGCGTCGAAGTGGCGCACGCGATGGTGCATGGTGGGCCGTTCCCGGCAACGTCGGATGGCCGGACGACATCGGTCGGCAGTCTGGCGATCGACCGTTTTCTGCGGCCGGTCTCGTACCAAAACCTTCCGCTGATGCTGCTGCCCGCAGCGGTCCGTGACGATACGACGCTGCCCCGTCTGATCGACGGTAAGCCTACAAACTAATCATTGCCGGCAGCCGTAACAGCGGCGCCATTCGTGACGGGAGAGGAAGATGACCTTGCGCCTGCTTCAGCATCGCGCGGATGATGGCGAGCGATCGGTGATCGCCGCGGTCGGCGACGCTGCGCACTACGTCTTGGGGATCGATAGCGTTCGCGCGCTGGCCATGCGGGCGATCACCGAAGGCGTCGGCCTTGCCGATGTCGTCGACCGGTGCGAGCGCGGCGCAACGGTCGATCTTGCGTCGGAACTGGCCGCCGGCCGGCTGATGTCGCCGATCGATCACGATGATCCTGCGCATCTCGTGATGACCGGCACTGGCCTGACGCACCTCGGCTCGGCGGAGGGCCGCGACAAGATGCACCGCGCCGCCGCGGAAGCCGAGGAGGCCGGCGCTCCCCAGACCGACTCCATGCGCATGTTCCTCGAAGGCGTCGCAGGCGGCAAGCCGGCCGCGGGCGAAACCGGGCAACAGCCGGAATGGTTCTACAAAGGCGATGGCTCCAGCCTCGTCGCGCCGGGCGCGCCGCTGACCATGCCGGCCTTTGCGCAGGACGGCGGCGAGGAACCCGAACTGGCGGGCATCTACCTGATCGGGCCGGACGGCACGCCCTTTCGTCTCGGCATTTGCCTGGCCAATGAATTCAGCGATCACGTTACCGAACGCCACAATTACCTGTGGCTCGCGCATTCCAAGCTGCGTCAGGCCGCGCTTGGCCCCGAACTGCTCGTCGGTCCGCCGCCCGCGCATGTCGAAGGCACCAGCCGGATCGTTCGCGACGGCACGACGATCTGGGAAAAGCCCTTCCTGTCGGGCGAAGCGAACATGTCGCACTCGCTTGCCAATCTCGAGGCGCATCATTTCAAATACGCCCTCTTCCGCCGGCCGGGCGACATCCACGTGCACTTCTTCGGCACCGCGACGCTGTCGTTCGCCGACGGCGTTGTCACCGATGCCGGCGATGTGTTCGAAATCGAAGCCGCGCCATTCACGCTGCCGCTGCGCAATCCGCTGGCGCGTGCCGCGGTCGAACCCGTCGTCGTGCGGGCGTTGTGATGGATCCGAGACGATGCGGCCGCGCGAAAAACAAGGTTTTGGGGGAGACGGGCAATGATTGATGTGGCGCTGGCGGTGCGGCGGACGGCCGCGGTGATCTTGCTGTTCGGCGCGACCCTCGCCAACGCCCAAACCGCCCCTGCACCATCCGAGCCGCCGCGCGAGGCGACGATCAAGATCGACGGCGGCAAGCCTGGTCCGACGTACGATCGTCGCATCTTCACGCAGTTCGCCGAACACCTCGGCACCGGCGTCTATGGCGGGCTGTGGGTCGGCCCGTCGTCGAAGATCCCCAACACGCGCGGTTTCCGCAACGACGTGGTTGGGGCGCTGAAGCGACTGGGCGTGCCCGTCGTGCGCTGGCCCGGCGGCTGTTTCGCCGACGAATATCACTGGCGCGAAGGCATCGGCCCGCGTGGCACTCGCCCGGTCAAGGTCAACACGAACTGGGGCGGGGTGACCGAACCCAACACCGTCGGCACCCACGAATTCATGGAGCTGATCGATCAGCTCGGCGCCGAGCCCTATATCTCGGGCAATGTCGGCAACGGCACGCCGCAGGAAATGGCGGAATGGGTGGAATATATCACCGCCCCCGCCGGCACCCTCGCCGATCTGCGCGCCAAGAACGGACGCAAGTCACCGTGGGCGCTGCCGTATTTCGGCATCGGCAACGAGCTATGGGGCTGCGGCGGCAACATGCGCGCCGAATATGCCGCCGATGTCACGCGACGCTATTCGACCTTCATCAAGGCCCCCGCCAACACGCGCATCCTGAAGATCGCCAGCGGCGCGAACAGCGACGACGTCGCCTTCACCGATACGATGATGCGCATCGCTGGCGGCCAGCTCGACGCGCTGTCGCTGCATTATTACACCGTCCCCGGCGGCTGGCCGCCGCGCGCGTCGGCGACGGTGTTCGACGAGACTGGCTGGGCGCAAACCTTGGCCGCAACGCTGCGGATGGACGATCTCATCACGCAGCATACCGCGGCGATGGACAAATACGATCCGGCCAAGCGCGTGTGGCTGGCGGTCGACGAATGGGGCACGTGGTACGCCGGCGATCCGGGCACCAATCCCGGTTTCCTGCGTCAGCAGAACACATTGCGCGATGCGATGGTCGCCGCGATCAATCTCAACATCTTCGCGCGTCACGCCGATCGCGTGAAGATGACGGCGATTGCCCAGATGGTCGATGTCCTCCAGGCGATGATCCTCACTGACGGATCGAAGATGGTGCTGACGCCGACCTACCACGTCTTCGCGATGTACCGGCCGTACATGGACGGCACCGTGCTGCCGATCGAGGTCGCCTCGCCGTGGTACAACAAGGATCAGTACACTATGCCCGCGGTCAGCGCCTCGGCGGTGCGCGGCAAGGACGGGCGGGTGCATGTCGGCCTCGCCAATCTCGATCCCAACCGCGCGACGCCACTGACGGTGACGCTGAACGGCATCGCGGCGACGCGTGTCGTTGGCCAACTGCTGACTGCGCCCGCAATGAACGCGCTGAATGCGTTCGACGCGCCGAACACCGTCGCGCCCGCCGCCTTCACCGATGCACGGATCGACGCAGGCCGGCTGACGGTGACGCTGCCGCCCAAATCGGTCGTCATGCTGGCGCTGGATGGCGACAAGCCCGAATAATGCGCCCCGGCGGCGGCGATGCCGCGCGGACTTCCCTCCGCGCGCATTTGGTGGGACGGCGGACCGCATGAAATTCGTTATGTCCGATCTGCCGCCGCGGCACCGCTACAAGCTGCTCGTCTCCACCGTCACGCCGCGGCCGATCGCCTGGGTCACGACACGTGGGCGCAACGGCGTGGTGAATGCCGCGCCGTACAGCTTCTTCAACGCAATGGGGGACGATCCGCCGCTGCTCGTGCTCGGGTTGCTCAAGGACGGCACCGGCGCAAACAAGGATACCGCGACCAACATCATCGAAGCCGGCGAGTTCGTCGTCAACCTCGTGAGCGAGCATGATGCCGAGACGATGAACCTGTCGTGCGTCGATGCGCCACGTGACGTCAGCGAGATCGATTACGCCGGGATCGCCACGACACCCGCCGAGCGCGTATCGCCCCCGCTGATCGCCACAGCGCCGGTAAGCTTCGAATGCGTCAAGCGCGAGTTGCTGGAGATCGGGCCGCGGCAGGTGATCGCAGTCGGCGAGGTGCTGGTTACGCATATCCGCGACGAATTCATCGCCGATCCCGAGAAGTTGCACGTCGATACCGCGGCGATGAAGCTGATCGGGCGGATGCACGGCACCGGCACGTACCTGCGCAACACCGACACGTTCACGATGACGCGGCCGGCATACGACCCGGCACGGATTGATGGAGAAGCGCGATAAGGCCGATCAGCCGCATCGACCTCAATCTGCTCGGCACGTTCGAGGCGATCTACACGCATGGCGGGGTGACCGCGGCGGCGCGGCACCTGCATTTGTCGCAGTCCGCGATCAGCCACGCGCTCGCCCGGCTGCGCGTGGCGTTCGACGACGAATTGTTCGTGCGTGCCGGCAATGCGATCGTGCCGACCGCACTCGCCCGGTCGATTATCGATCCGGTGCGCGACGCGCTGCAGGGGGTGGAGCAGGCGCTGGTCGCCGCGGCGCGCTTCGACCCCGCCACCGCGACGCGCGGCTTTCGCATCGGCCTGCGCCAGGCGAACGAGGCGCGGGTGTTCGCCGGCATCGTTGCACGCGCCGTCCGCGCCGCGCCGGGCGTGACGCTGGCGAGCGTCAACTTTCGCCGCAGCGAAGTCGCCGGCGCGCTGGCGCGTGGTGAGCTGGATCTCGCGATCGACGTGCCGAGCGACGCGACCGCCGGGCTGCGCGCAGTACCGGTGCAGAGCGACACGATGGTGATCGCGGCGCGGCGCGGCCACCCCAAGGTGGCGGGCGGGATTGACCTCGAAGCGTATCTCGCCGCCGACCATGTGCAGGCCTCGCCCCGATCGTCGGGCCCGGGGCTGGAGGACGAAGCGCTCGCCGCGATGGACCGGACGCGGCGGGTGGCGATCCGCTGCCAGAACATCTGGTCGGCGTGGCAGATCGTCGCGCAGTCGGACATGCTGCTGACGTTGCTCGGCACCCATGCCGAGGCGCTGCTGTCGACCGCGGACAATCAGATCGTGCCGCTGCCCTTCGCGATCGCGCAGCGCCCGCTGCAACTGCTGTGGCATCCCGCGGCGGAGCGCGATCCGGGCAATGCGTGGTTGCGTGGGCTGGTTCTCGCGCAGTTCGCGCCCGACTAGCCCATGCACCGCGTTCATGCGGCCGATCGCAGATCAGCATTACTCAGATGGCCGGATGCGCGATAAGATCGCGCCAACTCCATCTTCAAGGTGCCTGGCATGTCGAACATCTTCACGATCCCCGAACTCGACGATCTGCGTATGTCGGAAGGTGCGCGCCCGCTGTTCGATGCGGTGAAGCGCTTCATCCACGACCATGTCGATCCGATCACCGAGGAATATCAGCGGCTAGGCGAGGGCCGCGCCGATCGCTGGGCGTTCGGCCCTGGTCAGCTCGAACTTCTGCAGGGCGCGAAGGACAAGGCTAAGGCCGCGGGCCTGTGGAATTTCTTCCTGCCCAACGCCGATACGGGCGAGGGGCTGTCGAACCTCGACTATGCCTATATCGCCGCCGAGCTCGGCAAGTCGCCGCTCGCGTCCGAAGCGCTGAACTGCTCGGCGCCCGACACCGGCAACATGGAAGTGCTCGAGCGCGTCGGCACCCCCGAACAGAAGAAGCAGTGGCTCGAGCCGCTGCTCGCCGGCGAGATCCGCTCGGCCTATGCGATGACCGAGCCGGACGTCGCCTCGTCCGACGCCAAGAACGTGCGCTGCCAGGCGCGGCTCGAGGGTGACGAATGGGTCATCAACGGCGAGAAATATTACATTTCGGGCGCGGGCGACCCGCGCTGCAAGGTGATGATCACGATGGTGCAGACCAACCCCGACGCGCCCTCGTCGCAGCAGCAATCGCAGATCCTGGTGCCGATCGACGCCCCGGGCGTGAATATCCTCGGGCCGATGCACGTCTTCGGCGCCGATCACGCGCCCCGCGGGCACATGCACATCCGCTTCGAGAATGTTCGCGTGCCCAAGGAGAACATCCTGCTGGGTGAAGGGCGCGGCTTCGAGATCTCGCAGGTCCGCCTCGGGCCGGGGCGCATCCACCATTGCATGCGCACGATCGGCAAGGCCGAAGTCGCGCTCGACCTGATGGTGAAGCGCGGCAATTCGCGCGAGGCGTTCGGCCGCTCGCTGATCATGCTGGGCAAGAACCTCGAACTCGTCAGCCGCGCGCGGATCGAGATCGAAGCGATGCGGCTGATGGTGCTGAAGGCAGCCAAGGCGATGGACGTGCTCGGCAACCGCGAGGCCCGCGTCTGGGTCAGCATGGTCAAGGCGATGGTGCCCGAGAAGACCTGCCAGATCATCGACCAGGCGATCCAGATCCACGGCGCGACCGGCATCTCGAAATGGACGCCGCTCGCCGAGCTGTATGCCGACGTCCGCCACCTGCGGTTCGCGGACGGGCCCGACGAGGTGCACCACATGGTGGTCGGCCGCAACGAACTTGCCCTGCACTGAGCGCTTGGCCCGGCGGGGCGACGGGCGATAAGGCCAGAGCCTGACGCCTTGCTTGGGGAAGCCTGAATGACCGAAGCCATCTTCACCCGCGACGGCGCGGCGTTCGTGGCGAGCCGCTACGCCGCCGGGCCGTGGCATCCCGAGCTCCAGCACGGCGGCGCGCCCTCCGCGCTGGTCGCCTGGGCGGCGGAGCAAGTGCCGACCGCATCGCCGATGCGCGTCGCGCGCGTGACGGTGGAGCTGTTGCGCCCGGTCCCGGTCGATCGGCTTGAGGTGGAGACCGAGGTGATCCGCGACGGGCGCAAGATCCAGCTCGTCCAGGTGCGGCTCCTCCACGCTGGCAAGGAAGTGACGCGCGGGAACGTGCTGCGCGTGCGGATCGCGGACGAGCCGCTGCCGGAGGGCGCCGCCATCGAAGGCGGGCCGGGCTCGCCCGACGATGTGGCGCCCGACACGCGATTTAAGCGTGGCTTCCCCGACAGCGTCAATTTCGGCGCGAACTTCGACATGCGGCGCATCCGCGGCGGATTCGGCGAATTGGGCCCCGGCAAGATGTGGTTCCGCCAGCACCGCGCGCTGATCGCCGGCGAGCCGCAAACCCCGGTGACGCGCGCGATGGCGGTGGCGGATTTCTCGAACGGCATCGCGCCGATGCTGCCGTTCGACGCTTGGACGTTCCTCAACGCCGACCTCACCGTCAGCTTCGCACGCGCGCCGGTGGGCGAGTGGCTCTTCTCCGATGCGGAGACGTGGCTCGGCGACGATGGCGCTGGACTGGCAATGACTCGCCTCGGCGACTCGCGCGGCTGGTTCGGCCGCGCGGTGCAGTCGCTCCTGGTCGAGCGGCGCTAACGCGCGACGCGACCAGGCTCCTGCAGGTCGGCGCGTCGCCGTTCACCGGAACCTGCGCCCCTCCAACAGCAAGGCCGCGATGAGCCACTTCCTTCTCCAGTACGAATTGTCGCCGCAATACCTCGCGGACCGGCCACGGTTCCGGGACGAGCATCTCGCGCTCGCCTGGCGCGCGGCCGACGAGGGGGCGTTGATCCTCGGCGGCGCGGTCGGGGATCCGATCGAGTCCGCGCTTCTCCTGTTCCGGGATGCCGAAAGTGCCACGGCGTTCGCCAACGCCGACCCTTACGTTCGCGAAGGGCTGGTCTTCAGTTGGCGGGTGGCGCCATGGGCGACCGTGGTGGGCGCAGAAGCGGCTACGCCCGTTCGCCCGTCAGAATAGACGCGCCACTATCGCTTGCGGACGAACTCTGCGCGCAGCACGAGGCCCTTGACGCCCTCGTAACGGCAGTCGATCTCCTGCGGGTCGCCCGTCAGCCGGATCGACTTGATGAGCGTCCCGCGCTTCAGCGTCTGGCCGGCGCCCTTGACGGCAAGATCTTTCACGAGCGTGACTTGGTCTCCGTCCGCCAGCAGGTTGCCGACCGCATCTCGCACCTCCACCGGTCCGGCAAGCGGGTCCGTAGCCGTCAGCGCGGTAGCTTGAACCCATTCGCCGCTGTTCTCGTCATAGACATAATCGTCGTCGGGCATGCCGTCTCCTGGCGCCTCCGAAAGCGTGCGCGGCATGTCGTACCGCAATGCGAGCGATCACGCGACCAAAGCCGAGGCGGGCCTCAAGCCAACGACGGTCTCACGCTGGTACCGGCAATCCCGGCGCAAGGATGGCGTTCGTGACCAGATCCGGCCGGACATGATGGATCATGTGCCCGCCGCCCGCGATCTCCAGGCCAACCGCTTGGCTGAGCTCGCGAAGCAACCGCGCTGATTGGATCGACTGGTCCACCAGCTTGTCGCCTTCGCCCCACAGGATCGTCACCGGTAGTTTTAGCTCACCATAGCGCTTGGCGAGCCGGGCGGCGGCGGCCGGCATTTGGCCGCTGTCTGCTGCGGTCGCGCGAAGCTGTTGCGGGCGCAATATCAGGCCGAACGGCATGTAATCGAGGAACCGCTGGGGCGGACGGGCAGGCGAAAAGACCATCCGGTTCCCGAACGGCCCCGTCAGCCGGGTCTGAATCGGCGCGATCGTATGGGAGATCAGATCGCCGATGATCGGCATGCCCGCGATCGTCGTCGGCACCGCATCGGGGCGCATGGTCGGGAAGAAATAGCCCGAGGCCAGCACGAGCCGCGACAGCTTTTCGGGATGATCGAGCGCCCAGGCGAGCGCCACGAGCGTGCCCCAGCTATGCCCCATCACCACCGGTCGCTCGACCCCGATTTGTGCGCACGCGGCAACCAGCAGCGCGGCCTGGCGCTCGGGCGTCCAGACCGTGCCCCGTGGACGCGCGCTATAACCATAGCCGGGGCGATCGAACACGATCACGCGCCGCGACTCGGCGAGTCGGTCGACCAGCCCGCTCGTCATGAAATCCTGGATCAGCGATCCGCTGCCATGGATCAGCACGACGGGATCGCCGCTGCCGCGTTCGAGCACGTGAACCGCGACGCCATCGACGTCCAGGATGCGGCCGACGGGCGGGTAGCGGTGCTCGGCCCGTCTGCTGGACACCTGATTGAACGCCAGCGCCGCGAGTGCCGCGCCTGCCGCGTACAGGCCGTTTCTGCCGGTCAGGACGGTGTTGGTGCTGCTCATGTGCGTCTCCTGGCCCGGGTCAGGGCGGTCTCGGGTTCGCAATGTTCAACAAAAAAGATGCATCGATGGGTCCGGACAAACCCAATCAAAGCTAATAATTGGCAAGTTACCTCGCGAAACGCGAGATATCTGCCCGGATCAACCAAGAACAAACCCTATGTTAGGACTTGGCCTGCGCGCGGCGCGGAACTGACCAGCAGGAGGAGAGTTGGAAGGTCTTACCGAATTACAGAGAGTTAATGTCATGGGCCGAAACGACCTATTATCCTCGTTGAACCTCGGCACCTTGGTTGTCGGTGTCGTAATATTGATCGCAGCACTGCTCTACTTCATGCGGAAACGATCCAATCGCCACTCGATGGACGGCCGTCAGGAGCGCAACGTCGGCGCCGATCTCGACGCGGGTAAGAAGGCGCCGGATCATTCGCGGCGCAGCTAATGGCTGAGCGGCCTTTGCGGCCGCAGGTGCTCAGTTGAAGATAGAAGGCTTTGGCGTCATGCCCAAGTTGCGACTGGCGGCAGGCTCATCAGGATCGCGTCGATGTTGCCGCCGGTCTTCAGGCCGAACGACGTGCCACGATCGTAGGCCAGGTTGAACTCGGCGTAGCGGCCACGCCACGCCAGCATCTGGGCGACATCGGCATCGGTGAACGGCGCGGCCATGCGGCGGCGCACGATACGTGGGTAAGCGTCGAGAAATGCCCGACCGACATCCTGCGTAAACGCGAAATTGGTCGCGAAATCGCCTTCGAGATGATCGTAGAAGATGCCACCGACCCCGCGATGAACTTGGCGATGAGGGATATAAAAATACTCGTCCGCCCACTGGCGATAGCGCGGGTAATATTCCGGATCGTAGCGATCGCAGGCGGCCTGCAGCGTCGCGTGAAAATCCGCGGTATCCTCGTCGCGCGGCAGCGGCGGATTGAGGTCCGCCCCGCCGCCGAACCAGCGCTTGGTGGTCACCAGGAAGCGGCAATTCATGTGGACCGCCGGCACCTGCGGATTGGCCATGTGTGCGACCAGGCTGATGCCGGTGGCGAAGAAGCCGGGATTCTCCCCCGCACCGTGGATCGACTTGGCGAAATCGCCCTCGAACGTGCCCCCGACGGTCGAGACGTTCACTCCGACCTTCTCGAACACCTTGCCCTTCATCACCCCACGCACGCCGCCGCCACCGGGCTCGCCCGACGGGTCGATGCGGTCCCACGGCGTATAGGTGAAGTCCGCGTCCGAGCCGTTCTCGCGCTCGATGCTCACGAACTCGGCGCAGATCAGGTCGCGCAGATGCTCGAACCACTGGCGTGCGGCGGCTTGTTCGGCATCGAGGGTCAGCGTGGTCATGCGGCGAACAACTCTCTGATCGTGTCGGGTGCGCGCGCGAGCAGATCGCGCGCGAGCATGGCGGGGTCGTTACCCCAGCCGGAGACATGCGCGCTACCGTCCTCGGCGAACAATTCGGCGCGGATCATGCCGTCGTCGCTCGCGAGCGCAGCGACGGGCGAGTGACAGCCGGCCTGCAGCGCGGCGAGCAACGCCCGTTCCGCCAGCACGCAGCGATGCGTCGGCGGATGGTCGAGGATTTCGAGCAGCGCGCGCGTGGCGCCATCATCAGTTCGCGCTTCGATCCCCACCGCGCCCTGCGCCGGCGCCGGAAGCATCACGTCGAGCTCGATCGCGGTGCCGACGTCCGGACGGCCAAGCCTTGCGAGCCCCGCCGCCGCCAGCAGCGTGGCATCGGCTTCACCCGCCGCCAGCTTGGCAAGCCGGGTATCGACGTTGCCGCGGAACATCACGACCTTCAGGTCCGGCCGCATCCGCAGCAGCTGCGCGCGGCGTCGTGGCGAACTCGTGCCGATCGTCGCGCCGACGGGCAGGTCGGCGATCGAGGCCGCGCCGATCAGCCGATCGCGCACGTCTTCGCGCGGCAGCATCGCGGCGATGGTGATCGCGGCCGGACGGATCGTCTCGACATCCTTCATCGAATGCACCGCGCAATCGATCTCGCCGCCCAGCAGCGCGCGATCGAGCTCCTTCGTCCACAGCGCCTTGCCGCCGATCTCGGCGAGCGGCCGATCCTGCACCACGTCGCCCGTCGTCTTGATGATGACGATCTCGACGTCGACGCCATGGCCCGCGATCAAGGCATCGCGCACCATTCCCGCCTGGACGAGGGCGAGCGGCGAGCCGCGCGTTCCGAGACGAATGAGGGTCATGAATGTGCCGCCATATTGCGGCGCGGCAAAGCTACCCGAAGATCACGCGGCACCAATCAGCTCTCCCCACCTTCGATGCCGGGGTATGGTCTGGCACAGAAGCTGTCAAACAATGTGGACAGATTCCCCGTCGGTCGGGCTTGGCTTCTACGGGTGATCCCGCCTATGTTAGGGCCGTGCCTAGCCTTCACGCTCTCGCCAATCCGGCCCGATTTCTCAAGGTGACGCGTCCGTTGACCCCGCTGCTGTTCTGGGCGGGTGCGGTGCTGATCGCAATTGGGGTATGGGCCGGGCTGACGCAGACGCCGGCGGATTATCTGCAGGGCGAAAGCGTGCGGATCCTCTACATTCACGTGCCCACCGCCTGGCTCGGCACTGGTGGCTGGACCGGCATCGCGATCTCGAGCGTGATGTATCTCGTCTGGCGGCATCCGCTGTCGAACATCGCCGCGCGCGCGATCGCCGCGCCGGGCGCATTGTTCGCCGGGCTGTGCCTTGCGACCGGCGCGATCTGGGGGCGGCCGACCTGGGGCACATGGTGGCAATGGGATGGCCGGCTCACCTCGATGCTGCTGCTGTTCTTCGTCTATCTCGGCTACATGGGCCTAGCCCGCGCCGATGCCGAGCGCGGTGGCGATGGCCGCATCCCGGCGCTGTTCGGCATCGCCGGAAGCGTGCTGCTGCCGGTGATCCGCTACTCGGTCGTCTGGTGGAACACGCTACACCAAGGGCCGAGCATCACGCTGTCGGGATCGAGCATCGATGCCGCGCTGCTCTGGCCGCTGTGGTGGACGCTGGCCGGTTTCACCTTCTTCTTCGCGAGCATCGTCCTGATGCGGATGCGCGCCCTGCTTGCCGTCTCGCGCGTCGAGGCGCGGATGCGCCGGATGGCGGCGGTATGAACGCCTGGCCCTTCATCACCGCGGCCTATGTGCTGACGCTGGGCGCGAGCGGCGCCGTCGCGCTGGCTGCCTTCCTCGCGATGCGCCGCGCCGAGGCCGCCGCTGACAAGGCCACACGCCGATGACCGCCAAGCACCAACGCTTAACGCTCGTGCTGCTGGCGGTCGCCGCGGTCATCGGCGCCGCGCTACTCGCGATGTCCGCGATGAAGGATCAGGCGGCGTTCTTCTACGCGCCGAGCGATCTCGCCAAGGCCGATGTCGCGCCGGGCACCGCGATCCGGCTCGGCGGCATGGTGGCGATGGGGTCGGTCAAGAAGCTGCCCGACGGCGTCACCACCAGTTTCCTTGTTACCGACAATGTCGCGACCACCCCGGTCGCGTACCGCGGCATCCTGCCCGATCTGTTCCGCGAGGGCTCAGGGATGGTCGCCGAGGGCCGCGTCGTCGCGGGTGGCGCGTTCGTCGCCGATACGATCCTCGCCAAGCACGACGAGCGCTACATGCCGCCGCAAGTCGCCGGCAAGATGCAGAAGGTCGCCACGGTCAACCAATGAGCGATCTGGTCACGGTCACAACGCCGGCGCGCGCCCGGCGAGCGAGGGTGCTCGATTGCTAGCTGAAGCCGGGCTTGCCGCCATCTGGTTCGCGGGCGTGCTCGCGCTGCTGCAAGCGGTGCTGGCGGCGCTCGGCATCGCGCGCGACGAACCTGAAATCCTCGAGGCGGTGCGCAAGGTCGCCATCGTCCAGGGGCTGCTCGCCGGGCTGGCGATGGCGCTTCTGATCGTGCTGTTCCTGCAGTCCGACATGAGCGTGCGGCTGGTCGCGGAAAACAGCCATTCGGCCAAGCCTTGGCTATACAAATTCGCCGGCTCCTGGGGCAATCACGAAGGCTCGATGCTGCTGTGGGTCACCGTGCTTGGCCTGTCGGGCGGCGCGGTCGCGCTGTTCGAGAAGCGCCTGATCAAGCAGACGCTGATGGCGACGCTCGGCGCGCAGGCGGCGATCGCCTTGGGCTTCTACGCCTTCCTGCTGTTCGCCTCGAACCCGTTCGCGCGGGTCGATCCGGCGCCCGCCGACGGCAACGGCTTGAACCCGCTGCTGCAGGATCCCGGCCTCGCGTTTCATCCGCCGACCTTGTATTTCGGCTATGTCGGCATCTCGATCGCGTTCAGCTTCGCGGTCGGCGCGATGATCACGCGCGATGTCGGCCCGGCCTTCGCGCGCGCGATGCGGCCCTGGGTGCTGGCGGCATGGATATTCCTGACGCTCGGCATCACCGCCGGCAGCTATTGGGCCTATTACGAGCTCGGCTGGGGCGGCTGGTGGTTCTGGGATCCAGTCGAGAACGCCTCGCTGATGCCGTGGCTCGCCGCGACCGCCTTGCTCCATTCGGTAACGGTGCTGGCGACACGTGACGGTCTGCGCGCCTGGACGGTGATGCTGGCGGTCGTCGCATTCAGCATGTCGATGCTTGGCACCTTCCTCGTGCGCTCGGGCATCCTGACCAGCGTCCACGCCTTCGCAGTCGATCCCGAGCGCGGCGCCTTCATTCTGGCATTGCTGGTGATCTACATCGGCGGCGCACTGGCGCTGTTCGGCTTGCGCATCGGCACGGTGCGCGCCGGCACGGCGTTCGAAGCGGTCAGCCGCGAAGGCGCGCTGGTGCTCAACAATCTGTTGCTCACCGTCATCCTCGGCGTGGTGCTGATCGGCACGCTCTATCCGATCGTCGCGGCATCGTTCGGGGTGCAGCTGTCGGTCGGCCCGCCGTTCTTCAACAAGGCCGCAGGCCCGATCGCTTTGGTGCTCGTCGCCGCCATGGCGATCGGTCCCGTGCTGCGCTGGCGCCGCGATACCTTGCCGGATGCGTTGCGCCGCGTGGCCATTCCAACCGCCGTGGTCGGTCTCGCGCTGGTCGCGATGCTGCTGCTGGCGCCCGGCATCGGCGTGCTCCCGCTGCTCGGGCTGATCCTCGCCGCCGGTGTCGCAGTGGCAAGCGCCGCACCGCTGTGGGGGCGTAATCTCGCGCGCACGCCATTGACGATCTGGGGTATGGTGATCGCGCATCTCGGCATTGCGGTCAGCCTCGCCGGCATGGCCTCCGACAGCGCTTTCACCCGCGAAACGCTCGTTGCGGCACGGATCGGCGAGCCGCAGTCGGTTGGCCCGTTCAGCGTCACGCTCGATCGCGTCATGCCCGCCGCCGGCGCGAACTGGTCGGCGCTCGAAGCGCAGTTGAGCGTCCGGCGTGGTGATCGCTTGGTGACTCAGCTGCGCCCGCAATCGCGCTTCTTCGCCAATCCGACGATGGTGACCAGCGAATCGGCGATCTCCACCCGGCTCGATGGCCAGCTTTACACCGTGCTCGGCCAGCAGGATTCCGCCGGGCGGTGGCAGATCCGCTTGTGGTGGAAGCCCTTCGTGACGCTGATCTGGTTCGGCGGCGTGCTGATCGCACTTGGCGGCATGGTGTCGCTGATCGGCCGGATGCAGCGCGAGCGGCGCCGTGCGCCACAAGTCGCGCTGGCGATATGAAGCGGCCGTTGCTCTGGCTGCCGCTGCTGGCCTTCGTCGCCTTGCTCGGCGTCGTCGCGAATGGCCTGTTCCGCCCCGCCGACCGCGTCGTGCGCTCCGCGCTGATCGGCCAGCCACTGCCCAGTTTCGCGCTGCCGCCGATGGTGCCGGGCAAACCCGGGCTGACGACGCAGGATTTCAATCGCGGTGAGCCGCGCCTGCTCAACGTATTCGCCAGCTGGTGCGTGCCCTGCATCGCAGAGGCGCCGCAGCTGATGGCGCTGAAGCAGGCCGGCGTCCCGATCGACGCGATCGCGATCCGCGATACCGATCTAGCGATCCGCGCCTTTCTCCAACGTAACGGCGATCCCTTCGCCCGCGTCGGTGGGGATCCCAATTCGCAGGTCCAGCTCGCGCTCGGATCGTCCGGCGTGCCCGAAAGCTTCGTGATCGACGGCAAAGGTCGCATCGTCCTGCAGCATGTCGGCGCGATCGAGAATGCCGACGTGCCGCGAATCATCGCCGCGGTCAGGAACGCGCGATGAAGCTGCTCGCGAGCCTTCTCATGCTGCTGCTGGCCGGGCCTGCACTTGCCCAGTCGAACCTGCCGCCGGCGCGCTACGCCAACACCCAGATCGCCGATCCCGCCAAGGAGGCCGAGGCGCGCGCGCTGATGGAAACGCTGCGCTGCCTCGTCTGCCAGGGCCAGTCGATCGCCGACAGCGATGCCGAAATGGCCGCCGACATGCGCGCCTTGGTGCGCAGCCGCATCGCCACTGGCGAAAGCTCGGCGAGCGTGCGGCAGGGGCTGATCCGCAGCTATGGCGATTACGTCACTTACGATCCGCCGCTCAGCCCCGTCACCGCCCCGCTGTGGATCGCCCCGCTGCTCCTGCTGGCGATCGGGGGGCTCATCGCCGCGCGCAGCTTCAAGCGGAAGCGTCGCTGATGGGGTGGATTACTGCTGCGATCATCGGATTGGTCGCCTTTGCCGTCCTCCGCCTGATCGGGCTGCCGCGCGGCTATGGCCGGTTCGTCGTCATCGCGCTGGCGATCGGCGCGGCCGGCTATGCGGTGCAGCAACGCGCGGCGCTGCCAGGCCATCCGGTCACGGCCAAGACGCGCGCGATCGAGGTCGATCCCGGCATGGTCGCCTTCCGCTCGATGATTCTGCCCGGAACAGCCCAAAGCCGGGCGACGCTGGCGCAGGCCGATGCCGATCTGCGACAGGGCAATTCGGCGTCCGCGGTGGCAAGGCTGCTCGAGGCGACCCGGCGCAACCCGCGCGATGTCGCGCTGTGGACGGGACTCGGCAGCGCATTGACCGCACACGACGCCGGGCAAATGTCGCCGGCGGCGCGCTTCGCCTTCCAGCGCGCGTGGCAGATCGCGCCGCGCGATCCGGGGCCGCCGTTCTTCCTTGGCCTCGCTTTGGTCCAGTCGGGCGATCTCCCCGCGGCAAAGGTCGCCTGGCTGCGCGCGCTGGCGCTCGCCCCCCGCGACGCGGCCTACCGCGTCGACATCGCCGAGCGGCTGGTCGTGATCGACGATTTCCAGGCGATGATCGCCGGCGAAGGCCGCAAGCCGTAGAAGGCGACGGTGGTGTCCGTCATTCCCGCGCAGGCGGGAATCCATATTCCAGTTCAGTGATTATAGATTCCCGCCTTCGCGGGAATGACGAAGAACTTCACCCGTTCGTGCTGAGGAGGCATTGAGCTTGGCGAAATGCCGTCTCGAAGCACACGCCCTGAACGATGCGGCCAAACCCCCTTAAGCAAACGGCCGATTAAGCCGAACGATCGCCCAGTTTAGCCACGCCGCAAAACTCACCCACAGCAGATACGGCACGATCAACAGGCTCGCCTTCTGCGAGATCGGCCACAACCCGATAACCAGCGCGACCAGCGAGCCCCACAGGAAGACGACCTCGATCAGCGCCCAGTCGGGCCTGCGAAGGCGGAAGAACAACGGGCTCCACAGCGCGTGGGCAACGGCATTGGTCCCGAACAGGATCACCACGCTCGTCCGCGCCGCCGCATCGGGCGCGGCATTCCACGCGATGATTGCCGACCACGCCGCCAGCCCGAGGATGATCGTCCAAGCCGGGCCGAACAGCCAGTTCGGCGGTTGCAGCGATGGCTTGCGCAACTCGGCATACCACGATCCGATCGGCGTCATCAGCCCGCCAAAGGCGCCAAGGAAGATGGCGACCGCTACCGCAATGATCGTCGGTGTGGAGGGCAAGGCGTCGTCCGGCTTGTGGAGTGTCCAACGCATGGTACACGGATCGCGTGAAACTGTCCTTTCCCTTTTCCGCAATCGTCGGCCAAGACGAGATGAAGCAAGCCTTGTTGATGGCGGCGGTCGACGCCCGGATCGGCGGCGTCATGGTGTTCGGCGATCGCGGCACTGGCAAATCCACTGCCGTCCGCGCGCTTGCGGCGCTGCTGCCGCCGATTCCGGCGAGCACTGCTGGCTATCAGGATGGTACTCCCTGCAAGGGCAACGTGCCCGTGCCGTTCGTCGATCTGCCGCTTGGCGCGACGGAAGACCGCGTCGTCGGCGCGCTCGATCTTGAACGCGCGCTCGGCGCTGGCATCAAGGCGTTCGAGCCGGGGCTGCTTGCGCGCGCGAACGGCGGGTTCCTGTACATCGACGAAGTGAATTTGCTCGAGGATCATATCGTCGATCTGCTGCTCGACGTCGCCGCCTCGGGCGAGAATGTCGTCGAGCGCGAGGGGCTGAGCGTACGGCACGCGGCGCGCTTCGTCCTGATCGGCAGCGGCAACCCGGAGGAAGGCGAATTGCGGCCGCAGTTGCTCGACCGCTTCGGGCTGTCGGTCGAGGTCCGCACGCCGCAGGATATCAAGCAGCGCGTCGAGATCCTCAAGCGCTGCGACGCCTTCGAGCGTGAGCCGGGCGCGTTCGTCGAATCCTGGGCGAAGGCCGAACGCAAGACGCTCAAGCTGATCGCGCGCGGGCGCGCGGCGCTTGCGGGTGTCGTCGTGCCCGATCCGGTGCTGAACTTCGCCTCGCGACTGTGCATGGCGGTCGGCGCCGACGGGCTGCGGGGCGAACTGACGCTGATGCGTGCGGCGCGGGCGCTGGCGGCGCTCGAAGGCACGACGGCCGCGACGACCGATCACGTCGCCGCCGTGGCGCCGATGGCGCTGCGCCACCGCCTGCGCCGCAACGTGCTCGACGAAACCGGCTCGTCGGCACGGATCGAGCGCGCGCTGGAGGATATGGCGGCGTGAGCGGATCGGGCGATTCGCCGCCCGAAGTCCCGAACGATCCCCTGCACGATGCGCTGATCGCGGCGCGCTTGTGTGCGATCGATCCCGGCCTCGGCGGCCTGATCCTGCGGGGCGGCGACAGCTTGCGTGACCTCGTGGTCGATGCCTTGCGGGCGGCGCTCCCCGCCGGCGCCCCGGTGCGGCGAATCCCCGCGCATATCGACGATGATCGACTGCTCGGCGGGATCGATCTCACATCGACGCTGGCGCTCGGCCGGTCGGTGACGCGGACCGGGCTGCTCGTCGAAGCCGATGGCGGTGCGGTGGTGGTCCCGATGGCCGAGCGGATGAGCGATGCGCTCGCCGGGCGCCTCGCCGCAGTGCTCGACACCGGAGAGGTGGTGGTGGAGCGCGACGGCGCGGCGCTGCGCGGCGCCGCCCGCTTCGTCACCGTCGCGCTCGACGATGGCGAAGAGCCCGACGAGCGCCCTCCGGCCGCGCTGGCCGAACGGCTGGCGTTCTGGATCGACCTGTCCGGCGCCCGCGCGCCGTCAGCCGCCGACATCGCAGCTCCGGCCGTCGACCGTCACGCTCGCGGCGCAATCCCGACTCCGGAAATCCTCGAAGCGCTCACCGCCACCGCCGCTGTGCTCGGCATCGATTCGATCCGCGCGCCGATGTTCGCTTTGCGCGCCGCACGCGCCTCCGCGAACCTCAACGGCCGGGAATCGATCGCAAACGAAGATCTGGTTTTTGCCGCGCGCGTCGTCCTGGCCCCGCGCGCGACGCAATTGCCCCCGCCAGAGGCGGAATCCGAGAGTCGGAATGACTCGCCACCCCCCGAAAATACCCCGGGAGATGACGAAACTGTCGACACCGGCCAGCTCGACGATGTCGTGCTCGAAGCGGTACTTGCGGCGCTGCCCAAGGACATGCTCGCCCGCCTGGCCGCTGGCCGCGGCCGCAAGGCCAGCGGCGCCAGCGGCGCCGGCGAGCGCCGCAAGTCCAGCGCCCGCGGCCGTCCGATGGGTGCCCGCGCCGGCGTCCCCGGCGGCGGCCTGCGACTAAGCCTGATCGACACGCTGCGCGCCGCCGCCCCGTGGCAGAAGCTGCGCGGCGGAGACGGCCGGATCCAGGTCCGCCGCGACGACCTGCGCATCCGCCGCTTCGAGACTCGCGCGGAAGCCGTTACAATCTTTGCCGTCGACGCCTCGGGATCGTCCGCGCTCGCGCGACTCGCCGAGGCGAAGGGCGCAGTCGAGTTGCTGCTCGCCGAGGCCTATGTGAAGCGCGCGCAGGTGGCGCTCGTGGCGTTCCGCGGCCGAACTGCCGAACTCCTGCTGCCGCCGACCCGGTCTTTGGCGCGCGCGCGGCGGTCGCTTGCCGAGCTCCCAGGCGGCGGCGGCACACCGCTCGCGGCGGGGCTGAATGCGGCGCGCGAGCTGGCGGAGGCATCGCGCGCACGCGGGCGCACGCCGTTCGTCGTCGTGCTCACCGACGGCCGCGCCAATATCGCCGCCGACGGCAGCACGGTACGCAGCGTGGCCGAGGCCGATGCGACCGCTGCAGCCAAGGCGATCGGCGCAGCGGGCATCGCCGCCGCCTTCGTCGATATTTCAGCACGTCCTCGCCCTGAAGGCGCAGCGCTAGCGGCTGCAATGCGCGCCCGATACTTGCCACTGCCACGCGCCGATGCAGCGGCGATGCACGCTGCCGTCAGCGCGGCGCAGCGACAGTGAGCGCCGCCCCGCGCTGGGCGGTGGAGGGCCGTGACTGGCCCAACCACGCGCATAGCCGCTTCGTTGATGCTGGCCGGTTGCGCTGGCATGTCCAGGTCATGGGTGCCGGCCCCGTGCTGCTCCTGCTCCACGGCACGGGCGCCGCCACGCACAGCTGGCGCGCGCTGGCGCCACTGCTGGCAGCGGACTTCACCGTCGTGGCGCCGGACCTGCCCGGCCACGGCTTCACGGCCGGGCGCCCGGCGGGAGGGCTCGCGATGCCCGCCATGGCGCGCGCGGTGGGTGAGCTGATGCAGGTGCTTGATTTGGCGCCACATATCATCGTCGGGCATTCGGCTGGCGCGGCAATCGCAGCGCGTATGGCTTTGGACGGCTTGGCTAAACCCGATGCAATCGTGGGACTCTCCGCGGCGCTGCTGCCGTTTCCGGGGTTGGCCGCCAAGCTGTTCCCGACGCTCGCGCGGATGCTGTTCGTCAACCCCTTCGCGCCGCACATCTTCGCGCGGCTGGCGCGAACGTCGGGTGAAACCGCGCGGTTCCTGGCGCGCGCGACGGGCTCGCGGGTCGATGCCGAAGGGGTGCGCTGTTACGCGACGCTGTTGGCCAGCCCGGCGCATTGCGCGGGAGCGCTCGCAATGATGGCGGATTGGGATCTGGCTGCGCTCGCGCGCGATCTGCCACGCCTCGTGCCGCCGCCGCTACTCATCCACGGCAGCGCCGATGCTGCCATCCCGCTGCGCAATGCAACCGAGGCTGCGGGGATGATTCCGGGTGCGCGCGTAACGCCGCTCGCGGGATTGGGCCACCTCGCGCACGAGGAGCAGCCCGAACAAGTGGCCGCGCTCATCCGGCAATTCGCAGGAGAAAGGGTATGAACAGCAGTTACTTCAGCATGCTGGACATGGCGATCGCCGGCGTCCCCGCGCTTGCCTTCGGCATCTGGCAGCTCGTGTCGGTGAATCGCGAAATCGCGCGCGACAAGCTCGCCAAGGCCAAATCGCTCGAGTCCGAATCACCAGAAGGCGCGGGGCATCCGGTAGGGGAGCATCGACTGGACGATCGGTGACCGGAAGCGGCCGAGCGACAGGCTTTCGTGCACCGCCTGGACGTCCTCGCCGAACATTCGAGTCGCCAGCGCCGTGCGGGCATAGAAGGGCGCGTCGATCCACGTCTTGATGACGCGCGGGGCATGGCCGGCATCGGCCCGCGTCGCGCGCTTGATTAGCCAGCCGGTCCGCGGCAGCGCCGCAGCGGCGGGCTGAACGACATCATGCCAGCGACCCTGGCGATCGAACTTCAGCGCGAGATCGAACGGCGTGCCATCGCGCCGTTGTCCCTCATACAGCACCGCGACGTCATTCTTCAGATGCGCACGCGACCAATGCCAGTCGTTGAACCCCGCCTCCAGCGGCTCATCGCCGAAGTTCGAGTCGAAATATCCATCCCCCGACCAGCGGACGCCGGGACGCTCCATCTGCACCTCGACTCGCGCGCGCGGCGCCACGGGGTGCCAGCGGTGCGCGCCGGCCGGATCGAGCATGAAGGCGGTCGTGCCGATCATCTCGGGGCTCACGCGCACGGTGCCGCGCACGCGATAGGGCAGCGGCGCCGAAATCTCGTCGATATCGATCACCAGCGTATCGCCGTCCCAGCGCATGCTGCTCGGCCCGACCGCGAAATGATCGCGACCGCGATCGACTCGCGTCGATGGGCGTTCGGTCATTGCCCAGGCGTTGGCGCGCGGTCCGCTGAGCGAAACGTTGATCGCGCAGTGATTGTCGGGCCGCTGGCGACCGCTCAGCTTGTAATAGGGCGAAAAGACGCTGCCGACGAAAGCGATGATCGTCAGCCCGTGGGCGCCGTCCTCGCTCGTCGCGTCGATATACCACCAGGCATAGCCGTTGGGCTGGACCGCGACGTCGAAGCGCGGTCCTTGAGCAGGCATGCGGCGGCTAGTCGGCCGGAAAGCGCGGCCATCGGGACGCCCGCGCCGGGGTGCGTGCTCCCGCCCGTGCAATAGAGCCCAGGGATCGCGGTCCGGCTTCCCTGCCGGCGGAAGGAGGCCGCCCACCCGTGCGAGGCCGGTCCATAAAGGGCTCCACCCGTCGAGGGAAACATCGCCGCGAAGTCGTGCGGCGTCGTCAGCACCGTCGACGGCGCCAGATCGAGCGAAAGTCCCGCCCGCGAAACGCTGTCCAGCATCTGCCGTCTGCATGTGTCGATCTCCGCTTCGGTAGGGGGGGCGCCGTAACCATTGGCGGGCGCATTGACGATGATCTGAAGCCGCTCATGGCCCACCGACGTGTGGCCATGGTCGTCACGATCCTGCGCACAGACGTAGACGCTGGGCGCGGCGGCCAGGCGGCCCGCGGCGAGCGCCGCGAACTCCGCTGGATAGTCCTCTGAGAAGAATACGTTGTGGCGGCTGAGCGGAAAGCCCGCCGTCTTCGTTTGCGCGGTCCACACCATCGCGCTGAGCGAGCGGCGGCGTGGCGGCATCGGCGACACCGCGCGCTGTACCGCCGGCCCGAACGCCCCCGCCCCGATCGCCGCGGGATCGGCGTTGCAGACGACCGCGCTCGCCGCCAGCCGCTCGCCGCTCGCCAGCATTACGCCCGCCGCGCGGCCGCGCTCGACCAGGATCTCGCGCACCGGCGCTTCGTACCGAAACCGCACGCCGTTACGGCGCCCGAGCGCCTCGATCGCCAGCGCCAGCCGGTGCATCCCGCCGTCGATCAGCCATATGCCGCTCGCCTCGACATGCGCGATCAGCATCAACGTGGCGGGGCAGGCGAACGGCGACGAGCCGCTATAGGTGGCATAGCGGCCGAACAATTGCTGCAATCGCGGGTCACGGAAGTAGCCGCCAAGCGCCCGCCACAGCGAGCTATAGGCCCTTAGGTTCAGATAGTCGGGCAACCCTCGCGCACCCATCCGCCAGCCGAGCGTGATCGGATCGGTTTTGGTATCGCGCAGGAAGGGGCGGTCGAGCGCGTCGAACAGCCGCCGCGCCTCGGCACGAAACCTGCGATAACCCTCCGCCTCGCCCGCACCGGCGAAGTCGCCGATCGCCGCCTCGCTCGCGGCCGGGTCGGCAAACAGATCAAGTCGCGCTTCACCCCAGGCGTGGCGGGCCAGCGTCGCTGCGGGCCGCATCGTCAGGTCATCGTCGAGCGCGCCGCCGCAGGCCGCGAAGATCTCGTCGAACACGCCGCGCATGGTGAACACGGTCGGGCCGCCATCGATCGGCTCGCCGTCCACCATCACCGCGCGCAACTTGCCGCCTGGCCCCGCCGCTGCCTCGACCAAAGTGACATCGCAGCCACGCGCGGCGAGAAGCGCGGCGCTGACCAGCCCGCCGACCCCCCCCCCGATCACAACCACAACTTCGCCCGGCATCGCGCCGCATCCTCCTGCCGATTGACAGTAGGCTACCACGTGTCCAGAAAAGTAGACACATGGTTTCGTCCAATACCAAAGATTTCGGTTGGCGACACCGTTGGATCGGATGGCGCAACAGTGTGCTTGCATCGCCCCGCTTTCACAAATGGGTCACGCGCTTCCCGCTCACCCGCCCGCTCGCCCGCCGCCGCGCCGGAGCGCTGTTCGATCTGGTCGCCGGGTTCACCTACTCACAGATCCTGGCCGCCTGCATCGATTCCGGGCTGTTCGACGTACTAGCCGAGGGGCCGCAGGATACTGCCGCAATCGCCAAGCGCATCGATCTGCCGGTCGCAGGCGCCGAGCGGCTGCTGCGCGGGGCTGCGGCGCTGGATCTGGTCGAGGCGGTTGGCGAGCACTGGATGCTGGGCAGCGGCGGCGCGTCGCTCCGGGGTAACCGCGGCATCGGGGAGATGGTCGCGCATCACCGCCTGCTCTACGCCGACTTAGCCGATCCGCTGGCGCTGCTGCGGCGTGGGGGAGGGGGCGGCGCGCTGTCAGGCCTATGGCACTATGCAGAGGCTTCCGGCACGGGAGATGCCACTGCGGTAGCCGCCTATTCGGCACTGATGGCAGCGTCGCAGCCGATGGTCGCGACTCAGGCAATCGACGCCTACCCTTTTGATAAACATCGTAAACTGCTCGACGTTGGCGGCGGGGAGGGGGCCTTCCTGACGGCGGTCGGCGCGCGCGTTCCCAAGCTGGAGCTTGGGCTGTTCGACCTGCCGGCCGTCGCGGAGCGTGCCCGGACGCGGTTCGACTCGGCCGGCCTGGGCGAACGAACGACCGCGCATGGTGGTGACTTCCTCCGCGATTCTTTGCCGCGCGGCTACGACATCATCTCGCTGATTCGTGTCCTACACGATCATGACGATGGCCCCGCCATGGCCTTGCTCCGCAATATCCACACCGCGCTTCCGCACGGCGGTACGTTGTTCATTGCCGAGCCGATGGCGCAGACGCCGGGGGCCGAATCGGTGGGGGATGCCTATTTCGGCTTTTACCTGTTGGCGATGGGCTCAGGTCGGCCGCGCAGCCGCGAAGAGATTTCCGCAATGCTGCGCGAAGCCGGCTTCTCCCGGCCCCGTCATCTCCACACGGCGATGCCGCTCACCGCCAGCGCGATCGTCGCATCGCGGACATAAGTGTCCAAACAAGTTGACAACCCAAACCGTCCAGATACTAATACAGATGCGAAGGGGGCCTATTCCGACCCGCCGCTAGAGAGGACGAGCGCATGGATGCGGTCGCAGTCATATTGGAGGCGCCTGAACGCCTCGCACTGCGCACGCTGACGCTGTCTCCGATGGCTGCCAGCGATGTCCGGGTCGAGATCGACTGGAGCGGTGTTTCCTCGGGAACCGAGAAACTGCTGTGGACCGGTCGGATGCCGAACTTCCCCGGCATGGGTTACCCGCTGGTTCCCGGATACGAATCGATCGGCCGGATCGTCGATGCCGGCGCCGATGCGCGTGGCCGGATCGGCGAATGGGTGTTCGTGCCCGGCGCCGATTGTTATCGCGACGCCCGCGGCCTGTTCGGTGGCACGTCTCGCTACGTCAACTTGCCCCAGGCCCGTGCAATCCCGATCCGCGAGTCACTAGGGCGCGACGGCATTCTGATCGCGCTCGCTGCGACCGCCCATCACGCAATCGCTGCTGGCGGTGTGCCCGATCTGGTGATCGGGCACGGCATCCTCGGGCGATTGATCGCACGGATCGCGATCGCGACCGGCGGTGACGCCCCCGCGGTATGGGAAACCAATCCCGCCCGGCGCGATGGCTTCGGCTATCCAGTTATCGATCCCGCCGCCGACGAACGCCGCAACTATGCCGCGATCTGCGACGCGAGCGGCGCACCGGACGTTCTCGACATAGCCTTCGCCCGGCTCGCCAAAGGTGGCGAAGTGGTGCTGGCGGGCTTCTACGATCGCCTATCTTTCGCGTTCCCGGCCGCTTTCATGCGCGAGGCGCGGGTGCGCATCGCCGCAGAGTTCACGCCGGCGGACATCGCTGCGGTGATCGAGCTCCTCGATATCGGTGTGCTCGAACTCGACGGGTTGATCAGCCATGTGCGCCCCGCCGCCGAAGCCGTCGATGCTTATCCGCAGGCGTTCACCGACCCCGACTGTCTGAAGATGGTTCTCGACTGGAGAGAAATATGAGCATGCTCGATCCGGGTCCACTGCGCGAGGAAGCGTCGTGGGAACCCGATCCCGTGCCATCGGGGCCCATCACCAAAGAAACCCAGATCATCGCGATCTACGGCAAGGGCGGGTCCGGCAAGTCGTTCGCGCTAGCCAATCTCAGCTACATGATGGCGCAGCAAGGCAAGCGCGTTCTGCTGATCGGTTGTGACCCGAAGAGCGACACGACGTCGCTGCTGTTCGGCGGCAAATCGACCCCAACGATCATCGAAACCAGCTCGAAGAAGAAGCTGGCTGGCGAAGAAATCAGCATCGGAGATGTCTGCTTCCAGCGCGATGGTGTGTTCGCGATGGAATTGGGCGGGCCCGAGGTCGGTCGCGGCTGCGGCGGCCGCGGCATCATCCACGGCTTCGAGACGCTCGAGAAGCTCGGCTTCCACGAATGGGGCTTCGATTACGTCCTGCTCGATTTCCTGGGTGACGTGGTGTGCGGTGGCTTCGGCCTGCCGATCGCGCGTGATATGTGCCAGAAGGTCATCGTCGTCGCGTCGAACGATCTGCAATCGCTCTACGTCGCGAACAACGTCTGCAAGGCGGTCGAATATTTCCGCAAGATGGGCGGAAACGTCGGCGTCGCTGGGATGATCCTGAACAAGGACGACGGGACGGGCGAGGCCAACGCCTTTGCCGAAGCCGTCGGCATTCCGGTGCTCTGCGCGATCCCCGCAAACGAGGATATCCGCAAGAAGAGCGCGAACTATCAGATCATCGGCAAGCCCGGTGGCCAGTGGGCGTCGCTGTTCGAGGAGCTCGCCGTCAATGTTGCGGAGGCACCGCCGCTGCGGCCGACTCCGCTCGATCAGGATGGCTTGCTGAACCTGTTCAGCGCCGACATCACCGGCGCAGACTACACGCTGCGGCCAGCCACCCAGGCCGACATGCGCGGCGCGGAATATGTCGCCAAGCCGAGCCTCGAAATCGTGTACGACGAGGTCTGACGGGTGACCATCGACACCCTTCCTCGCGATCGCGATCGGATCGACCTGGCGGCGCCCGCAGCTGAAGGCGGCTGCTCGTCGGGCGAAACGCTCCGGACGGCAGCGATCGAGGCGGGCAAATCCGAAATCCTCGACCGCTACGCCGCCGATTATCCCAAAGGCCCGCACGATCAGCCGCAATCCATGTGTCCGGCGTTCGGATCCTTGCGCGTTGGCTTGCGGATGCGCCGCACCGCGACGGTGCTCTCGGGATCGGCCTGCTGCGTTTATGGCCTGACGTTCACGGCGCATTTCTACGGCGCCAAGCGCAGCGTCGGCTACGTGCCGTTCAGCTCCGAAACGCTCGTCACCGGCAAGCTGTTCGAAGACATCCGCGATGCGGTCCATGATCTGGCCGACCCGGCACTCTATGATACGATCGTTGTCACCAACCTGTGCGTGCCGACCGCCAGTGGCGTGCCGCTGCAGTTGCTGCCCGATCAGATCAACGGCGTCCGGGTGATCGGCATCGATGTGCCGGGCTTTGGTGTGCCGACGCATGCCGAGGCGAAGGACGTACTTGCCGGCGCGATGCTCGCCTATGCGCGCAAGGAGGCCGAAGTCGGCCCGGTCGCGGCGCCAGCGACACGTGTCGATCGCCCGACGGTCACGTTGCTGGGCGAGATGTTCCCCGCCGACCCACCCGGCATCGGGCTGCTGCTCGAGCCTCTGGGTCTGGCCGCTGGTCCTGTCGTGCCGACGCGCGAGTGGCGCGAACTGTATTCGGCGCTCGATTGCGCGGTCGTCGGTGCGATCCACCCGTTCTACACCGCCAGCATCCGCGAGTTTGAAGCCGCTGGTCGCAGCATTGTCGGCTCGGCGCCGGTCGGTGCGGATGGCACCGCGGCCTGGCTCGATGCGATCGGCGCGGCTTGCGGCGTCGCCCAGCATCAGGTCGATCTCGCCAAGAACCGCTTCATCCCGGCGATCCGTAGCGCGCTCGCCGCCAAGCCGATCGCCGGCCGGATCACGGTATCTGGTTATGAAGGCTCCGAACTGCTCGTCGCGCGGCTGCTGATCGAAAGTGGCGCGGACGTGCCCTATGTCGGCACCGCGTGCCCGCGCACCAAATGGTCCGATCCCGATCGTGAATGGCTCGAGTCCAAGGGCTGCCGCGTGCAATACCGCGCCAGCCTCGAACAGGACATCGCCGCGATCAGCGAGTTCGGCCCCGATTTGGCGATCGGCACCACGCCGGTCGTTCAACACGCCAAGCAGAAGTCGCTCCCGGCACTGTACTTCACGAACCTGATTTCGGCGCGGCCGCTGATGGGCGCGGCAGGAGCGGGCAGCCTGGCAACGGTCGTCAACGCTGCGCTCGGCAACCAGCACCGCTTCGACAAGATGACTGCCTTTTTCGAAGGCGTCGGCCGCGGCCCGACCGCTGGCGTATGGGAAAATACCCCGGTCGATCGCCCGGAATACAAGGCCAAATTCGCAGCCAAGCGCATCGCTGCCGCGAAGGCCGAAGAGCATATCGGCACATGACCCTCATCATCGATCACGACCGCGCGGGTGGTTATTGGGGCGCGGTCTACGCGTTCACCGCCATCAAGGGTCTGCAGGTCATCATCGACGGCCCGGTCGGCTGCGAGAACCTGCCGGTCACTTCGGTGCTGCACTATACCGATGGCTTGCCGCCGCACGAGCTGCCGATTGTCGTCACTGGCCTCGGCGAACAGGAGCTCGGCCGCGACGGCACCGAAGGCGCCATGAAGCGTGCCTGGGCGACGCTCGATCCCGATCTGCCTGCGGTGGTCGTCACCGGCTCTATCGCCGAGATGATCGGCGGCGGCGTGACGCCCGAGGGCACGAATATCCAGCGCTTCCTGCCGCGAACGATCGACGAGGATCAATGGCAGTCGGGCGACCGTGCCTTGACGTGGCTGTGGACCCAGTTCGGGCCGAAGAAGGTGCCGGCGCTCAAGGCGCTGCGTGAAGGCGAACGCCCGCGCGTCAACATCATCGGCCCAATGTACGGCACGTTCAACATGCCGTCGGATCTGGCGGAGATCCGCCGGTTGATCGAGGGCATCGGCGCCGAGGTCAACATGGCCTTCCCTCTTGGCAGCCACCTCGCCGACGTCAAGAAGCTCGCCAACGCGCAGGTCAATGTCTGCATGTATCGCGAATTCGGCCGCGGGCTGTGCGAAGCGCTCGAACGCCCGTATCTCCAGGCACCGATCGGGCTCGAAAGCACAACGCTGTTCCTGCGCAAGTTGGGCGAGCTGACCGGCCTCGATCCCGAGCCGTTCATCGAGCGCGAGAAGCATACCACCATCAAGCCGCTGTGGGATCTGTGGCGCTCGGTCACGCAGGATTTCTTCGGCACCGCGAGCTTCGGCATCGTCGCGACCGACACCTATGCGCGCGGCATCCGCAAGTTCCTCGAAGACGACATGGGCCTGCCCTGCAACTTCGCGGTGTCGCGCTGCGCGGGGGCGAAGTCGGACAATCAGTCGATCAAGGACATGATCGCCACCAACCCGCCGCTGGTGCTGTTCGGCAGCTTCAACGAGCGCATGTACATGGCCGAGGCAGGCGGGCGCAGCGTCTATATCCCCGCCAGCTTCCCCGGCGCGGTGATCCGCCGCCACACCGGCACGCCGTTCATGGGCTATGCCGGCGCGACCTATCTGATCCAGGAAGTGTGCAACGCGCTGTTCGACGCGCTCTTCCATATCCTGCCGCTCGCCGGCCAGCTCGATAAGGCCGAGCCGACGCTGGCGCGGCTCGAGCGTGAATTGCTGTGGGAGGAAGCCGCCAAGTCCGAGCTCGATGCCGTCGTCGAGCGCGAACCGGTGCTGGTCCGCATTTCCGCTGCCAAGCGTATCCGCGACGCCGCCGAGCGTGCCGCGCGGCGCGCCGGCGAGCCATCCGTCACCACCCAGCGCCTAGCGCTGGCGATCACCGAAAGCCGCCGGCCATGAGCCGCGGCAAGACCATTTCGTTCGAGCCATCGCGGTTCGGGCGGATCAACCATCCCGTGGGCATCACGCCCGCGCGGATACCCACGGGGAGCGCGCTTCACGCTCCTGTCCTCGTCGGGGAAAACGGAGACGTGAAATGAGCGATGTAAGACACACTGACGAGCGGATGGGGCCAGGAAACTACCTGACCGCCGAAGAAGCCAAGGAGTTCCACAAGATCTTCATGAGCAGCTTCATTTTGTTCACACTGGTCGCGGTTGGCGCGCATATTCTGGTGTGGCTGTGGCGCCCTTGGCTCTGATCGACTGAAACTTCCGGCCCTCAATAAAAAGGAACCACATCATGTGGAGAGTCTGGCTCATATTTGACCCGCGTCGTTCGCTGGTCGCGCTGTTCATTTTCCTGTTCGTATTGGCACTGCTGATTCACTTCATCCTGCTCAGCACGAACAAGTTCAATTGGCTTGATGGTCCGCGCACCGCACCGGTTGCGGCGACGGCTCCTGCTACGACGGGTACCTGAACGGTCCTGGACGAGCGATTTCGAGTGGGTGGGTCTGGCTTTCGACGCCGGACCACCCGCTCGGGATGGAGATAATTTTGAAAAGGCGATCCGCTGCCTGCGCGGCGATCGAGGGGTGTGGGCATGGCACTGCTGAGCTTCGAACGAAAATATCGAGTCAGGGGTGGCACGCTGCTCGGCGGCGACCTCTTCGACTTCTGGGTCGGCCCGTTCTACGTCGGGTTCTTCGGAGTCATCGCCGCGATCACCGCCTCGCTGGGCACCGCGCTGATCTTCTATGCGGCCTCGCTGGGAGATACGTGGAACCCCTGGCTGATCAACATCGCCCCACCTGACATCAGTTACGGTCTGGGGCTGGCGCCGCTCCGCGAGGGCGGCCTTTGGCAAATCATCACAGTCTGTGCGATCGCGGCGTTCTCGTCCTGGGCATTGCGTCAGGTCGAGATCAGTCGGAAGCTAGGCATGGGGTATCACGTGCCCTTCGCCTACGCGTTCGCGATCTTCGCCTACGTCAGCCTGGTGGTGATCCGCCCTGTAATGATGGGTGCCTGGGGCTTCGGCTTTCCCTACGGCATCTTCAGTCATCTCGATTGGGTGTCGAACACCGGCTACCAATATCTGCATTTCCACTACAATCCCGCACATATGCTGGCGGTTAGCTTCTTCTTCGTGACGGGCGGGGCGCTTGCCTTCCACGGCGCGCTGGTGCTGTCTTCGGTCAATCCGCCCAAGGGCGAAGAGGTCAAGTCGCCAGAGTATGAAGACGCCTTCTTCCGCGACACGATCGGCTATTCGATCGGTACGCTCGGCATTCACCGGCTAGGCCTCTTCCTGGCGCTGTCGGCGGGCTTCTGGAGCGCGATCTGCATCATCATCTCCGGCCCGCTATGGACGCGCGGTTGGCCTGAATGGTGGTCGTGGTGGCTCAACCTGCCGATCTGGTCGTAAGAGGGGGATAGGCGATGATACGCTATCAGAATATATTCACGCAGGTTCAGCTGCGCGGCCCGCTGGAAAAGGGGCCGCCGCTGCCCCCCGGCAGCTTCGCCCGCGGCGATCTGAGCACCTACAATTACTGGGCCGGCAAGCTTGGCGCAGCGCAGATCGGGCCGATCTACCTCGGCAAGCTGGGCATCGCCTCGCTGGTATGCGCCTTCCTCGCGTTCGAGATCATCGGGCTGAACATGTGGGCCAGCGTCAACTGGGATCCGATCCAGTTCGCCCGGCAGCTGCCTTGGCTGGCGCTTGAACCGCCAGGACCGGAATGGGGCTTCACGCCGTTCGTGCCACTTGCCGAAGGCGGCTGGTGGCAAATGGCGGGCTTCTTCATGTCGAGCGCGCTGATCCTGTGGTGGCTGCGCACCTTCCGCCGCGCACGCGAGCTCGGAATGGGTAGCCACGTTGCCTGGGCATTCGGCGCCGGCATCTTCCTGATCCTGATCCTCGGCTTCGTCAGGCCGCTGCTGATGGGCAGCTGGGCGGAGGCGGTGCCGTTCGGTATCTTCCCACACCTTGATTGGACTGCGGCTTTCTCGATCCGCTACGGCAATCTCTTCTACAATCCCTTCCACGCTCTCTCGATCGTCTTCCTCTACGGTTCGACGATGCTGTTCGCGATGCACGGCGCGACCGTGCTGGCGACGGGCCGCTATGGCAGTGAGCGCGAAATCGAGCAGATCACCGATCGCGGTACCGCGTTCGAACGTGGCGCCTTGTTCTGGCGCTGGACGATGGGGTTCAACGCCACCGCCGAATCGATCCATCGCTGGGCGTGGTGGTTTGCGGTACTGTGCCCGCTGACCGGCGGGATCGGGATCTTGTTGACCGGAACGGTCGTGGACAATTGGTATCTGTGGGGTGTGATCAATCAGATCGCTCCAAGCTATCCCGATACCGGCGTCATCGATCCTTCCAGCTTGCCGGGAGCGGTGCAATGAGCCGATACGTCACCACAACCGTCGCGGCGGCGGCAGCGACCCTGCTGCTCGCCGGTTGCGAACCTGGCGCCAAGATGTCGACCCAGACCGGCTTTCGCGGCACCGGGCTCGAGCAGATCGTCGACGTCAGCAGCATCAAGGAGGCGACGGCGCTCCCACCGGAGCCGTATCCTCTGCCGCCAGACGGCGGGCCGACCGCTGCGCAGACCTATCAGAACGTGAAGGTTCTCGGCGCGGTAAGCGCCGAGCGTTTCAACCACCTGATGGCGTCGATCACGCAGTGGGTCGCCCCGCCGGAACAGGGCTGCAACTACTGCCACAACCCTGAAAACATGGCGTCCGACGAGAAGTACACCAAGATCGTCGCGCGTCGCATGTTGCAGATGACGCAGACGATCAACTCGCGCTGGTCGAGCCACGTCCAGAAAACCGGCGTGACGTGCTACACGTGCCATGCCGGCAATGCGGTGCCACTCAACGTGTGGGCCGTGGCGCAGAACTCGCTGGGTACTGGCACGATCCGCGGTAACAAGCGTGGCCAGAACACGCCCGATCCGAACGTCGGCTATGCATCTTTGCCGTCGGATCCGTTCGCCGCCTATTTCCAGGGCAAGGGCAACATCCGCGTTGCCTCTGACCAGGCGCTGGCGTCGCCGAACCATGTGGTGTCGATCAAGGATGCCGAGGCGAGCTACGGGCTGATGATGCACGTCAGCACCGCGCTGGGCGTCAATTGCACCTATTGCCACAACAGCCAGTCGTTCCGCGCATGGAACCTCAGCCGCGCGCAACGCGGCACGGCCTATTACGGCATCCGCATGGTCCGCGACGTCAACGAAAATTACATCACGTCTCTGGCATCGGTGTTCCCCGCCAACCGCAAGGGGCCGCAGGGCGATCCGTACAAGGTCAATTGCACGACGTGCCACCAGGGCCTGCCCAAGCCGCTCGGCGGCCGCAGCATGATCGCCCAGGCGCCATCGCTGAAGGGCCCGGACATGCTGACAGCCGCGCCTGAAGTCGGTCCTGCCGAGGCTATCCCGGCCGCGTTCAGAGATCCGTCGTCGATGACGGACAAGACCGAACCGTCGCCGACCGCGACGCAGAAGTGATTGCATCCCGCGCCGCGCCTTGCGGTGGCGGCGCGGGTTCGATCGAAATCGACGCATGATCGCCAACCACGCGCTGCGTTCGGCGATCTCGGATGAAATGCATGTTCGTCGGCTGCCGCGGTTCTCCGCCCCATGCCGAATGATGCAGATCGTGACGGTCGTCGGCGAAAAGGCGGGTGACGCTGCGCGCCGTCATGTCGAGACGCTGGCGCAAACTGGCCGTGTAACGGTGCCGATCGCCAGCAAATACGGTGTGCTCGCGCTCGGTGACGTCACCCTCGTGTGGGAAGGGCATACCGAGTTCGCGAGCTACACGCTGATCCGTAGCGGTGCCTTCGACGAGCCGTTCGATCCCGCTCGCTTCGAGCCGCAACTCACTGCCATCCTCGCCGACATGCCCGGCGATGTCGTACGCGCTACGCAGATCGCCATCATGGCACGTGGCACACCCGATCTGACCCCCGCGCAGCACGAAGCCTGGTTCTCGGCCGAAGGAACCGTCGTCTGCGACGTTGACGACGGCGCGGCGCGCATCGTGTCCGATTTCCGGCTGCATCCCGATGGCTATGGCCGGTTGATCGTGCTTGATCGCGATCTTGCCGGCGACGAGCCGGCACAGCTCGTGCAGCGGCTGCAGGAACTCGGCAACTACCGCAACATGGCGCTGCTCGGGCTGCCACTCGCGCAGCACCTGACGCCGGCGGTGACCGATCTCGAATCTCGTCTGGCCGATCTAACGCGCGCCGTTTCGGAGCGCCGGTCGGAGGACGATCGGCTGCTCGACGAACTCACCTATCTGTCGGCCGAGCTCGCGCGGATGGTCGCTGAGACGCGCTATCGGATGAGCGCCACGCGCGCCTATGCCCAGCTCAGCAGCGATCGGCTGGCGTCGCTCCGGATCGGCCGGGTGCGCGGCAATCAGACGCTGGCCGACTTCACCGAACGCCGGCTCACCCCGGCGGTGCGGACGTGTGAGAGCTTTTCCACCCGGCTCGAGAACCTGTCGCAGCGCGCGGCCTGGACCAGCGAATTGCTGCGCACCCGCATCGATATCGCGCTGGCGAAACAGAATCGCGATCTGCTGACGTCGATGGATCGCCGCACGCACCTGCAGTTGCGTTTGCAGCAGACCGTCGAGGGGCTCTCGGTGGTGGCGATCAGCTACTATCTGATCGCGCTGATCAGCTACGTCCTCCACGCGGTGCCAGGACTGCATCACGAATGGGCAATGGCCATTGCCGTTCCGCTCGTCGTCGCAGGGGTTACCCTGGCGCTGTGGAGCCTTCGTCGTCGCCTGCACGATTAGCCTCGCTACAGGTCAACAGCCCGGTACCACGCACCTCACATGGCGGCGCAAACTTCGCCTTAACCAGAGAAGGCTGGCGCATATTCGACGCGGCCAATCGGCACGTCTCCGCCAGTGAGCGACAATCGCATGAAGTATTCCGGCGGTGCGCCGTCATACCAAAGCCGCGCATCCCGCTCGAACCCGAAGCGGCCATAATAGCCCGGATCACCCAACAAGACACAGCCGGCCGCCCCTAGCGCGCAGAGCCGTTCCAGACCGTCGCGGATCAACGACGACCCAATTCCTTGACGCTGTCGGGCTGGCGTAACGGATATTGGGCCAAGCCCGAACCACCCTCGGTCGACGAAATTGATCGTTACAGGGGAAAAGGCGACGTGACCGACAACCACGGTCCCGTCTTCCGCCACCAGTGAAAGGGTCAAATCACCTGCGGAACGCAGCCGAGACACGATCTGCGCCTCGGTGCCGCTGGCATGCCTGGCACCGGCGAATGCCTCCTGCGTCAAACGCGCGATGGCAGCGTGGTCAGCCTCTTGTTCTGGACGGATCAACATCCGTCCGCCGCAGCGGGGTGGCAATATCCTGCACTTCCAGACCCCGACACGTCGGTAGAGTAGGAATTACGCCGCCATTTCCCGACGCGCGAGCGCGCACTGCGACCAGATTTCGCTGAGCGCGGTGATCAGCCGGTCGATGTCGCCATCGGTATGGACCGGCGAAGGCGTGATGCGCAGCCGCTCGGTGCCCTTGGGGACGGTGGGATAGTTGATCGCTTGAACATAGATGCCGTGATTGTCCATCAGCCAGTCGCTGATCATCTTGGCGTGGTGCGGATCGCCGACCATCACCGGGATGATGTGGCTGGGGTTGGGCAAATGCGGAATGCCCATCGCATCGAGCCGCTGGCGAACGATCTTCACCCGGTTCTGGTGCCGCACACGCTCGATCTGGCTTTCCTTGAGGTGCCGGATTGCTGCGGTCGCGCCGGCCGCAACCGCGGGGGGCAGCGCCGTCGAGAAGATGAAGCCGCTCGCGAAGCTGCGGACGAAATCGCACAGGTTCTTCGAGGCGGTGATATAGCCGCCCATGACGCCGAAGGCCTTGCCCAGCGTCCCCTCGATCACGTCGATGCGGTGCATCAGCCCCAGTGACTCTGCAACGCCGCCGCCGCGCGGCCCGTACAGGCCAACCCCATGGACTTCGTCGATATAGGTCAGCGCGCCGTGCTTCTCGCACACGTCGAGAATCTCCGCGATCGGCGCAATGTCGCCGTCCATCGAATAGACGCTCTCGAACGCGACCAGCTTGGCGCGTCCCGGGGCGACCTGCGACAACAGCTCGTCGAGGTGGGCCACATCATTGTGCCGCCAGCGCTTGCACTCGGCGCGGCTGTGACGAATGCCCTCGATCATCGATGCATGGTTCAGTGCGTCCGACAGCACGATGCAGTCGGGCAGCCGCGAGGCGAGGGTGGAGAGCGCCGCCCAGTTCGAGACATAGCCCGAGGTGAAGATCAGCGCTGCTTCCTTACCGTGAAGGTCAGCCAGTTCGGCCTCGAGCAGCACATGCTGGTGATTGGTGCCCGAGATGTTGCGCGTGCCCCCGGCGCCGGCGCCACAACGGTCGAGCGTCTTGTGCATCGCGTCGAGCACCTTGGGGTGCTGGCCCATGCCGAGATAGTCGTTCGAACACCATACGGTGACGTCCTGGACTTCCCCGTCCTCGGTCCAGCGCTTGGCGTGCGGGAAGTTGCCGGCCTGGCGCTCGAGCTCTGCAAAAACACGGTAGTTTCCCGCGTCGCGCAATTCGCCCAGCTGCTCCGTGAAGACCGCTTCGTAGTTCATAACCCTCTCCCGCTCATTCGCTGACGGCGGCTTCTGCCGCCCTGTTATTGTTGTTGTTCGATGCCCACCGGAACATCTTTGCATCACGCATCGGCAGGACGAGGAACAGATGCTCGACCACCCCGAGCACCGCCAGCCCCGCAAGCAATGTCCCGCTCGCCGCTGCGCCGCTGCCCGCCGGGGCAGCTTCCGCCGCCGTCCACGCCCACACCGCAAGCGCGCTGCTGCCTACGATCGAAAACGGAAATAGCGCGTTCATCGCGCGCGTGCGGAAATAGCTCTTGAGATAGGCGAGATGCTCGGGGAACACCTCGTCGCTCAGATTCGGCACGCCCAGGTACAGGTTGAACTTGGCAGACAGCCGCAGCACGAACAGCAGCAGGAAGGTCAGCGGCGCCGTCTGGTTGGGCTGCCCCCAGGTGATCGCGAACAGCAGCAACGCGGTTGCCGCGATGGCCAGCTCGTGATGGATAACGGTCGCGGTCGCGGCCTTGAACCGCGTCCAGCCCACCGCTCCGGGTGGGCAAGGCAAGCGGTTCGGCCCGGCGACCTCGCCCATCAGGAAGCTCATCTCGTGCCAGCCCCAGATCACGATCGCCGCGCCGAAGCCGAGATACGCGCCGCTCGCGCTCACGCTGTCCGCGTGCGCCCAAACCAGCACCATCGCGATCACCGCGACGACCGCGGAAACGATAAGGCTGGTGCGGAACGTGGCGCGCGGGCGGCTGTCGAGCCACACGACGGCGGCCGTACCGACGAACCACATCAGCAGCGCGAACAGGAGCGGCGGCAGGCTCACCAGGCCGGGACCATCCGGACGGTGGCGGGCGCTTCGTTGCGCTTCACCGGCGTCAGGTAGAGCCGCGCGAAGGCGACTGCTGCCGCCCCCATAAGGCCGACACGTTTGATGCCGCCAACGATCCCGCCTTGCTTCGTTGCGGTGTCGATCGCCCCTGCGATACCCCGCATCCGCTCCAGTCCGCGCGCGAAGCGGGGGCTGTCGGTGTCGAGCACCACCGGGAACACCTGACGCGTGATCTCCGAGCAGATCGTGAACACGCGCCGATCATATTCGGTCGGATCGATGCCGAGCGCCTTGTGAAACGCAGGCCGGTTGTGATCGCGCACGTACATCGTCGCGTACACCGCCACGAGGAAGAAGCGGATCCACAATTTGTTGATGCCGGTCAGCAGCTTGGGATCGGTGCGCATCAGGATCGCGAAGGCGTCACCGTGCCGGAACTCGTCGTTGCACCACAGTTCGAACCAGTTGAAGATCGGGTGGAAGCGAAGTTCCGGGTGCCGCGCCAGATGGCGGAAGATCGTGATGTAGCGCGCATAGCCGATCTTCTCGCTCAGATAGGTCGCGTAGAAGATGAACTTCGGCCGGAAGTACGTGTATTTCTTGGTCCGCGTCAGAAAGCCCAGGTCGATCCCGATCCCGGCATCCTTCAGCGTATCGTTGATGAAGCCGGCGTGACGGCTCTCGTCGCGGCTCATCAGCTTGAACAATTGCTTGATATCGGGGTTCTTCACCCGCTTGGCGATCTCGGCGTAGAGGATGCAGCCCGAGAATTCCGCCGTCAACGAGCTGACGAGGAAGTCGGTGAATTCCTCGCGCAGGCCATCGGGCAGGCTCTCAATCACGCCGTCGAACGCTTCCGTCCGCTTGAAGTGGAGCCGGTTAGGATCGTCCACCATTTCGCCGATCAGCGCGTCCCATTCGTGGCGCACCGGCGACACGTCGATCCGGTCCATCGCGGCGAAATCGGTCGTGTAGAAGCGCGGCGATAGCACCGTGTCTTCGCGCGCGATCGCCATCGGATCGATCTTGCTGAAGGCGTTCATACCGTGGTCCGATCCGAAAAACTGACTTCGTAGAGCTCCGCCATCTCAAAATGGCCGGCGAACTTGGTCCACAGCCGCTCGACCGTGCTGGCGCGCTCGACCGTGGCGATGCGATTCTCGACGCGGCGCTCGCCGAAACCGACGCGGATCGGTGCGCCATGAACACGCACGCGGTCGCCAGGGCCGACTTCATAGTCGTTCGCCAGCACCACATTCGCGCGGCAATATTCGTCGCTGACTTCGACCTCGACCCGGCAGGCCGTGTCGAACGAGGTGCGGCGCAGCGCGATCATCGAGCCACGCTCGCGGTGGTGGTGACGGTTTTGGGCAGCAGCGCAGCGAAGGCGGCGCGATTGCTCGATCCGAATGCGGTCATCTCGATCGAGCGGCCCGTGGCGGTGTCGGTCAGCGAAAGTTGGCCGTCGCGCCACGCGGTGAGCGTGAAAGGGGGCTGATTGCCGACGCCATGCATCCGCCGTTCGCGCGCAAGGCCGCGCATTACGCCACGGATGAAGCCGGTCTCTTCGCCCGGCTCGATCACCGATGCGATGGTGTTGCTGCCGACGTCCTGGATCACGACTGCCCCGTCGGCGCGGTCGAAGAACCGTAGCGTGCGGGTGGCAACAGGCTGGATATTTGCTTCTGCGCGCATCGCGGCCGGCGATGCGGCAGGTGGTATGCCGGCGACCCGGACGATCAGTGCCGAGCCGAACGCGAAGGCTACCAAGGCGCCGGCGAGGATCAGCGTGCCACGTGGCAGCATCTCTGGCTGGCGGCGAGCGGTGTTCATGCTGCCTGGGCTCCTAAAAAGGACGGCATCGATGGGTGCGCCGTCTCCGGAACCACCGTAAGCCCGGCAGGATTAACCGCAAGGCAGGTTCGCGCGATCAGCGCGGCAACCGCCGTCGCGTCCGGTACCGAGCGCAGCATCGGCCGCGGGCGGTTGATCCGGTAGGGCTGCGCATGCGGCCACAGCGCGAGATAACCGATCGTCGGCGTACCCGTCAGCGTCAGTGGGACATCGCCAGTGCCACCGTCACGCGCGGCGAGGTCGACCGAGCCGATCGTCACCAGCGGCAGGTTGATGCACTTGGGGACGGCCATGCCGATGCGCAGCACGATCCGCCGGTTGGTCAGCGTGTAGATCGTCGTCCGTGCCGAGCCCCATGCCAGCAGATGCAACAACGCAACCCCGACTACGCCGAGCGTGAAGGTCATCACCACGCCGGTATAGCCGCTGCCGGTCAGCGAGAAGCCCGCGGCGATCGCCGACAGGACGACGAAGTAACCGGCAACGAGCCGCGTATGAAACGCCGTTCGCGCCAGCATGCGCCAGTCAGGCGATCCCTGCCAGATGATGCGTTCGCCCGGTGGCAGCAGACCGGGCAGGCCGCGGATTGGTTCGTTCGCATATTCGGTCACAGGATTGGCTCCTGCCGGCTGGCGTTGGCGTAAAGATAACCGCCGCCGAAGTAAGCCTGGACGCGCTCTTCTTCGTACAGCGTGATCTGGTCGACCGCGTCGAGCCGCGGCACGCCGGCGAAGTCCGCCGCATTCAGCGCATCGACGACGACACGGCGCTTGCCGCGTTCGACCCGTGCCATGAAGATCGGCACCAGCGCTGGCGCGCCTTCCCCGGCGAGCTGCATGTAGCGGACCAGCCGGTCGGACTTGTCGATCCACAGCTCAGCGACCGTGCCGGCGACCGCGCCGTCGGCGCCGATGATCGGCCAGCCGATCAGCGTCGGATCAGGCGAGGCGATAGTGAAATCGGCCGCGATGCTCAGCGGCACGATGCGCGGATGGCCTTCCATGTCGATGTCGGGGCGTTTGGCGCGGTTCGCCCAGGCCGCCGGTCCGATGCCGTCGACCAGCGGATTGCCGGTGGGGGCGTAAGGCGCACCGGCGAAACGATCGGTCATCCGAGCAGCGATTTTGTACGGATCGCGGCCGCCGGTCGGCGCGGTCACGGTGCCGTGACCAAAGGGCAGCAGGAACGACTTCGTCGACGCGGTCGACAGGACGCCGCCAGGGCGCCGGATCTGCCCCGTCATTTCCTCTTCGAGCGGATAGCCTTCTCGGCGGTCTTCGCGGCGCAGGTAAAAAACCAGTCCTACGAAAAAGAGAACGAACGCCCAGAAAACAAGCAGGGCGACATCGATGCCAGGGGTCAGATCAGGATGCATGACGTGCCTTTCAGATCGGAAATTCGCTGAGGCCGAAGCGAACGGTTTGGGGTGCGGAAGCATGGCGGGATCCGCGAACGAGCGGCCCGAGCGCAACTAGGGTGCCGAGCAGCAGCACGATCTCGCAACAATAGACGAATGTATAGCCGGCCGTTGGCCCAGCGAGCGTCGAACCGAAGCGGTTGTCGACCGCCGCGGCAGAAACGATGTCGCGCGCGAAGGCGCCGATCATGATGGCAAGGCCCGCAGCCGTCGCTTGCACCGCGCCCCAGGCGCCGAGTGCGAGGCCAGTGCGGCCCTCATCGGATAGCGCCATCGCGGCGGTCAGCGTGCCGACCGAGAACAGTCCGGCACCAGCGCCGATGAACGTCGCGCCGATCGCGAGCAGGACAGGGGCCTCGAACGGCCCGGCGAAGATCACGCAGAAGAAGGCGCCGATCCCGGCGACCGCACCGAAACCCGCCAATCGGTGCGGATCGGCACCCGCCGCCAGCTGCCGCGCAGCCCAGGCGAAGCCGGCCAGCATGCCCAGTGCCCACAAGGCGGTAAGCGACGTCGTCGCACCCACCGAGAGGCCAAGGATCTGGCCGCCATAAGGCTCGAGCAGCACGTCCTGCATGCTGAACGCCGCAGCACCCAGACCTACCGTGATCAGCAGCCGCTTCGTGTCCGGCCGTTCGACGAACGTCGCCCAGACGGCGCGGAAGTCCGGGCGCACCTCACGGACGGCGGTTGCCGCCGGGCGGTTGCGCGCTTCCTGCTTCCACAGCGCGATGATGTTGAGCACCATCGTCAGAACGGCGGCGCTCTGAATGATCTGGACCAGCTTGGTCGGCGTGAAATCAGCAAGCGCGCGGCCGATCACCAGCGCACTCACCATCATTCCGACCAGCAGCATGACGTAAAGCAGCGCCACGACGCGCGGGCGGGTTTCCTCCGTCGCGAGGTCGGTGGCGAGCGCTAGGCCGGCGGTCTGCGTCGTGTGCATGCCCGCGCCGACCAGCAGGAAGGAGACACCCGCACCGATATAGCCGGCCAGCGCGGTGCCCGCACTGCCCGCGGTCATCAGCAGCAGCGCGAACGGCAGCAGCGCAAGGCCACCGAACTGCAGCAACGTGCCGAACCAGATATACGGCACGCGCTTCCATCCGAGGAGCGAGCGGTGAGTATCCGAGCGGAAACCGATCAGCGCGCGCAAGGGCGCGAACAGCAGCGGCAACGACACCATCGCCGCGACGATCGAGGCCGACATGCCCAGCTCGACGATCATTACACGATTGAGCGTGCCGGTCAGCAGCACGGCCGCCATGCCGACCGAGATCTGGAACAGCGACAGCCGAAGGATCTGGCTGAGCGGCAATTCCGCGCTCGCGGCGTCGGCGAAGGGGAGGAAACGGGTGCCGACCCTATTCCAGAACGTCCCATTCTTGAGCGACGCGACGCGCCCGCTCGCGGCCGCGCCGTCGGGCCGCGGTAGCGGCGCCAGCGAGGCTCTGAAGGCGGCCATTTCGTTCACGCGGTCAACACCTCGAGCGCATGGCTCTTGTAGAAGCTTGCCGAAATTTTCGTCGACCGCCCGATCCGCGCGGCTGGCAGGGCGCTGCGGATCAGCGTCCGCAACAGCCGCTCGGGGACGGGGATGATCGCGGGCGAACGGTCGCTGCGCGGGAACAGCCGGCCGATGCCGAGCATCGCCATCAGCAGCGGGGTCTGCGGCGCGAAGGTAAAGGCAATTGACCTGCCGGTACGGTCGCCCAGCGTGCGGATGACGTCGACGATGTCGAACGTCTTGTAATGGATCAGCGAATCCATCGCGACGACATGATCGAAGCGGCCGAGCGACGGATCAAGCATGTCGCCGACGCGCCAATCGATGTTCAGACCCTGCGGTGCGCGGTCACGGGCAATCTTGACGAGGCTGCCAGCGACATCGATCGCGACCACATTCGCCCCGCGCTGCGCCGCCTCGACCGCGAGCGCCCCGGTGCCGCAGCCCGCATCGAGCAACCGCAGCCCGGTCATGTCGGCCGGCAGCCACGACAGCAGCGTATCGCGCATCTCTGTCCGCCCGGCGCGAACCGTCGCGCGGATGCCGCTGACCGGTGCGTCAGAGGTCAGTTGCTCCCACGCCTTTGACGCGGTGCGGTCGAAATAGGCGGTGAGGTCGCCGCGGAAGCGGTCGTAGGTCGCCGTCGTCATCTCATTCGAATCCCAGGAATTCGAAGATGTCGCGGTCCTTCATCGGCTCGGCGGCGAGCGCGGGAAGCCCGGCCCACATCGTCGCAGCCAGCCGCTTGTACTCATCGCACACCGCGGCGACCTCGGGGGTCTGCTCCATCTCGAACAGCGTGCATTTCTTCAGCCGCGAACGGCGGATCGCGTCGAGATCGGGGAAGTGGGCGAGGCGCTTGAGCCCGGTCGCCTCGTTGAAGCGGTCGATCTCGTCGGTCGCCGACGAACGGTTGGCGATCACGCCCGCCATCCGCACGTCGTAATTCTTCGACTTCGCCTTGATCGCCGCGACGATGCGATTCATCGCGAAGATGCTGTCGAAGTCGTTTGACGCCACGACCACGGCGCGCTCGGCATGCTGCAGCGGCGCGGCGAACCCGCCGCACACGACATCACCCAGCACGTCGAACAGCACAACGTCGGTTTCTTCGAGCAAATGGTGCTGCTTGAGCAGCTTCACCGTCTGCCCGACGACATAACCGCCGCAGCCGGTGCCCGCCGGTGGCCCGCCGGCCTCGACACACATGACGCCGTTGAAGCCCTCGAACATGTAATCCTCGGGCCGAAGCTCTTCGCCGTGGAAGTTGACCGTCTCGAGCACGTCGATGACGGTCGGCATCAGCTTCTTGGTCAGCGTGAAGGTGCTGTCGTGTTTGGGATCGCAGCCGATCTGGAGCACGCGCTTGCCGAGCAGCGAGAAAGCGGCGGAAAGGTTCGACGAGGTCGTCGACTTGCCGATCCCGCCCTTGCCGTAGACGGCGAACACCTTCGCGTTGCCGATCCGGTCATTGGGGTCGAGCGCGACCTGGAGCGAGCCGTCGCCGTCAAGTCCGCGTGCTGGGGGATCGAATAGGGCCATGGTAAATTCCTTATGCCGCGACCGCGGTGATGCCTTCGAGACGATCCTCGAGTTCATCGCTTGCGGCATGGAGTGCGGCGAGCGTCGCCGCGTCGGGTTGCCAGTAATTACGGTCGCTGGCTTCGATCAGCCGGTTGGCGACGCGTGCCGCCGCGCGCGGGTTGAGCGCAGCGATCCGCTCGCGCATCTCGGCGTCGAGCACATAGGTTTCGCCGATCCGTTGGTAGACCCAGGGATCGACCTCGCCGGTCGTCGCCGACCAGCCCATCGTCGTGGTGACGCTGCCCTCGATCTGGCGCACGCCTTCGTAACCGTGGCGGAGCAGGCCCTCGGTCCACACGGGGTTTAGGATGCGGGTGCGGGTTTCGAGCGCGACCTGTTCCTGCAGGGACCGGACCTTGCCCGCGCCTTGCGTCTGGTCGCCGATATAGACCGGGGCTGACTGACCGCCCTTGGCGCGCGTAACGGCGCGGCTGATACCGCCCAGCGTGTCGACATATTGGTCGATCGTGGTGATGCCGAGTTCGACGCTTTCGAGGTTCTGATAGGCGCAATCGACGGTCTTGAGCGTCGAAGAAAGCAATGCGGCCTGGCGCACCGGCGTGCCTTTGACCCCATAGGCATAGCCCTTCTGCCGCTCGAAACTGTCGGCCAGTTCGTCGGGATTGGTCCATGCGCCATTGTCGATCATCAGATTGACGTTAGCGCCGTATGCGCCCTCGGCATTGGAGAACACGCGCAGCGCAGCGGTCTCGATGTCGCAGCCATGTTCGGCCTGATGCGACAGGCTGTGGCGGCGAATGAAGTTCAGCTCCACCGGCTCGTCGGCTTGGGCGGCAAGCAGCGCTGCCTCTGCCATCATCCTGGTTTGCAGCGGTAGCAGGTCGCGGAAAACGCCCGAGAGGGTGACGACCACGTCGATGCGCGGACGCCCGAGTTCTTCGAGACTGACCAGCTCCGCCCCGGCAAGCCGATTATAGCTGTCGAAGCGCGGCCGCGCGCCCATCAGCGCCATCGCCTGCGCGATCTGCGCGCCTTCGCTCTTCAGATTATCGGTGCCCCACAACACCATCGCCACCGTCTCGGGGATATGGCCGGAGTCGGCGAGACTGCGGTCGATCAGGCGCTGCGCCTGAGCGGCACCATCTTTCACGGCGTAGGCGGAGGGCAGGCGGAACGGGTCGAAGCCGTGGATGTTGCGCCCGGTCGGCAGGATCTCGGGCGAGCGCAGCAAGTCGCCGCCCGTGACCGGCTGGATATATTGCGCGTTCAACGCGCGGACGATGCCGTCGATCTCGCCGTTCGCGGACAGCGCCGTGTTCAGCGACGCCATTTCCTTGAGCAATGGCGTATCGAGCTTGATCGTGCCCTCGACGATGCCCTCGATCGTATCGACCGACAGCAATTCGCCGCGCGCGCTGGCCGATGCGGCGATCATGTTGACGCGCTCCTCGCGCGTCGCCGCGGCTCCGGCGACGTGGAGCCCTTGCGGGATCAACTCGCGTTCGATCTCGTAGAGTTTCGCCGCAAGCGCGGTGATGTCGCTGCCGTCGAGATCGAGCGCGGTCGCCTGATCACCGATCAGCTCGGCGAGATCGGCCAGTTCGTCGCTGCCCGGTTCGGCCTGACGCCAGCGATCGACCGACGCTTTCAGGTTGGCGAGCCCCTTGTAGACGCCCGAATTGGTCAGTGCCGGGGTCAAATAGCTGACCAGCGTCGCGCCCGAGCGGCGCTTGGCGAGCACGCCTTCCGACGGATTGTTCGCGGCGTAGAGATAGATGTTGGGCAGATCGCCGATCAGCCGGTCAGGCCAGCATTCAGCGGTCAGGCCGGTCTGCTTGCCGGGCATGAATTCGAGGCTGCCATGCGTCCCGAAGTGCAGCACGGCGTGGGCGCGGAAGTCTTCTTTCAGCCAGCGATAGAAGGCGGCGAAGGCATGCGTCGGGGCAAAACGGCCCTCGAACAGCAGCCGCATCGGATCGCCTTCATAACCCAGCGCTGGCTGGATGCCGACGAAGACGTTGCCGAATTGCGCGCCGAGGATCTGCACCGACTTGCCGTCCGATTGCAGCTTGCCGGGGGCGGGGCCCCAAGCGGCTTCGATTTCTTTCAGCCACTTCTCGCGGGCCACGATCGTGTCGGCGCTGACCCGGGCATGGACATTGGCTTCGGTGCCGAAGCGTGCCGCATTGCCGCCGAGGATGCGCTCGCGCACCGCGTCGGCGGAAGCCGGGACGTCGACAGTATAGCCTTCGCGGTCGAGCCGCTGGAGCGTCGAGTAGAGCGACTCGAACACCGCGAGGAATTGCGCCGTGCCCGCCGCACCGGCGTTCGGCGGGAAGTTGAACAGCACGGCCGCGATGCGCTTCTCGGCATTGGCGGCGCGGCGCAGTTCGACGATCTTCACTACGCGCGCGGCCAGCATTTCGGCGCGCTCGGCGCAGGTCTGCATCGCGCGTACCTGGCCCGCTGCGGGGAAGGTGCAGCCGCGCTCGCAACCGGTGCACGGCGTATGCGAGCCGTCCGAGCGTCCGCCGAACACCATCGGTACGGTGCCGCCGTCCAGCTCGGGGATCGCGATCATCATCGTCGATTCGAGCGGCAACAGCCCCTGCCGGTTCGCGCCCCACGCCTGTAGCGTCTGGAACTCGACCGGATGTGCGGCTATATAGGGCCGGTCGAGCTTGCTCAGCACGGCCTCGGCGGCGGCGGTGTCGTTATAGGCCGGGCCACCGACCAGGCTGAAGCCGGTCAGGTTGACGACCGCATCGACCGTGGCGACGCCGTTCTTGATGAACAATTCGTCGATTGCCGGGCGGCCGTCGAGCCCGCCGGCGAACGCCGGGATCACGTCCAGGCCGCGCGCTTCCATCGCGGCGATCACGCCATCGTAATGCGCGGTGTCCTTTGCCAGGACATACGAGCGCAACATCAGCAGCCCGACCGTCCCCTTGGGGTCGCGGCGGCGCGGCAGCTCGGTCACGGTGCGCGCCATGCGGTGCGCCAACGCCGGGTGATACACGCCGACGTCGGGATAATCGCGCGGAGCATCCGCCTTCATCGTGCCGCGCAGCGCGCGGCGTTCGCCGGCGGCATAACGGTCGACCAGCGCGCGGATCATGTCGACGACGTTGTCGTCCGACGCTGCGAGCCAATATTGCATCGTCAGGAAATAGGCCCGCACGTCCTGCGCGGTGCCGGGCACGAACTTCAGCAGCTTGGGCAAGCGCCGAAGCACCGCCATCTGCCCTGCGCCCGAGCTTGCTCCGGCCTTGTTGGTGCCGCGCATCTTCTTGATGATCGACAGCAGCCCGGTAGCGGGCTTGTCCATCCGATAATCGCCCATCCGCGTCAGCTTGACGATGTCGCCTGCCGACATCAGTCCGATCATCGCGTCGCACTCGTTCTGGCGCGCGGTGAGCTGCGGCAGGACGGCGCGGATATGGTCCTCGAGGAACAGCATCGTCATCAGGATGATGTCGCCGCGTGCGATGTCGGCACGGGCTGCGTCGAGCGCCCCGTCCTTTTCTTCCCAGTCGGCGGCGGCATGGAAGCCGATCGTCACGCCCGGGTACGTCCGCGCGAAATGCTCCTGTGCGCGCATCACCGCGCCCGACAGATGGTTGTCGAGCGTGATGATGACCACGCGGACGGGAACGTGAGGGGCGGGGATGGCCGAACTAGCGGGCATAATGCGCCTTCGCCTCGTAGAGCGTTTCGAGCGTGATCGCGGCGATGCCCTGCTCGGTGGCATAGCGCTCGGTGTTCCGCCGTGCTTTCCCACGCACGAAGAACGGGATCTTCATCAGCTCTTTTTCAGCGTCGGCGGACCAGCCTCCCTTTTCGCCGACGGGCGAGGTGACGGCGGCGGCATGTTCGGCAGGGGCTGTCGCGGCAGCGACGGGCTCGAGGACGCGCTCTTCGACTACCGGGGCGGCAACTGCGCCATGCCCCAGATGGCTCGCGCCGCTTGCGTCCGAGAATTCGAAATCGTCGCGAAACATCGTCAGCAGATGTTCCTCCAGCCCCATCACCAGCGGATGGACCCAGGTATCGAACAGCACGTTGGCGCCTTCGAACCCCATCTGCGGCGAATAGCGCGCGGGGAAATCCTGCACATGGACGGGCGCCGAGATCACCGCGCACGGGATTCGCAGCCGCTTGGCGATATGGCGCTCCATCTGCGAGCCGAGCACCAGCTCGGGCTGGAGCGCCTGGATCGCGTCTTCGACGTCGAGGTAATCGTCGGTGATCAGCGGCTCGACACCGTAAAGCTTGGCCGCCTCGCGCAATTCGCGCGCGAACTCGCGATTGTAGCAGCCAAGGCCGATGACCTCGAAGCCGAGCTCGTCGCGCGCCACGCGCGCTGCGGCGATGGCATGCGTTGCGTCACCGAAGATGAAGACGCGCTTGCCGGTCAGGTACGTCGAGTCGACCGAGCGGCTCCACCACGGCATGTTCGACGTGTCGAGTACGGCTGCGGCATCGACTCCGGCGACGGCGGCAACCTCGGCGACGAACTCCCGCGTCGCGCCATGGCCGATCGGCACCGTGCGAACCGTCGGCTGGCCAAAGGTCTTCTCCAGCCAGCGGCAGGTCGTATCGGCGATCTCAGGATACAGGCAGATGTTGAAATCGGCGTTATGCAGCCGCGCGAGGTCGGCCGGGTTCGCGCCGAGCGGCGCGGTGACGTTGACGTCGATGCCCATCGTGCCGAGCAGCCGCGTAATCTCGATCACGTCGTCGCGGTGGCGAAAGCCCAGCGCGGTCGGCCCGAGGATATTGGCGCGCGGCCGGCGACCGTCGCGCGGCGTAGCCCGGGCGCTCTTGTCGACCAGCTTGCGCACCAGTTGGTAGAAGGTCTCCGCCGCGCCCCAGTTTTCCTTGCGCTGATAGCTCGGCAGTTCGAGCGCCACGACCGGGCAGGGCAGACCCATCGCCTGCGCCATGCCGGCTGGATCGTCCTGGATCAGCTCGGCGGTGCAGGACGCGCCGACCAGCATCGCCTGCGGCTTGAAGCGCTCAAAGGCCTCGCGAGCCGCGGTCTGGAACAGCTCGGCAGTGTCCTTGCCGAGGTCGCGCGCTTGGAAGGTGGTGTAGGTGACGGGCGGGCGCTTGCCGCGCCGCTCGATCATCGTGAACAGCAGGTCGGCATAGGTATCGCCTTGCGGCGCGTGGAGCACGTAATGCACGCCTTCCATCGCAGTCGCGATCCGCATCGCGCCGACATGGGGCGGTCCTTCATAAGTCCAGACGGTCAGTTGCATCGCCTCAGACCCTCAGCACGTCGCGCCGCCGTAGCGGGCGCGCAAAAAGTTCGGCCAAGTCGCCGGCCTGGTCGAAACCGTGGATCGGCGAGAACACCAGCTCGATCGCCCATTTCGTCGTCAGCCCTTCGGCCTCCAGCGGATTGGCAAGCCCCAGGCCGCAGACGGTCAGGTCCGGTTGCGCAGCGCGGACCCGATCGAGCTGCCGATCGACGTCCTGGCCTTCACTGATCACCGTGTCGGCCGGCAGCAGCGCGAGTTCCTGCGCCAAATGCTTCCGATGGAGATACGGTGTGCCGACTTCGACCGGCTTCATCCCGAGTTCGGACGAAAGGAAGCGCGCCAGCGGGATTTCAAGCTGCGAGTCGGGAAGGAACGTGATGCGCTTGCCCTCGAGCCGCTCGCGCGAATGCTTGATCGCCCGCTTGGCCCGCTCGCGGCCCGGCGCGACGACACGGCGGAAGTGCATTTCGTCGATCCCGAAGGCGACCGCGGCGGCATGCAGCCAGTTGGTCGTGCCTTCGGCGCCGAACGGGAACAGCGCGTCGAGGCGTACCGCGCCGCGATCTTCCAGCGCCCGCGCGGTCTCGCCGAGGAACGGCTGCGCGAGCAGGAACCGGGTGTTCGGCCCGACGGGCGGCATCGCGTTGGCGCGGCGAGCGGGCAGCGAATGGACCGTCGCGATGCCGAGCTCCGTGAACAACCGCAGGAACTGATCCTCGACAACATCGGGCAGCGCGCCGACGATCATCAGGCTCGGCGCGTCCGAGGTGTCAGTGGCAAGGTAGGGTACCAGCGCGGCGAGGCAGGCGTCTTCGCCCTCGGTGAAGGTCGTCTCGATGCCCGAGCCGGAATAGCTGAGGATCTTCGTCACGCCGGCATGCTTGACCGACAGCCGCGCGGCGGCGCGCGACAGATCGAGCTTGATCACTTCGGACGGGCACGAGCCGACGAGGAACAGCAGCTTGATATCGGGGCGCCGGGTGAGCAACCGGTCGACCACGCGATCGAGCTCTTCGTTGCAATCGACCATCCCGGCCAGATCGCGCTCCTCGATGATCGCGGTGCCGAACCGTGGTTCGGCGAACACCATCACGCCCGCGGCGGATTGCAGCAGATGCGCGCAGGTGCGTGATCCGACGACAAGGAAGAAGGCGTCCTGCACCTTGCGATGCAGCCAGATGATCCCGGTCAGGCCGCAGAAAACCTCGCGCTGCCCACGTTCGCGCAGCACCGGTGCCGATTCGCACCCGAGCGTTGCGATGGGCGACACGGCGGTCATCCCGCCACCGCTAATGTCGATGAGGCATCACTTTGGAGCCGTGCGGCACGCAGCTTGAGCAGGAACTGCCCGGCATTGATCGCATAAGTCGCATAGGCTGCGAGCGCGAGGATCATGCGGTCGCGCTCCGTGCCAAAATCACCGACCAGCGCCACCAGATAAGCGGTGTGCAGCGCCAGCACGAGCATGCTGAAAACGTCTTCCCAGAAGAAGGCCGGGACGAACAACCACTTGTCGAACACGACCTTTTCCCAGATCGAGCCAGTGATCATGATCGCATAGAGCGTGAGCGTCTTGATCACGATCGAGACCGTCGCGGCGAGCGCGCCGTCTCCAGTGCTCAAGTACCGCAGCACCAGCGCCAGGCTGATGAGAAAGATCAGGAACTGCACGGGGGCAAGAATGCCCTGCACCAATGTCCACCGGGTCGAGTCGCGGCGGCGGCGCTGTTCAGGCGTGTAGAGCGGGTCGCGGCCGGCAGATGCCGTTTCGACGATTTTGCCCGCACCCGTCTTCATCTCGATCTGCCTTCGCCCTCATCCTGTCTGGGGCCGAGACTAAGGCGAGCAGGGACAAAGTGTCAAATAAAATTGACGTAAAATATTTTTGACACTTTCAGAGCTGCGGCACCGATATGCAATTGTCAGTGCGCCATAATGAGCATAGGTTTCGAGTCGCAGGAAAATCCCAAATAAGGAATTCTGCCAGTCGTTTCGCGACTATCTGACTAAGGTGGGAGGGCCGGTATGCCGTCGTTGGCGCGTATCGAGAATAAGACCGGGCAGCTTGGCGGAGCAGGTCTTGCGCGACGATATCGTGCCGATGCGCATGGGCTGACGGCTTTCCGCACGCTTGCCAGTATCGATTATGATCGGTCGCTGTCTACCCTTATCGAAAGCGAGATCATCCCCCGCCTCATGATCGCCCATGCCGTCGACATAGCCGAAGTTGCGGCGGTGGAGATCGATGCCTGCGAGATTTCGGCACTGGCGCCGCTCGCGCTGGAAGTCGAGGCGGATGCGCTGCTCGCTCATATAGAGGCGATACTGGCGCGTGGCGTCAGCGTCGATACCGTGATGGTCGATCTGCTGGCGCCAGCCGCGCGACTGTTGGGCGAATATTGGGAAGAGGATCGCTGCGACTTCGTCGATGTTACGATGGGGCTGTGGCGGCTGCAGGAAGTGGTGCACGAGATTGCCGCGCGGATGCCGGCGGATCGGATGCTCGCGATCGGCGGCCACCGTGCGCTGTTTGCGTCGATGCCGGGCGACCAGCACAATTTCGGTACGGTCGTGATCGACGAACTGTTTCGGCGCGATGGCTGGGTGACTGATCGAATGAGCGGCGTGGAAACGACGGACCTTGTTCGTCGTGTCGGCGCAGATTGGTTTGACATGGTCGGATTGACGGTTAGCTGCGATCGTCATATCGCAAATCTAACATCTGTCATTGCAGCTTTACGGAATGTGTCCAAAAATCCGCGTGTCTGCATCATGGTGGGTGGGCGAATTTTCAGCGCTGATCCGGAACTGGCAACACAAGTCGGGGCGGATGGCACCGCAAGCGATGCCAGACAGGCCCTGATCGTGGCGGCGGACCTCGTTCGCGTCCGCGAGCAGGAGCCCCTCGACGGATAGTTTTCATCAGTTTTCCTGGAGCGTGACGCTCGTCGATGAACAAGCCTGTTGCCCTACGCCGGAAAACGGCATTCGACAGGCCCGATGCCATGCCGGGACAGCTGTCGGCTGATGTCGCGGCGTCGCTTCTTGCGGCGGTCGGCGATGTTGCGTTCATCCTGTCCACGCAGGGCACGATCCTCGACGTCGCGGTCTCGCACGGCGATCTAGCCAACCATGGCTTCGGTGACTGGATAGGCGAGTCCTGGGGCGATACCGTCACCATCGAAAGCCGGCCCAAGATTACTGAAATGCTCGCGGACGCTGTTCGGCCGAGTACCCCGATCCGCTGGCGCCAGGTCAATCATCCCGCGGCAGGCGGCGATGTGCCGGTGCGCTATATGGTGATGACGCTCGGTGACGGCGGCCGGCTGGTGGCGATCGGTCGCGACATGCGCGGCGCCGCCGCGATGCAGCAGCGGCTGTTGCAGACCCAGCAGTCGCTCGAACGCGATTACATGCGGCTTCGCCAGGCCGAAAGCCGCTATCGCATCCTGTTCGACATGGCGTCCGAGCCGGTGCTGATCGTCGATTCCGAAACGCGCCGCATCCGCGAGGCCAATCCCGCCGCGCATCGCTTGCTCGACGCGGCAAGTGGCGCTCTGATCGGCGAGTTGGTCCACACGATCGTCGATGAGGGCGATCGCGACGATTTCGTCGCCTATCTCGGTGCGGCCGAAGCTGCCGATGATTTGCCCGCGGTGACGGTGCGGCTGGGCGGTGGGCGCGGTGACGCGTCGCTGTCGGCGCGGCTGTTCCGCCAGGCGCGCGCCGCGCTGTTCCTGGTTCGCGTCATCGCGTCGCCCGAAGCGGTATCCGACCACCATCGGCATGATGCAACGCTCGCCGAAGTGGTCGAGCGGATGCCTGACGCGTTCGTCTTGGTAGATCGCGACCTCAACGTCCTGACCGCCAACGCCGCCTTCGTCGAATTGACCGAGACCGCCTCGATCGATCGGGTAACCGGCGCGCGGCTGTCGAACTGGCTCGGCCGACCCGGCATCGATCTCGAACTGATCATGTCGCAATTGCGCGAGCATGGATCGGTCCGCAACGTTGCCACGATCCTGCGCGGGTCCGCTGGCGCGGAGGAGGAGATCGAGGCATCCGGCGTGGTGGCGCCGCTCGCCGGCAGCGAATGCTATGGCTTCACCATCCGATCGGTCGGTCGCCGGCTGCGCGACGCGCCGGCGATTACGCGTGACGTGCCGCGGTCGGTCGAGCAACTGACAGAGCTAGTCGGACGAATGTCGCTGAAGGAGATCGTCCGCGAATCGACCGATCTGATCGAGCGACTATGTATCGAGGCCGCGCTCGCCTACACATCGGACAATCGCGCATCCGCGGCCGAGGTTCTCGGCGTCAGCCGCCAGAGCCTCTATTCCAAGCTCCATCGCCACGGCCTCGGCAATCTCGTGTCCGGCGACAATTAACGTCCGCAAAGCGTCAATTTGGTTTGACGCCTCGAAGTGTCAGCCGTAGTTTCCACCGCATGGATCGATCGAGGGCACCCCGGCGCGCCGCGCCTTTGCCGTCCCCCCGCGATGTACTGGAACTCCTGAAACCGATCACATGGTTTCCGCCGATCTGGGCGTTCATGTGCGGCGTCGTCTCGTCGGGTGTCCCGATCGCTGAACGCTGGCCATTCCTGATTACGGGCGTGCTGCTCACCGGTCCGCTGGTGTGCGGAACGAGCCAGGCGGTCAACGACTGGTTCGACCGGCATGTCGATGCAATCAACCAGCCCGATCGCCCGATCCCCTCGGGGCGGATCGCTGGCCAATGGGGGCTGTGGATCGCGATCATCGGCACCGTCTTGTCGCTGGTCGTCGCGGCGGCAACGGGGCCATGGGTATTTGCTGCCACCTGCCTCGGTATCGTGTGCGCCTGGGGCTACAGCGCGCCGCCGTTCCGCTTCAAGACGAGCGGCATCGTCGGCCCGGCGGTCGTCGCGCTCACCTATGAGGGTCTCACGTGGTTCACCGGCGCCGCGGTGATGGCGGGGGCGCTGCCCTCGGCGCCGGTGCTGATCGTGCTCGCGCTGTACAGCTTCGGCGCGCATGGCATCATGACGCTCAATGATTTCAAGGCGGTCGAGGGCGATCGCGCGACCGGCTTGCGCTCGCTCCCGGTGGTGCTCGGGGTCGGCCCCGCCGCGCGGGTCGCATGCGCCGTGATGGCAGCGCCGCAAGTCGTCGTGGTCGCGCTGCTCGCAAGCTGGGGGCTGACGATCGCCGCCAGCGTCGTCGCAGCGTTGCTCGTCGGTCAGCTCATCCTGATGCGCCGGCTGCTCAGCGATCCGCTCGCGCACACGCCCTGGTACAACGCGACCGGCACGACGCTGTACGTGTTCGGCATGCTGGCCTCGGCGTTCGGCCTCGGCGGAATGTCCGGCCTGTGACGCCGCTCGGCTGGCTCGGGATCGCCCGGCTGGGGCTGGTGCAAAGCGCGATCGGCGCGATCGTCATGCTCGCAACTTCGCTGCTGAACCGCGTGATGGTCGTCGAATATGCGCTGCCCGCTGCGCTGCCGGCCGGGCTCGTTGCGTGGCATTACGCCGTTCAGCTGTCGCGACCCGCCTGGGGCCATGGCTCGGACCGTGGGCGTCGGCGCACGCCCTGGATCATTCTTGGTATGGCGACGCTGGCCGCCGGCGCGATGCTTGCGGTCGCTTCGCTCGGCCTGCTCGCTACGCGATCGGCTGGTGGGTTCGCGCTCGCCATCCTCGCGTTCACGTTGATCGGCGGCGGGGTGGGTGCGGCCGGCACGTCGTTGCTCGCGCTGCTCGCCACCCGAGTCGCGCCCGAGCGACGCGCGGCAGCGGCGTCGATCACGTGGATCATGATGATCGCGGGGATCGTCGTGACTGCGAGTGTCGCGAGCAAGTTCATAGATCCGTTCTCGCTATCCCGTCTGACGATGGTCGCTGGCAGCGTCGCCGCGGCGGCGCTGCTGGTGTCGCTCGTGGCGGTCTGGGGCATCGAGGGCGATGCGTCGTTGGTGCCGCCGCCGGTGCGCAACGCGCCGACACCTTCGTTCGGCATCGTCCTGCGCGAAATGTGGGCGGACGATGACGCGCGCCGCTTCACGCTGTTCGTGTTCGTGTCGATGCTCGCCTATTCGATGCAGGATCTGATCCTCGAGCCATTCGCTGGCCTCGTTTTCGCCGCCACGCCGGGGGAATCGACGAAGCTCTCCGGCCTGCAGCACGCTGGCGTGCTTGCGGGCATGATCCTCGTCGGCGTCGGCGGCAGCGCCTTCGGGAGCGGCGGGGGCAGCGGATTGCGGCGGTGGATCGTCGGCGGCTGCCTCGGGTCTGCGGTGGCGCTGCTCGGGCTCGCGCTGGCGTCGCGCACTGGAGGGGATTGGCCACTCACCGCAAACGTCGTCGCGCTCGGCTTCGCCAACGGCATCTTTGCGGTCGCCGCGATCGGCTCGATGATGGGGCTGGCGGGAGCAGACCGCGGTCGCGAAGGCATCCGCATGGGCGTCTGGGGCGCGGCGCAAGCGATCGCGTTCGGGCTTGGCGGGCTGATTGGCGCGGTTGGCGTGGATGTCGGTCGCGCACTGACCGGATCGACGACACAGACGTTCACAATTGTGTTCGCTGCGGAGGCGTTGCTGTTCCTAGTCGCTGCATCGCTCGCGTTGCGCGGCAGCGTGCGGGCCACCGGCATGCCGGCAATCGTTGGAAAGCCGGCATGACCGATTACGACTGCGTCGTTGTGGGCGGCGGACCATCCGGCGCAACCGCCGCGACTGACCTCGCGGCGGCCGGACACAGCGTTTTGCTGCTCGACCGCGCGGGGCGCATCAAGCCCTGTGGCGGCGCGATCCCGCCGCGGCTGATCAAGGACTTCGAAATCCCCGATCATCTGATCGTCGGTCGCGCAGTTCTGGCGCGGATGATCGGCCCGTCTGACGTGGCGGTCGACATGGCCGTCGATCAGGCCGGCGGCGGTGGCTATGTCGGCATGGTCGATCGCGAGACCTTCGATGAATGGCTGCGCGCCCGCGCCGCCGCGGCCGGATCGGCGCGCGGCACTGGACTGTTCGACCGGATCGAGCGCGACGAGGATGGCACCGCGATTGTCGTCTACACTGATGCGCGCGGCGGCGCCGAACATCGCGTCCGCGCGCGCTGCGTCATCGGTGCCGATGGTGCGCGTTCGCGAGTCGCCCGCGCGACGCTGGAAGATGCTGAGCGTATGCCCTGCGTCTTCGCCTATCACGAAGTGATCAAATCTCCCGCAGCGAGCGACAAGAGCGGCAACGCATTCGACCCAGGCCGGTGCGACGTCTTCTACCAGGGTGAACTTTCGCCCGATTTCTACGGGTGGGTGTTTCCGCACGGCGACACCGCGAGCGTCGGCGTCGGGAGCGCCAACAAGGGCTTCCACCTGCGCGATGCGGTCACTCGGCTGCGCGCGCGCGAGGGGCTCGACGAGTGCGAAACGCTCCGGCGGGAGGGCGCCCCGATTCCGCTTAAGCCGCTGCGCCGCTGGGATAATGGGCGCGACGTCCTCGTCACCGGCGACGCTGCCGGGGTGGTCGCGCCCGCCTCGGGCGAGGGCATCTATTATGCGATGGTCGCGGGGCGCGAAGCGGCGACTGCGGTCAATGCGTTCTTGGTTTCGGGCAACCCGCGCGCGCTGCGCGGCGCGCGCCGCGCCTTTATGCGCGCGCACGGCCAAGTGTTCTGGATTCTTGGGGTGATGCAGTATTTCTGGTATCGCAACGATCGGCGCCGGGAACGCTTCGTGGCCATGTGCAAGGATCGAGACGTGCAGAACCTGATCTGGCCGGCCTATCTCAACAAGCGGTTGGTCTATGCTCGGCCGCTTGCCTACTTCCGCATATTCCTGAAAGATATGCGCCACTTGCTCCAGACGGCGAACTGAATCCCGTGACTCGCGCTTCATTGTTTCCGATCATCATTGCCGGCGTTATCGCGATGATCGTCGCCGTGATGGGTGCGACCGTCACCGATATCGGCCCCTGGTATCGCAGCCTCGTCCAGCCATCTTGGTCACCGCCGGATGTGGCGTACGGCATCGCCTGGACGGTGATCTATGCGCTGACTGCAATGGCGGGCGTTCGGGGCTGGCTCGCGATAACGGAGTGGGCCGAGCGCGAATGGCTGCTTGGCCTCTTTGCGCTGAACGGCTTCCTCAACCTGCTGTGGAGCTTCCTGTTTTTCCGCCTGCACCGCCCGGATTGGGCGCTCATCGAAGTGATCGGGCTGTGGTTGTCGGTCGCGGCGCTGATCATCTACGTCTGGCGGCGATCGACGACCGGCGGGATTTTGTTGGTGCCCTATCTGCTGTGGGTCACCTTCGCGGGCTATCTGAACATGACGATCGTCCGCCTCAACGGGCCGTTTCCCTGAACCTCGGCGCCAAAGAAACCATGCGCTGGCTGTTCGCCAGCGGCCATGCGGTCGATATCGTGCTGGTGGTGATTGCCGCCGAACTGGGCTGGCTGATCATCCGGCGCGGATGGGGCCTCAGCGATGCCCTGCTGCGGCTCGTTCCGGGCGCGCTGATGTTGGTTGCGCTTCGGGCGGCTCTTATTGGCCTTGACTGGTATTGGATCGCGCTGCCGCTGCTGGTGTCGTTTCCGATCAACCTGGCAGATCTGGCGCGTAAACCGGCCCGGCCCGGCGGCTGATGCCACCGGGCCGGTCGGGAAATCAGGACGTCGTCTGCAGATAGGCGATCACGTTCGCACGCTTCTGCGGATCAGTCATACCAGCGTAGGTCATCTTAGTGCCCGGCACGATCCGCTGCGGCTTCTCGAGATACTGGAACAGCTTTTCGGGGGTCCAGGTGATCCCGCTGTTCTTATTCGCGGCGGAATAGGTGTAGCCCGCGACCGTGCCAGCCGTGCGGCCGACCACCGCATGCAGCGACGGTCCGATCTTGTTCACGCCTGCTTCGACTCCGTGGCACGCCGCACACGCCGCGAAATCTGTTTTGCCTTTCGCAGCGTCGCCGGTGTAGCTGGCAAATTTCACACCGCTGATCGTGTCGACATTGTCGACCGGCGGCGCAGCGGCTGCGGGCGCCGCAACGGGAGCGGCTTCCGTCGTCGTCGCTGCGGTATCAGTGGTGGTGGCCGTGGTGGTCGTAGCCGTATCGGCTTCTTCCGTTTTCTTCGAGCAGGCCGAGAGTGCCAGCGCCGAAACCGCCAGGCACGCCGTCAGCCGTCCAAAACGAGTCGTCGATCCAAAATGCATTAGTTGCTCCTCTCCGCTGCTGAGCCGATCAGGCACCCCAACTGCCTTTTCGCAGCACGGACCTGTCCATTGATCTGTACGTACCCCGTCATCAAGCCAAATGTACAGATCACGGGCGGTTTTGTTCCGGAAGGGATATCAATTTTCCCCTGCACGAGCGTCGCGACGCACTAGCCAATCAGCCGTTTCGGCCCATTGCCGTGCAGTCAAACCACGCTTGGTTCAGCAGCGATCCGCCGCACCACTTCCTCCAGCTGATCGGTGGCAGCGTTCCAGCCCGCCTCGAAGCCCATTGCCGCGTGCTGGTCACGCGCTTCGACCGTCCAATGGCGTGCGATCGCGGTGTAACGCGTCTTGCCCTCGGCGTCGGCGAACTCGTCGATCCGAACCATGAACGGCTCCTGCGGCTCCCAATCGGCCCTGAAAGCATCGGTCGAAACGATCCGGCGCCCCGGCACCACTTCCAGGAAGACGCCTTCCGACGGATTGGATTCACCCTCTGGCCCGCGCATCACCATCGCCGATCGCCCGCCGGTGCGCAGATCCTGCTCGACCACCTCGACCGTCCAGGGGCGGGGCACGAACCATTCCGCGAAATGCTCGGTCCATGCCTGCCACACAGTGGCGACCGGCGCGTCAATCAGGCGCTCGATGCGTAGTTCGTGGATCATGCTGATACGTCTCCTGCTCGGGCGCGCTCGATTGCGGCGATGTCGATCTTTTGCATGGTCATCATCGCTTCCATCGCGCGCTTGGCCACGTCAAGATCGGGATCCGCCATCGCCTCCATCAATGCGCGCGGCGTGATCTGCCATGAGAAGCCCCAGCGGTCCTTGCACCAGCCGCACGCGCTCTCCGCGCCGCCATTGCCGACGATCGCATTCCAGTAGCGGTCGGTTTCCTCCTGCGTGTCGGTCATCACCATGAAGCTGATCGCTTCGTTCGGCTTGAAGGTCGGCCCGCCGTTGAGCCCGAGGAAGCGCTGCCCCAGCACGGTGAACTCAATCGTCAACTCGCCGCCCGCCGGCATTGAAGGGTTGTCCGTCGCGGCATTCTGCGCCGCCCCGATGTGACTGTCGGGAAACACGCTGGCGTAGAACTCGGCGGCACGGCGCGCTTCTTCCCCGTCGAACCACAGGCAGGTCACGAGCTTGTCGTTGCTCACAGCGTCTCTCCCGATTGCTGCTTACCCGGCCCGACGACGCCGAACGCCACGCCTTCAGGATCGCTCGCGACGATGATCCGGTCGCCGCCCGGCACCTCCATCGGCCCGGCATGGACGGTGCCGCCGCCCGCGGTCACCTTGGCCGCCGCTTCGTCGATGTCGGGCGCGCGGAAGTAGAACAGCCAGCCGGGTTGCGGCTGATGCTCGTTGACCGTCATCGTCGCGCCGATCTGCTCCTCGCCCACCGCAACGAAGACATAGTCGCCCATCTCGCCCGGCATCGTCATCTTGTCGGGGTAGGTCCAGCCAAAGACTTCGGCGTAAAAGGCGTTCCCCGCCGCCTGATCGGTGGTGATCAACTCGTTCCAGTTGCACTTGCCGAGCCCGGTCCGCTCCCATGCGGTGCTCGGTTGATCGACTGCGCCGCGCATGACGTAGAAGGGAACCCCTTGCGGATCGGCAACCATCGCAAGCCGGCCGACATCGGGCATGTCGAATGCCGGCATCTGCACGCTGCCGCCCGCTGCGGTGATCTTGGTCACCGTCGCATCGACGTCATCGACGCCGATGTAGAACAGCCATGTCGGCTTGGCGCCGTCCGCCATCATTGCCGGGGACAGGCGCATCACGCCGCCGACATTCTCGTCACCAGCGGTCGTGATCATCCGATAATCCAGATCGCCTTTGGGCTTGGCGTCGATCGTCCAGCCGATAACATCATCGTAAAATGCCTTCGACGCGTCGGGATCGACGGTCAGCAATTCGTACCAGATCGGCGTTCCATGTGGATTGCGCATCATCTATCTCCTCAGCGATCGACGACCGGCACGAAGCTGCCGAACATCATGCGTTTGCCATCGAACGGGCGCTCCTGCCCCGGCGCCATCCGCGGGTCGCTCATCAGCGTTTCCCAGCCGGCGTCGCGCACCGCTTTCGACGGCCATTCGACCCAGCCGAACACGACCGTCTCGCCATCCTCGATCTTCGTCGCGCGCCGGAAATCGGTGACCTTGCCGTCGGGAACGTCATCCCCCCACGTATCCACCACGCGAGTTGCGCCATGTTCGCGGAAAGCGGCGTCGATCATCGTGCAGAAGGCGCGATAGGCATCCTTGTTCGCCGTAGGCACCGGCATGACGATCCCGTCGATGTAGCCGCAATCGCTGCCTGCGCCGTCTTCGTGCAGCATCTCGAACCCGGCGTAGATCATGCGCCTGCCGTCGAATGGCATGTCGCCCATCGCCGCCATCCGCGGATCGCTCATCATCTTCTGGCCGGCGGCGTCGCGCGTCGCTTTGTCGGGATATTCGACCCAGCTGAACAGGACGGTCTCGTCTTGCGTCGCCTGCACCGCGCCCCACAGATCATTCACGTCGCCGCGGGGCACATCGTCACCCCAGCCTTCGACCATGCGGACGACGCCGAACTCCTTGAACAGCACCAGCGCGCTTTCGGCATGATCGATGTATTTCTGCTTGTTGGCGGTCGGCACCGCGACCACGAAGCCATCGACATATGTCATGCGACCTCTCCCTGCCGTTCTAACCACTTCGCGAGCTCGGGCGGCGGCGCACCGGTGAAGCCTGCCATCTGATCGGCAAGCGCGCGCTGGAAGGCGGGGCGGGCGGTGCCACGGTCGCGATACGCGGTAAGATTGTCGTACTTCTCGACCATGCCCTCACCCTCGACGATGCGGAGCACGGCGACCATCAGTAGATCACCCGCCGTAAACGTGTCGCCATCGAGCCATCGCCGATCGCCCAGCCGGCGCGACAATTCGCCGAGCCGCTCGTCGATCCGCGCCTCGACCGCGGGTAGCCGCGGCTTCGACCACGGCTTGCCCGCCTCGAACAAAGTGGCGATCGCATGATCCATGATCGGCGGCTCGATCGTGTTGAGCGCCGCGAACATCCATTCGATCGCGCGCGCTCTGCCACCCACGTCCGTCGGCAGCAGCGCGCCGAAGCGATCCGCGATGTGCAGCACGATCGCGCCGCTCTCGAAGAGCGTCAGATCGCCGTCCTCATAGGTCGGTACTTGCCCGAACGGCTGGCGCGCACGGTGCGGCGCCTGCTTCTGGCCACCCTGCGGCAAATAGCGCACGTCATACGCTTGCCCGACTTCCTCAAGCGCCCAGCGCACGCGCAGGTCGCGGACCTGCCCCTGCGCAAACGGCGGCACCCAATCGAACGCGGTGATCGTCGGTTTCGACATCCTCTCTCTCCTTCTTGTCGGAAAGCGCGCCCGTTTCAGGCGTCGCCCTCCTTCTTCAATCCCTTGAGTAGCGCGACGACCGCCATCGCATGGCCGTGGCCAAGTCCGAGCTCGCCCTTGAGCGTCTCGACGATCGTCATCGGCTTGATCCCGGGTGCGAGCGTGTCGCCGGCAGTCCAGCCGTTCTCGGCACCCATTGCGCGAAGGTCGGCGGGGGTCTTGCCGGTCTTCTTCTCGATCGTGTCGAGATAGGCCTGGAAAGACATGTCCTCGTTCTCCTCAGGCGTCGGCAGCTGCGGGCTGGCCCATCGCCTCGGCGGCGGCGGCCATGTCCATGAAGAACGGCCCCCACCCATGCCCGTCGAGATCCTCGAACGCGCGGCTGTACATATAGCCGTGATCCTCCGGGTCGTGCGCCTCGCGGCCGCCGGCCCCCAGCGCGGCTTCGGTGATCGAATCCACCTCCCCGCGGCTGTCGAAGTTCAACGCCAGCAGCGCGCCGCTTTGGGTGTGCGCGTCGATGATCGTCTTGGGTGTGAACGTGGCGTAGAAGGCGCGGTCAAGCAGCATCACGCTGATCGTGTCCGACCATTCCATCGCCGACGCCTGCTCGTTCGAGAACATCATGTTCTGCGTAAAGCCGAGCGCTTCGTAGAAGCGCGTCGCCGCGGCAACGTTCGCCACGGGGAGGTTCACGAAGATCATCTTGGTCATGCGAAACACTCCGTTTGCGAGTCGTTGCTTGAGCCTTGTGACCAGCTCAGTTAGTAAAGGCAACTATGAAGTTAGAAAAAGTGACCAAAAAGGGCTCGGAACGGATAAAGCGCTGGTACGACGACGCGTGCGGCACCGCGCTGGCGATGGAACTGGTCGGCGAGCGCTGGTCGATGCTGATCGTGCGCGAGCTGATGTTCGGGCCGCGCCGCTTCGGCGAGCTCAAGGCGGGGCTGGGCGGGATCAGCGCCAATGTTCTAACGCAGCGGCTCGACGGGCTGGAAGCCGCGCACATCCTCAAACGCGTGAAGCTGCCGCCGCCAGCCAGCGTCCAGGTCTACGAACTCACCCCCTGGGGCTATGAGGCGGAAGGCGCGATCAAGGCGCTCGGTGCATGGGCGGCGCGCTCGCCCGACCACGATCCGACACTACCGCTGTCGGCAGCGTCGATGATGCTGTCGCTGCGCACGATGCTCGATATCGATCGGGCAAGAGTGACACCGCCGATGTCGATCGGCTTTGCATTCGGCGCCGAATCGTTCGTGGCACGGTTGGCCGATGGTGACCTGCCGATCGTCCGCGGCACCGGCGCGAGCGATGTCCATTTCACCACCAGCCCGCGGATCATGGCGAACCTGATCTATGGCAAATGGCCGATCGGAGAGGCGGAGGCGGCGGGCGAACTCGTGTTGAGAGGCGATCACGCCTTGGCTGCGTCTTTCATTGATCTCTTCCACCTTCCGGCCAAGGCAGAGGTTGAATAACGCCGCGAAGCGCGACTAAGGCAGTCGTGTTACTTCCGAGGCGCGCATGAACGATATCTCGAATACTATGCCCGACAGCCGCGAGACGACGATCCTCGACGCGCCTGACAAGATGGTCAGCGTGCGCGAGTTGTTCGGCATCGACAGCGACATGCAATGCCCCGCGTTCAGCGAGGCGGACGAGCGCGTGCCCGATCTCGACCCCGCCTATGTGTTCGATCCGGACACGACGCTCGCCGTGCTCGCGGGCTTCGCGCACAACCGCCGCGTGATGGTGCAGGGCTATCACGGCACCGGCAAATCGACGCATATCGAGCAGGTGGCGGCGCGGCTGAAATGGCCGTGCATCCGCATCAACCTCGATGCGCACATCAGCCGCATCGACCTGATCGGGCGCGACGCGATCGTGCTGAAGGACGGCCAGCAGATCACCGAATTCCGTGAGGGCCTGCTGCCCTGGGCGCTGCAGACGCCGACCGCGCTGGTGTTCGACGAATATGACGCCGGCCGCCCCGACGTGATGTTCGTGATCCAGCGCGTGCTGGAAACCGAGGGCAAGCTGACGCTGCTCGACCAGAACCGCGTGATCCGTCCGAACCCGTATTTCCGCCTGTTCGCTACCGCCAATACGGTCGGCCTCGGCGACACGAGCGGGCTGTATCACGGCACGCAGCAGATCAACCAGGGTCAGATGGACCGCTGGAACATCGTCGTCACGCTCAACTATCTGCCCGCCGCCACCGAAGCGCAGATTGTGCTCGCCAAGTCGGGCGAATACGACAAGCCTGATGGCAAGAAGCAGGTCGACAATATGGTCCGCGTCGCGGATCTGACGCGCAAGGGCTTCGTCAATGGCGACATCTCGACCGTCATGAGCCCGCGTACGGTGATCACCTGGGCGCAGAACACCTTGATCTTCAAGGATGTCGGCTTCGCATTCCGCCTGTCGTTCCTCAACAAGTGTGACGAGGCCGAACGCCCGCTGGTGGCGGAATATTACCAGCGCGTGTTCGGCAAGGATCTGCCGGAGAGTGTGGTGGGGAAGGCTTGATCCGACGAGTGGACTAACCTACCTAGTCCACTTGAGGAGGCACATATGGGCGAGGTTGATCCGCAAAAGACTTTCAACGTCCACGAGGCGAAGACGCACTTCTCCAAGCTGATCGAGCGCGCCCACGCCGGCGAGGAGATCATCCTCGCCAAGGCGGGCGAGCCATGGGCGAAGCTGGTGCCCTATGCGGAGCCGAAGCCTTTTCGACGTAAACCTGGCGGCCTGAGGCTGAATGGTCCGCTCGACCTGAGCGTCTTCCTTGAGCCGATGGACGAAGAAGAACTCGCCTATATCGATGACCGGCCGCCGGAAGATCGCACGTAGTGGCATATCTGCTGGATACCGTCGCCGCCTTGCGGTGGTGGGGCGATCCGTCCGGCCTTGGCCCCTCCGCGCGTGCTGTTCTTGAGGCCAACGGCGACGCGATCTTCCTGAGCGCCGTGAGCGTCTGGGAGATCGCGAACAAGAATCGTATCGGCAAGCTGCCGCAGGTCATGGGGTTCGAGGAGGACTACCCTGTTCTCCTCAAAGACAATGGCTTCGCCAGCCTCAGCCTTACCGACCGGCACGCGATGCGTGCCGGCTATCTCCCCGGCACGCACCGAGATCCGTTCGATCGTCTCATCGCCGGGCAAGCGCTGGTGGATGACTTGACCGTGCTCACGAATGATTCACAAATCGCCGCCTTCGGCTGCAAGGTACTTTGGTAATGGCCACCGAAACGCCTCTCGATCGCTTCAAGAACGTCCTCGGCGGCGCCTCGCGCGCGTTGTCGGACGAGCAGGAGCTCGAACTCGCCTTCACCGCCGATGCGCCGACGCAGTCGGGCAAGCATCTCAAGGTGCCAATGCCGGCGCGCAGCCTGCCGGCCGATCAGGTCGCCGAGGCGCGCGGCTTCGCCGATGGCTTCGCGCTCAGGCTCAAGCATCACGACGCCGCGCTCCACCTGAAGGGGGCGCCGCAGGAGGCGGTGGCGCGCGCGGTGTTCGATGCGGTGGAGACCGCCCGCGTCGAAGCGCTCGGCAGCCGCGGCTATGCCGGTATCAGCGATAATCTGTCGCACGCGCTCGACGTGCGGCTGCGTGCCGACCCGATCACGCGCGCCCGCACGCGCGACGAAGTGCCACTGTCGACCGCGCTCGGCCTGATGGTGCGCGAGGCGCTCACCGGCCAGCAGGCGCCCGCCACCGCCGCCCCCGGCGTGGCGCTGGTGCGTGAGTGGATCGAAGGCAAGTCGGACCTGTCGAACCTCGCGCTCGCGCTCGACGATCAGCGCGCCTTCCAGAGCCTCGCGATGAAGATGCTCGAGGATCTCGAACTCGTCGAGGGCGATCAGATGCCCGACGACAGCGATGACGGCGGCAACGAGGACGAGGGCACCGACAGCGAGCAACAGGACGAAGGCGAGGAAGGCGAAAGCCAGGACGGCGAGGGCCAGGCCGAGACCGAGCAGCGCGGCGAGCAGCGCGAATCCGACGACAGCGAAGGCGAGGGCCAAGAGCAGGGCGAAGACAATTTCGACGATGCCGATGGCGAGCCCGGCGACGATGGCGAGGAGGGGATGCAGCCGGTGCGCCCCAACCGCCCGCCCGCCGATTTCTCGCCCCAGTTTGATTACAAGGCGTGGACGACGCAGTTCGACGAGGTGATCGCTGCCACCGAGCTATGCGACGCCGATGAACTCGCGCGGCTGCGCGGCTATCTCGATCAGCAGCTCGTGCCGCTCCAGGCGGTCGTCTCGCGGCTCGCCAATCGGCTGCAGCGGCGGCTGATGGCGCAGCAGAACCGCTCGTGGGATTTCGATCAGGAGGAGGGCATGCTCGATGCCGCACGGCTCGCGCGCATCGTGATCAACCCGATGTTGTCGCTGTCGTACAAGGTCGAGAAGGAAACCGAGTTCAAGGACACGGTCGTCACGCTGTTGATCGACAATTCCGGCTCAATGCGCGGCCGGCCGATCTCGATCGCGGCGATCAGCGCCGATATTCTCGCGCGCACGCTGGAGCGCTGCGGCGTAAAGACCGAGATCCTCGGCTTCACGACGCGCGCGTGGAAGGGCGGGCAGGGGCGCGAGACGTGGCTCGCCGCCGGCCGTCCGCCGCAGCCTGGCCGGCTCAACGACGTACGTCACATCGTCTACAAGACCGCCGACGAGCCGTGGCGGCGTGCGCGCAACTCGCTCGGGCTGATGATGCGCGAGGGGCTGCTGAAGGAGAATATCGACGGCGAGGCGCTGCTCTGGGCGCACAGCCGCATCATCGCCCGGCCCGAGGAACGCCGCATCCTGATGGTGATCTCGGACGGCGCGCCGGTCGATGATTCGACGCTGTCGGTGAACAGCGGCTCGTATCTCGAACGGCATCTGCGCCAGGTGATCGACTGGATCGAGCGCAAGTCCCCGGTCGAGCTGATCGCGATCGGCATCGGCCATGACGTGACGCGCTACTATAGTCGCGCCGTGACCATCATGGATGTCGAGCAACTCGGCGGCACGATCATCGAACAGCTCGCAGGCCTGTTCGACGCAGCATGATCGCCACGGCGTGATCCGCCCCCCGCGTAAAGGCTTCGTCGGCCCGGTGAAGCGCTCGATAACGATCGCCGGCCACGCGACGTCGATTAGCCTCGAACCGATTTTCTGGCGATTGCTCGAGACCGCTGCTTTGTCGCATGCGCTGCCGCTGTCCGCGCTTGTCGCGCAGATCGATGCGCTGCGGATTGCCACCCCGGAGCCGCCCAACCTCGCCAGCGCGCTGCGGACATGGATCGCCGATACAAATTGTGACATCGCTAAGAGTAACTCTCAATAGCATTGACAGTGCGAACGACTCTCAATAGCGAACTCCCCAAGCATGGGGGAACGATCAATGTCTATTGTCACCACACCGCGCAGCACGCCGGCCTTTCTGGCGCTCGCCGCGGTTGGCTTTATCGCGACTGCGCCGGCACATGCCGCGCCGCTTGCGAATAGCGCCGACCCCGCCGCCGCTGATCCGCAGCAGGTGACGACCGAGGAACGGCGCCGCGACGACATCATCGTTACCGGGCAGCAGGTGAAATCCGAACAGGCCAGTGCGAAGACGACGCGGCCGGTGCGCGATACGCCGCAGACGGTAACGATCCTCACCAACAAGACGATCGAGCAGCAAAATTTGCTGACGCTGCGCGACGTGCTCTCCACCGTCCCCGGCATCACCTTCGGCGCGGCCGAGGGCGGCGTCGCGCCGTCGGACCAGATCACGCTGCGCGGCTATTCCGCATCGAGCGACATCACCGTCGATAACGTGCGCGACAGCGGCCAATATTCGCGCGGCGACCCGTTCATCATCGAGCAGGTCGAGGTCGTGAACGGCGCGAACTCGGTCTACTCCGGCTCGGGATCGGTCGGCGGCTCGATCAACCTCGTCACCAAGATGCCACAGGCCGAGACGAGCGTGACGGCGAATGCCGGCATCGGCACCGACGACTATTATCGCGGCACGATCGACGCGAACGTCCGCGCGACCGACACACTGGCGTTGCGGCTCAACGCGATGGTCCATCGCAACGACGTGCCCGGGCGCGACGTTGAGTACAACAAGCGCTGGGGCGTCGCGCCCTCGGCGACGCTGGGGATCGACGGGCCGACGCGGCTGACGGTGCATTACTTCCACGAGGAAGACGACAATATCCCGCAGTACGGCGTTCCCTATTACAAGAACGCCTTCAACAACGGCCCGGTGCCGGGCGTCGATCGCAGCGACTATTTCGGCTATCGCAACGTCGATACGCAGGACATCACGATTGATCGCGCGACGATCATCGCCGAGCATGAGTTCAGCGATCGCGTGTCGATCCGCAACCTCGCACGCTGGCAGAATGTGCAGCAGCTGACGGTCGTCGGCCCGCCGCAAGGCACGTTCTGCCTGCCCGGCAACGTCACCCCCGCGGGCGCCGCATGCCCGGCGACTACGCCGATCGGCTATTATTCGATCAGCGGCCCGCGCGGCAATTATCGCGATGTCACGAACCTGCTGATGTACGACCAGCTCGATTTGCGCGCGACGGTCAGCACCGGGGCCGTCGAGCATACGATCGTGCTTGGCGGTTCATATAGCTGGGAGGAGTTCACCCTCTCCACCGGCAACGTCTTCCGCAATGCTAACGGCACCGCGGCGTTCGGCAGCTTCCCGCTGATCAACTTCTCGAACCCCAATGAAGTCGTGCCGGGGCCGGCGGGCTTCACTTACGGCAGCAACCTCTACACCGGCCCGATCAACCGCATCGAAAGCCAGCGGCAGCGCGGCGAACTGGAGAATTGGGCCGTCTACCTGTTCGACACGATGAAGCTCGGCAAGGTCGAGCTGAACGGGGGCGTCCGGCTCGAACGCAACAACGGCAATTACCAGACCGATGCGCTGGCGGCCAATACCGCGGCGACCGCCACCGCGCCGCAAGGCCCGATCATCGCCGGCGAGCGGCTGACCAACAACGCCACCTTATTCTCCTATCGCGTCGGCCTGGTCTACAAGCCGATCGAGGCGGTGAGCCTCTACGCCGCGTACGGCAATGCCATGACGCCGTCGCAGAATGCGGTGAACGGCGCTTGCACCACCGCCACGTGCAACGTCGATCCTGAGACCGCGAAGAGCTACGAGATCGGCGCGAAGGGCGAATTATTCGACGGACGTCTGCTGCTGACCGCGTCCGCCTTCCGCAACCAGCGCGACAAATATCGCGTCGCCTCCAACGATCCCATGATCCCCGATCAGGTGCTCGACGGCGCCTCGCGCGTCGACGGGATCACGCTGGGTGCATCGGGCAAGATCACGTCCGCATGGGAAATCACCGCCAATTACACGTACCTCAAGCCGGAACTGCTCCAGTCAGTGTCCGATTTCTGCCTGGCGAACCCGAGCAACGCCTGCGGCAACACCGCCGCCAATCCCGATCCGGCGCGTGGCGCGCCGTTGCAGAACACGCCCGATCATTCGGGCAGCCTGTTCACCACCTATCGCCTGCCGTTCGGCCTGACCTTGGGCTATGGCCTCACGTACCAGGGAACGTTCGCGTTCAACCTGCCGACCGCAGCCGCGCCGACGATCACCCGTTCCGACGATTACTGGGTCCACAGCGCATATCTGTCATACGATTTCACGCCGAACCTGACCGCGCAGCTCAACGTCAAGAACGTCGGCGACGAGCTGTATTATACGCGCATCCGCAACAACGGCTGGGCGACGCCGGGCGACGCGCGTTCCGCGGTGCTGACCGTCGGCTACCGGTTCTGAACACCCCGAGCGTCGTCGCCGCACCGGCGGGGATGACGTCCGCGGTGCAAGCGACGTAGGAGCCTCATCCCATGCTGATCGCGATCCCGGACCTGCTCGATCCCGCCGCGCTGGTGCGCGTGCGCGCGATCGTGGATGCCGCCGAATGGGTCGACGGCAACGTCACCTCCGGGCACCAGTCGGCGCTCGCCAAGCGCAACGAACAATTGCCCGAGGAAAGCGCGGCAGCGCGCGAGGCCGGCCGGATCGTGCTCGACGCGCTTGGCCGCTCGCCGCTGTTCTTCGCCGCCACACTGCCGCTCAAGGTCTTCCCGCCGCTCTTCAACCGCTACGGCGTCGGACAGACGTTCGGCACGCACGTCGACAATGCGATCCGCATCCAGCGCGGCACCGATTTCCGCATCCGCGCCGATATTTCGGTGACCTTGTTCCTCGCCAATGAGGGCGATTACGACGGCGGCGAACTCGTGATCGAGGATCTCTTCGGTGCGCAGCGCGTGAAGCTGCCCGCCGGCCATGCGGTCGTCTATCCCTCGTCCAGCCTGCACCATGTGACGCCCGTCACGCGCGGCACGCGGGTCGCCTCGTTCTTCTGGCTGCAGTCGATGGTGCGCGATGACAGTGCGCGGCGCATCCTTTACGATGTCGATCGCAGCGTCCAGGCAGTCGCCGCCGACAAGGGGCAGGGTGATCCGACGGTGATCCAGCTGACCGGCGTCTACCACAATCTCCTGCGCCGCTGGGCCGACGCCTGACCATCAGTGATTGACTGGTGTCGGGACGACATCCACCGGCACGACCGACAAAAAGGGACGGATAATGAACAAGCTCGCGATGCGGCGGCTCTGGTTTCAGGTTCACAAATGGATCGGGCTGATCCTCGCCATCCTGATCATCCCACTGTCGTTGAGCGGCGCCGCGCTGGTATGGGACGATGGGCTCGACCGGCTCGTCAACCCCGGGCGCTACGCCACGAGTGGCAGCGCGATGCTGCCGCTCGACCGATACCTTGCTGCCGCCCGGTCCAGGGCGCAGCGCGAAGATCGTGTTGCGAACATCGTCCTTCCCGAGGATGGCGGGCCAGTCGTCGTCACGCTTGTGCGACCGCCCGCGCAAGGCGAGCGCCGCCCGCTCCGCACCACCGTCTATGTCGATCCGCCGACCGCGACCTTGCTCGACGTGGCCGACAATAGCCGTGGGCTGCTGCGCACGTTGCACGTTCTCCATGGCAGCCTGTTGGTGCCGGGCGTGGGGCGGCAGATCGTCGGCTGGATCGGCGTTGCGATGATGCTGTCGAGCTTCACCGGGCTGTGGCTGTGGTGGCCCGTAGTCGGTCGCTGGGCAAAGGGGCTGCGCTGGCGGCGGCACGCCAATGTCGATGCGAACTTGCATCATCTGGCGGGCTTCTGGATCGCGATCCCTTTGTTCGTGCTGTCGCTGACCGGTGCCTGGATCAGCTTTCCGGCGTTCTTCGGCGCACTCGTCGGCGAGCCGGCGCGCAGGGGAGGCCCGCCGGGAATGATGGATCGGCCCGTCGATCGCCCGGCGATGGCGATCGACCAGGTATTGTCTCGCGCGCGCGCCTTCGGCCCGGCCGAACCGCTGCGCACGATCATCCTTCCAACCGAGCGGAAATCGGATTGGACCCTGGCTTACGATACGCAACCCATGATCACGGTGGCGGTGGCGGACGACAGCGGGGTCGCGGCCCGGTCCGCCCCCGCGCGCAGTGGCGGCGGCGTTGGGCGTCTGATGCGGCGCTTGCACGACGGCACCGGCATGGGCTGGCTGTGGCAGGCGCTGATCTTCGTCGGCGGCGTGCTTCCGGTGCTGCTTGCGATCACTGGCGTGATCATGTGGTGGCGTGCGCGGACGTGGCGACGCGCGTTGGCGGAACGGCAGCGTGCGCGGCTGACTGCCTAGCTCGCTCGGCGGGCTAGCGCGGATCTGGTCGTCAGATCCGCGTAAGCGCGCCGGTCGCCACCACCGGCCCGGTCGGCACCGGCTTGGGCGAACCGCCCAACGGCTCGATCGAGATCGCGAGCGTCGCACCGGCGGCCAGCGCGGCGCGATCGGCCGGGCTCAGCCGCAGCGCGGTCGTGCCCGTCGCGGTCAACAGCCCGAGCGACTGCGGCACGCCATCGCCGCCGATCCGCCAGAGTTGCGCGACCCTGCCTGCCGGCACGGTGATCCCCGCCGGCACGCGCACTTGGCCTTGCCCGACGTCGAACAGCGCCGCGAACGGCTTGGTGTCGGTCGTGCCGTCCGGCGCCATCGCCGCGGCAAAGACAGGCGCGGGCGCGGCAGCGACCGGTCGCGGTGCCGGCGTCGGTGGCGCCACCACGTCCGCCGGCCGCAGTACCAGCGCAAGCGCAAGCGCCGCAGCCAGCGCCGATGCACCACCGGTCGCCCAACGCCAGCCAACCGGATCGCCGCCGCCGATCGTGGCCAGTCGCTGCTCGACCCACGCCGGCGGCTCGACCGACGGATACTCGGGGTACAATAGCGCGAAGTGCGCCCGCCACCGCTCGACCTCGCGCGCGAACTCGGGCTCGGCCAGCATCCGGCGCAGCGCAGCCGAGCGCTCCTCGCCCTCGATCAGCCCAAGCGCCAGCTCGGCCGCGGTGACGCTATCGTCAGGAGCCACTGCCATCGAGGCACTCCCGCAATCGGAGGAGGCCGCGTCGTACCCAGCTCTTCATCGTGCCGAGCGGCACGGCGGCGCGCTCCGCCAGTTCGGCATAGGTGAATCCGTCGAAGAATGCCGTGCGGATCGCCGCACGCTGCCGCTCCTCCAGATCATCGAGGCACAGATGCAGCGCGCGTTCGCGTTCGTCGAGCAGCATTATGTCCGGCGCGGAGGGTGTATCGTCCGCAATTTCGGCCAGCACAGCGTCTGACGTGGTCACTGGCCGATTGGCGCGGCGCCAGTCGATCGAACGGTTGCGCGCGATCGTCGACAGCCATGCGATTGCGCTGCCCCGCGAGGCATCGAAGCCCGCCGCTCGTGTCCAAACCGTAAGATAGACGTCCTGCAACACGTCCTCCGCTGCCTTTCGTTCCCCACAGGTACGCAGGCAGATGCCGAAAAGCTTCGCACTGGTCAGTCGATACACGAGTCGGAAAGCGCGAGCGTCCTGCTTCCCGGTGCGCACAAGCGCATCCGTCAAGCGCGCACGCGCTGCATCATCAACTCCGGCCGCCCCCTCCCGCATCGCCCCGCTATGGCGGATTTGGCTGCGGCTAACCAGCATAAGTGTAATATAAAAAGATTTTCTGCTGGGCATCCTTCCCGGACGCTGCTCGTACCTCGACTATCGCGCATCGCTGTCGATCTGTTCAGGTTGGCGAAGGCGAAACGATCTAGATGTCGGGCGGTCCGGCATCGGGTCGGCACGAGCTTTTCGGGAAGGATGCCGCAATGTCACAATCGGATCAGTTGCTGGAGTCGCTGGACGGCCGCGCCCGTCGGCGCGAAGATCGACGCGCCTTCTTTACGGCAGCGCTCAGCGCGGCCGCAGTCGGCGCGGGTGCCTTCGCCTTCGCTAGTCCGGCAGCGGCACAGACGGTGACGGACGCCGATGTGCTCAACTTCGCGCTCAACCTCGAATATCTCGAAGCGAACTTCTATTATTACGCCGTGTTCGGCACGGCCATCCCGGCCGCTTCGCAGGGCACGTCGCCTGGCGCGATTACTGGTGGTGCGAAGGTCAACTTCACCGATCCGCTGGTGGCGCAATATGCCCGCGAGATCGCGGCTGACGAGCTCGCGCATGTCAACTTCCTGCGCGGCGCACTCGGCACATCCGCCGTCGTGCAGCCCGCGATCAACATCAGCGGCGACGTGAACGGCGCCTTCAGTGCCGCCGCCCAGGCCGCCGGCGTCGTCCCGGCCGGTACCGCGTTCAACCCTTATGCCTCGGACGAGGCGTTCCTGCTCGGCGCGTTCATCTTCGAGGATGTCGGCGTGACCGCATACAAGGGCGCCGCGCCGCTGCTGACCAACAAGACTTTCCTCGAGGCCGCCGCCGGCATCCTCGCGGTCGAGGCGTATCACGCCGCGATCGTCCGCACTGTGCTGTATCGCAAGGGTATCGAAACCCCCTCGGCACAGCTGATCGAGACAACCGAAAAGATCTCCGCCGCGCGCGATTCGCTTGATGGCGCGCCGGCCGAGGATGCCACCCGCGGCATCGCGCCCGATGACGATCAGGGCATCCTGCCGAGCACGAGCAGCGCCGGCACTGTGTCGAACATCGCACCGCTCAACATGAACGGTCTCGCGTACAGCCGCTCGGCCGCGCAGACGCTGAACATTGTTTATCTGAACCGCGCCGCAGTGACGATGGGCGGTTTCTTCCCCGCCGGCGTCAACGGCACCATCAAGACCAGCGCCGCGAACTGATCGCGCCCCCCAGATTAAGGAATAAGGCCATGATCAAGGATTCCGTACTCGCGGCGCTCGAAGTTGCCGAGCTGCGTCGCGCCGAGCGTCGCCGTTTTCTAAAGGTGGCGGGCGCATCGACTGCCGCCATTGGCGGGCTTACGCTGCTCGCCGCCTGCGGTGACGACGATGACGACACGCCCACGCCAACCCCGTCGCCCACGCCGACCCCGACCCCGACGTCGGCCACCATCGGCGATGGCGATATCCTTAACCTCGCGCTCAACCTTGAGTATCTTGAGGCGCAATTCTATTCGTTTGCGGCGTTCGGCGTAGGCCTGCCTGAGTCGAGCCTAAGCGGTTCGGTCGGCACGCGCGGCAACGTGACGGGTGGCCGCCGCGTCACCTTCACCGACCCGCTCGTCGCCGCCTACGCGCGTGAGATCGCGGCAGACGAGATCGCCCACGTCAACTTCCTGCGTGCGGCGATCGGCAGCACCGCGGTCGCGCAGCCGGCGATCAACATCGATGGCGGTCCGAACGGCGCCTTCACCGCAGCGGCGCGCGCTGCGGGCCTCGTGGGGGCGAGCGAAAGCTTCGATCCTTACGCCAACGACAATACGTTCCTGCTCGCCGCCTTCCTGTTCGAGGACGTCGGCGTCACGGCGTACAAGGGCGCCGCGCCGCTGCTGACCAGCAAGGTGTTCCTCGAGGCGGCAGCCGGCATCCTGGCGGCCGAGGCCTATCACGCCGGGCTCGTCCGCACCGTGATCTACGCGAAGGGTCTCGATACGACGACTGGCCTGCGTGCGGGCGCGAACGCGATCTCGAACGCGCGCGATTCGCTCGAGGGAACCAGTGATCTCGATCAGGGCGTCACGGGTAGCGACGCCACCGTGTCGAATATCGTGCCGACCGACAGCAACGGCATCGTCTACAGCCGTTCGCCCGAGCAGGTGCACAACATCGTCTATCTGCGCACCACGGCCGGCATCGGCGGCGGGTTCTTTCCCGCCGGCACCAACAACGCCTTCGCCGCACTGCGGACCAGCGGCGCGAATTGATCGCAACCTTTGTTACGAGGAGGCCGCGCGGGCAACCGCGCGGCCCTTTTCATTTGTGGCGCGTGCGCAAGGCGCGTAAGCCGATCGCTTCCTCGGGGGACCGCTGACGGCGGTTGAGAGGCGGGCACGAGCCCGCGACCCGCCGAACCTGATCCGGTTGACACCGGCGGAGGGAAGGAGGCGCGCCACACCGGCAATCCGTCTTCACTCTCCGATTATAGGAGAGACGAGCATGGCCGACGTTCAAGCCCGCACCGAGATCGGCGTCACCACCGGCCCGATCCGCGGCTCCCGCAAGATCCATGTCGGCCCACTCGGTGTCGCGATGCGCGCGATCGATCTCGAACCCTCGTGCGGCGAACCCCCGCTCAACGTCTACGATACGTCGGGGCCGTACACCGATCCCAACGCGCACATCGACATCATGACCGGCCTGCCACAACTCCGCCGCGACTGGATCATGGCCCGCGGCGACGTCGAGGCGTACGACGCGCGCGAGCTGCGCCCCGAGGACAACGGCCAGCTCGGCCCCGACCGCTCGGGCGGCGTCCAGCCGTTCCCCAACGTCGTGCGCCGCCCGCTGCGCGCCAAGCCCGGCGCCAACGTCAGCCAGATGCACTACGCCCGCCGCGGTATCATCACCGCCGAGATGGAATATGTCGCCACACGCGAGAACCTCGGCCGCGCGATGCTCAAGGAATATGTCCGCGACGGCGAAAGCTTCGGCGCGGCGATCCCCGATTACGTGACCCCCGAGTTCGTCCGCGACGAAATCGCGCGCGGCCGGGCGATTATCCCCAACAACATCAACCACCCCGAATCCGAGCCGATGGCGATCGGCCGCAACTTCCTGGTGAAGATCAACGCCAACATCGGCAACAGCGCGGTCGCCAGCAACGTCGCGACCGAGGTCGACAAGCTCGTCTGGTCGATCCGCTGGGGCGCCGACACGGTAATGGACCTCTCCACCGGCCGCAACATCCACGACACGCGCGAATGGATCATCCGCAACTCGCCCGTGCCGATCGGCACCGTGCCGATCTACCAGGCGCTCGAAAAGGTCGGCGGCGTCGCCGAGGAGCTGACGTGGGAGATCTTCCGTGACACGCTGATCGAGCAGGCCGAACAGGGCGTCGATTATTTCACGATCCACGCTGGCGTCCGCCTGCCGTACGTCCCGCTCGCCGCCAAGCGCGTGACCGGCATCGTCAGCCGCGGCGGCTCGATCATGGCGAAATGGTGCCTCAGCCACCACAAGGAGAGCTTCCTCTACGAGCATTTCGACGAGATCACCGAGATCATGAAGGCGTATGACATCGCCTACAGCCTCGGCGACGGTCTGCGCCCCGGCAGCATCGCCGACGCCAATGACGAAGCGCAGTTCGCAGAACTCTACACGCTGGGCGAACTCACCCACCGCGCCTGGGCGCAGGACGTGCAGGTGATGATCGAAGGCCCCGGCCACGTGCCGATGCACAAGATCAAGGAGAATATGGAAAAGCAGCTCGAGGTATGCGGCGAAGCGCCGTTCTACACGCTCGGGCCGCTCACCACCGATATCGCGCCGGGCTACGACCATATCACCAGCGGCATCGGCGCGGCGATGATCGGTTGGTACGGCACCGCGATGCTTTGTTACGTCACGCCCAAGGAGCATCTCGGCCTGCCCGACCGCGACGATGTGAAGGTCGGCGTCGTCACCTACAAGCTCGCCGCCCACGCCGCCGATCTGGCGAAGGGGCATCCCGCCGCGCAGATGCGCGACGACGCTTTGTCGCGCGCGCGTTTCGAATTCCGCTGGCGCGACCAGTTCAACCTGTCGCTCGATCCCGACACGGCGGAGAATTATCACGACCAGACGCTGCCTGCCGAAGGCGCAAAGACCGCACATTTCTGCTCGATGTGCGGGCCTAAGTTCTGCTCGATGAAGATCTCGCAGGAGGTCCGCGATTTCGCCAAGCTCCAGAACCAGGGCAGCGAAGGCTTCATCGCCACCGCCGAGGCCGAAGCCGGCATGGCGCGGATGAGCGACGTGTACGAGGAAACGGGCCGCGAGCTCTACATGGGCGCCGGCGACCGCGAACACGATTGACCCCTAAATCCTCCCCGAGCTTGCTCGGGGAGGGGAACATGCGCAGCATGGTGGAGGGGCCGGGCCACGCGCTGCGACTGCTGAAGCAGGGATGGCGGTACAATCCTTTTGGGGGTCACCGCCACCGATCAACCGCTTAGGGTCGGGCGACTTGGCTCGGGTTGGCGGTGGAGACGATGGTTCACGGATATGAGGCGCTGACCGAGAAGGAGAAGCAGACGCTTCGTCTGCTGCTGGTTGGGCATGACGCCAAATCGATGGCACGGCATTTCGATCTTTCGGTCCACACCATCAACGAACGGCTGCGCGACGCGAGGCGCAAGCTCTCCGTATCGAGCAGCAAGGAAGCCGCGCGGCTGCTGCGCGCGGCGGAGGACACGGCCCCCCAATCGATCAGGGACACGCCGTTCGGGGAAGCCGCCGACCTGCCACCCGACCAACACGGCTCCCGAGCCCCGGCGCCCTCGCGATTTCCGCGGCGGCATCTGTGGGCGATCGGAGGAATCGTCATGCTGTCTCTCGCCGCCGTGCTGCTCGCCCTGTCCGCGCCCGTCCAAGCGCCCGCCGGATCACCCGCCGCCCCGGCCACGACGCCCGCCGCCGAAACTGCCGTCACCAAGGCCGCGCGCGACTGGCTGGCGCTGGTCGACGATGCGAAATGGCAGGAAAGCTGGGAAGGGACCGCCCAGTCGTTCCGCTCGGCCAACACCGTCGCCGCCTGGCAATCGGCATCCGAACAGGCCCGCACGCCGCTCGGCCGCGTCCTCTCGCGCACGCTGCTGCGCGAGGTCGATGTGCCCGCCCCACCCGCCGGCTATCGCACGGTCCAATTCCGTACCGATTTCGCCAACAAGCGCGGCGCCACCGAAACACTGTCGCTCGACCGTGACGGCGACAGCTGGAAGGTCGTCGGCATCTATATCGAGTGACCCGGCTTGGTGCGTCGCGCACGAAGATGGGCGATGCCTTTCCACACCCGCAAAGCATCAGCACCGCAGATCGTTGATACCGCAGCGCCAATGCGCCACACGAACGACTAGGCTCGGCATGCGATTAACCTCGAACGACGCAATAAATCAGGTTGTCGCCGCTTTACTCCGCCCAATCTCGGCGAGCACGATGGATCAGGAAAACTTCTTGAGCGTGCATTCTCTCCTCCGCTAGGTCAGACGGGGAAGGGGAGCGTTTTGAACCTTAGAGAGCGCACGTTTGAGATGTTGAGGTCTCAACCTGATCAACGCTTTAAAGCGCGCGAGATCGCAGAATGGATTCATCAAACCTACCCGAGTGAAACTCTCGACAAGATGAGGCGCAGCAGTTTTCTAGAAACTGAAACGGCTCTCTTGAGCCAGCTGGTCGCTGAGATCGGAGCCAATCGCCCCACCTGGCAATCGCGGTACTCAAACTTAAGGACGACCGAAGGTAGGCCTAGGCGTTATTACTGGACGGAGAAGTCCGAGATTGAAGAGGTTCTGGATAGCGAGGCGGCAGATAATCCTGAATCGCTGTCGATATCGCAAATAGTCGAAGTGACGCCCCGAATTATGGAGCGCGATCTCTACCCGATGCTAACGGAATTCATATCGTCTGAAGTTGGAGCGACAGCATTCCGTATCAACGAAGGAACAGCGTCTAATCGCCGGGGTCCGGGTGGTAACAAGTGGCTATACCCTGATATCGTCGCAATCGAAGCCCTAGGGTCAGGACTCATTGGTCATAGCCAGAAGATGACTGTGGCAGCGAGGGCGATGGCGGAGAAGAAGACGGCTGGGCATCGGTCGTAGCGAGTGGCGACGCGGCGCCAGTCCTTCAGGCGGCCGAACATGATCTCGATGCGGCTGCGGCGCCTGTATCGACGCTTGTCGTATCTGACTGGTTCGTTGCGGGATCGCCGACCTGGGATGCAGGGCTGGATGTCTTTGGCTTCCAAGGCATCCCTGAACCAGTTGGCATCATAGCCGCGATCGCCAAGCAGCCACTGCGCCTTGGGCAGGTCGTCCAGCAGAGCTGCCGCGCCAGTGTAGTCGCTGACCTGCCCGGCGGTCATGAAGAAGCTGAGCGGGCGGCCGTTGGCATCTGTGACGGCGTGCAACTTGGTGTTCATGCCACCTTTGGTGCGGCCGATCAGCCGCCCAAGGTCCCCTTTTTAACCCGCAGGCTCGATGCCGTGCGGTGTGCTTTAAGGTAGGTCGCGTCGATCATGATGGTCTTGGGCTCGGCATCCGCGGCAGCCAGCCCCTCCATCATGCGGAGGAATACCCCTCTCTCGCCCCACCGCTTCCACCGGTTGTAGAGCGTCTTGTGCGGACCATACGCGCTAGGCGCATCACGCCACCGCAGCCCGTTCCGGTTGACGAAGACGATACCGCTCAGCACCCGCCGGTCATCAACCCGAGGCTTGCCATGGCTCTTGGGAAAGTACGGCTGCAGGCGCCCCATCTGCTCATCCGTCAGCCAATACAGGTCGCTCATCCACGGTCTCCTTGCGGAGCCTGAATCAGATCGCGACGCTCACATCAATGGGTCCTGACCCTAACCTCAGGAATGAATAAGGAAGTTATAGGCGCGCTTCAGCACAGTGGGAAGCGGCGCGCACGAGTATGGTCATTCGAAGTAAAGCGTCTGCTAAACCGTTCAAATGTGCGAGAGTCCTACTTTCAGGCAGTATCAAACTCGTCTTGGGCAAGCTTCGGATATCTGGTGGCGGCGGAAATCGAAGGCGCGGACACGTTGCGTGAGATCCAGATGCTGTACGCGGTGCACGGCATCGGGCTGATCGAGGTAGACATGGAAAGCCCCACAGAAAGCGTCCTTCGGATACCCGCAAGAGAGAAACTCGCGATCGAGTGGCCGATGTGCAGCAGGCTCGCGGACGAAAATCGTGACTTTTCGTCAGTTATGAAACGGCTACGGCAGTTCTATCAAACGGGGGACTTATAGCCTTCAATAATGATACCGGCACTGCGCGATCTCCAGCGCCTGCGCGTCGCCGGCACCGCTCACCCGATACACCAGCCGATGCTCGCGATTGATGCGGCGGGACCACCAGCCAGATAAATTACCGCCAAGCGGCTCTGGCTTGCCGGTGCCGCGGAACGGATCGCGCTGGCACTCCTTGATCAACGCGTTGACGCGCTCCAGACCTCGCCGGTCGTCACCCTGCCATTCAAGATACTCGGACCAGGCACGCGACGAAAACGTCAGGATCACGGTTCGATCAGCGCGCGCTCCACGCCCGCCCCGGCATCAAGCTCGCCGATGCTTTCCAGAAGGCGCTTCGCGTTCGCCGGCGATTGCAGGAGATAGAGCGTCTCCTCGATCGACGACCATTCGCTTTGCGAGATCATTACCACGCCCTCGCCCTTCTGACGGGTGATCGACACCGGCGCTTTGTCGGCGACCACGCGGTCCACGAGCGCTTTCATATTGGCGCGGGCTTCGGAGATGCTGAGCGACTGCATACACAAGTATGTACTGATCTTTGTACCAATCTTCAAGAGGGGTAGGCTGCTCCAGTCCGCTCGTCCCGGGCATCGTCGAGGGACAGATCACAAGCGCCGCGCTCGAGGCCGAGTCTCGACGTCACTCGACATGAACGGAGCAGAGGGCGAGCGGACCCCGGTCGCTAAAGTTCAGATTGACCGAAACCGCCGCATTCGCTGCTACACCGCCCTCATGCACCCCGAATCCCCGCTCGAAACCCTCGCCGACACCCCCGCGACCCCCGATCAGATCGCGCCCGAGGGCATCACGCACCCGCCCTACGCCTTCATCGCGCTGCTCGCGCTCGCCGGCGCGGTGCTCGTCATCGCCTTGCTCGGAAGCACGATCGCGCGCGGGTCGCAGTTCGATTTCGATTCCGCGATCATGCTCGGCCTGCGCATCCCCGGCGATCTCGCGACGCCGGTGGGGCCGGTGTGGCTGCGGCAGGCGATGATCGATGTCACCGCGCTCGGCGGCGGCACGGTGCTCACGATCGTCGTCGTGCTCACGATCGGCTATCTGCTCGCCGGCCGCCACTTCCTCACCGCGGCGCTGGTGTTCGGCGGCACGGTCAGCGGCTCGAATGCGGTCGCGCTCGGCAAGCGGCTCGTCGCGCGCGAGCGGCCGGCGCTGGTCGATCATCTCGTCGAGGTATCCTCCGCCAGTTTCCCCAGCGGGCACGCGTCGAACAGTGCGATCATCTATCTCACCATCGCGCTGACGGTGATGCAGATCGTGCCGAGCCGCGCGGCGCGCTGGTATCTGTTCGGCGCGACGATCGCGCTGGTCACGCTGATCGGCGTCAGCCGCGTCTATCTCGGGGTGCATTGGCCCAGCGACGTGCTCGCCGGGTGGAGCGCGGGCGCCTTGTGGGCGCTGGCATGGTGGGCGCTCGGCTCGTGGCTGCGGCTGCGGCTGCGGCTGCGGCTGGCACGGCGCTAGGCGCGGGTCCGCGCTGTCCTACAGCCGGCACTTCATGACATGGCCGTCGCCAGGACAGGCGGAGACCATGAATGCGGATGCTGGCGGAACGCGGGATCGATGGCGACGGGCGGATCGTCGCACAGGCGGCGCGGCGTCGCAGCGTCACCGTCAACCTCGCCGAATCGCCCCTGTCGTGGCTCGCCACCCGCGGGCTGATCGACGCCCGGCAGATCGAGGCGGGCGAGCGGCTGCGCGCCGATTACGAACGCGCCGCGCTCGCGCCCTCGGTCACGATGCGCTGGTCCGCACGCGTCGATGGCGGGGCAGGGCAGGGGCTCGATCCCACCAGCGCGCACCTCGCCGCGAAACGCCGCTTCGACGCCGCGATCGCCGCAGTCGGGCGGGGCCTGAGCGACGTGCTGTGGCGCGTGGTCTGCGCGGGCGAGGGACTGCCGCTGGCGGAAAAGGCACTCGGCTGGCCGGCCCGCTCGGGCCGCGTGGTGCTGACGATGGCGCTCGATCGGCTCGCGGATCATTACGGGCTGGGGTGAGGGGCCACGACCCGTGCCCCCCTACCGTTCGTGTCGAGTAGGGATCGAGCCTGTCGAGAGCCCGTATCGAGACAGGGGGCTGACGCATGTCCTTCGATACGCCATCTCGGCTGCGCTCGATGGCTACTCGGGACGAACGGTGGAGGAGGGTTGCTGTGTCCGAACGACCAGCCGATATCGCGCCGATGCGCTTCACCATCACAAAATGCCACGGCTCGGGCAACGACTTCGCGCTGATCGACGCGCGCGCGCTCGACCTCGCCAACCGCGAATGGACGCAAGTCGCCCGCGCGCTCACCGACCGCACGGGGCCAGTCGGCGCCGACGGCATCCTCCTGCTCACCGCGGGCGACCGCGTCGATTCGTTCGGCATGCGCATCTTCAACGCCGATGGGTCGGAGCCCGAGACGTGCCTCAACGGCCTGCGCTGCGTCGCGCGTGCCGGGTTCGAAGCGCTGGGGGTCGACCGTGCGGTCGTGCGGCTCAAGACCAGCCATGCCGAGGTGGTCCGCGACACCGATCTCGCCCCGGGCGTCTATACCGTGCGTGAAACCGCAGGCCCCGCGACACTCAACGTCGGCGATTGGCCGCTGACGGGCGAGGGGCACCAGATCGTCGACCGCCCGATCGATCGCCTCTCGCCCGACGTGAAGGTCACCGCGGTCGCGATCCCCAACCCGCATCTGATCGCCTTCGTCGACGAAATCGATGAAATCGCACTGATCCGCCTCGGCAGCGCCTGCGAAGCCGCCCCCGACTGGCTCCCCAACCGCGCCAATCTTTCCTTTGCCCATATGCGTGATGATCGCGAACTTTCCCTCCGCACCTACGAACGCGGCGTCGGCCTGACCGCCGCCTGCGGCAGCGCGATGGGCGCCGCCACCTTTGCGGCGGGGCTGACGGGGCGTCTGCCATTCGACCAACCCGTCACGGTCCACAACCGCGGCGGGCCAGTGCGTGCGGTGGCGAGCGCCGACGGGATGGTCACGCTGAGCGGCAATGCGACATTCGAATGGTCGGGAACCGTGTCGGTAGAGGGGGGCGTGGCGTCAAACCTGGTGGTGACGCAGCGGCACGACGACGAGATCGCGGCGTGGGCCGCGGTCAGTGGTTGATCGACCTGCTCAATTCCGCGTCGCCAACAGCCCGCGCGCGATCACCTGCGCCTGGATCTCCGCTGCGCCCTCGAAGATGTTGAGAATGCGCGCGTCGCACAGCACACGGCTGATCTCATACTCCAGCGCATAGCCATTCCCGCCGTGGATCTGCAGCGACGCATCGGCATTGCTCCACGCGGCACGCGCCGCGAGCAGCTTCGCCATCCCCGCCTCGATGTCGCAGCGCTTCCCCGAATCCTTCGCCCGCGCCGCCGCATACGTCAGCTCACGCGCTGCGATCAGGTCGACAAGGCTCATCGCGAGCTTGTCGGCCACCCGCGGGAAGTGGACAATCGCACGCCCGAACTGCTTGCGATCCAGCGCATATCCGAGCCCCAGCTCCAGCGCCCGACGCGCCACGCCAACGGCGCGCGCGGCAGTCTGGATGCGGGCGCCTTCGAAGGTGCGCATCAGCTGCTTGAAGCCCTGCCCCTCCTCGCCGCCGAGCAGTGCGTCGACGGGGGCGGTCATGCCATCGAACGAAAGCGCATACTCGCGCATCCCGCGATAGCCGAGCACCTCGATCTCGCTGCCGGCCATGCCCTCGGCGGGGAAAGGCTCCGCTTCGCTACCGCGTGGCTTGGGAACGAGCAGCATCGACAGCCCGGCATAGCCCTTTGCATCGGGCAAGGTCCGCGCGAGAAGCGTCATCAGGTCTGAACGCGCGGCGTGCGTGATCCACGTCTTCGCGCCGTCGATCCGCCACCCGCTGTCTTCACGCTTGGCGCGTGTCTGAAGCGAGCCGAGATCGCTCCCGACGTCGGGCTCGGTGAACACCGCGGTCGGCAGCACATCGCCACTGGCGATGCGCGGCAACCAGTCGGCCTTTTGCGCAGCGGTGCCCGATCCCGTGATCAGCTCGCCGGCGATTTCCGAGCGCGTGCCGAGCGAGCCGGCGCCGATCCAGCCGCGCGACAATTCCTCGGTCACGACGCACATCACCAGCTTCGACAGGCCGAGCCCGCCATGTTCCTGCGGAATGCAGACGCCGAACGTGCCAAGGTCCGCCATTTTCGCGACAGTCGCGTCGGGGATCAGATCGTTGGCGAGGTGCCAGCCGTGCGCGTGGGGCAGGATCTCCGCGTCGGTGAAGCGGCGGAACTGGTCGCGGATCGCATCCAGCTCAGGATCGTGCAGCGTCTCGCTGGGCCAGACGCCCGCAGCGAGGCCATCGACGAGTGCGCGGCGGTCGGCGGCCATGTCGCGATCGAGCAGGTCGGCGCAGGCGTCCGCCAGCGTCCGCGCGGCGGCGGCAAGGCCGAGATCGGCGGGGCGGAACAGCTCATTCTGCCCCATCGGCAATCCGCCGACCAGCTGCGCGAGGCTTTCCTGAAAGGCGAGCCGCGCGACGAGCGTGTCCACCTCGGTCGCCTCTCGGGCGGCCCAGTCCTGAACCGCTTCAAGCGCCGCGACCATCGTCGCCACCCACGCGAAGCCATGTGCCGCGCGCTGTTCGGTGTCGATCGCGCGCGTTTCCAGACGCGCCGCCAACGCCGCGCGGGCGTCGTCGCGATAGCGTTGCGCCGCCGCTAGCGCGTCCTGCAGCATCATGCGCGCTCGAAGATCGCGGCGATGCCCTGGCCGCCGCCGATGCACATCGTCTCCAGCCCGTAGCGGCCGTCGCGGCGCTGCAGCTCGCGTGTCAGGTTCGCGAGGATACGCCCGCCGGTCGCGCCGATCGGGTGGCCGAGCGAAATGCCCGATCCGTTGACGTTGAGGATGTCGTTACGGCTGTCGTCCTTGCTCCAGCCCCAGCCCTTGAGCACCGCGAGTACCTGCGGCGCGAACGCCTCGTTGAGTTCGACGAGGTCGATGTCGTTCCAGCCGAGCCCGTTGCGCTTGAACAGGCGTTCGACCGCCGGCACCGGGCCAATGCCCATGCGCGAGGGATCGCAACCGGCCGCGGCCCAGGAATGGAACCAGGCGATCGGCTCAAGGCCAAGTTCCTCAAGCTTGTCCTCAGCTACGACGAGGCAGGCGGCGGCGGCATCGTTCTGTTGGCTGGCGTTGCCGGCGGTCACCACGCCGCCTTCGAGCGGGCGCAGCTTGCCGAGCGATTCAACAGTCGCGTCAGGGCGATAGCCTTCGTCGTGGTCGAACACGATTGGGTCGCCCTTCTTCTGCGGGACGGCGACGGGGACGAGTTCGTCGGCGAACAGCCCCTTCTCCCACGCCGCAGTGGCGCGCTGGTGGGAGCGAACGGCATAAGCGTCGGCCTCCTCGCGGCTGATATGGTAATCCTTGGCGAGGTTCTCGGCAGTCTCGATCATGCCGCTGATCACGCCGAAGCGCTCAATCGGCTGGGACATCAATCGCCCGCGCGTCAGGCGATCGTGCAGCGTGAGATTACCCATGCGTGCGCCCTTGCGGATATCGGTCGAGTAATGCTCGACGTTCGACATGCTCTCGCAGCCGCCCGCGACGACCACGTCGGACGCGCCGGTCTGCACCATCATTGCGGCGTCGATCACCGCCTGCAGGCCAGAGCCGCAGCGGCGATCGAGCTGGTAGCCGGGCACTTCGAGCGGGAGCCCGGCGGCGAGCCACGACCAATGGCCGATCGCAGGCGCCTCGCCGTTGCCATAACCTTGCGCGAAGACGACATCATCGACGCGTGTGGGGTCGATCTTGCTGCGCTCGATCAGTGCTTTCAGGATCGTCGCGCCGAGCTGGCCGGCGGTCAGCGAGGAGAGGCTGCCGCCGAACTTGCCGACGGCGGTGCGGATTGGGGAGACGATCGCGGCGCGGCGGAGGGTCATGGGTTGTTCCTAGCTTGGCCGGCGATGCCAGCGTCGAAGAGGCGGGCGATCTCACCCGATGACAGGCCGAGGCGTTCTGCCAGCACCTGTTCGCTGTGCTCGCCATTGCGGGGGGCGGGCAGGGGAGGACGGCGTTCGTCACCGGGCAGCGTCGAGAAGGCGCCGGCGGCGGGGTAGCTGGTGCCGCTGGGGTCGTCCGCGGTGCCGAAGATCGGGTTTTCGGTGACAAGCCGGGGATCGCGCACCGCATCGGCCATCGTGCCGTAGACGGAGTGGACGATGCCGCCTGCGTCAAATGCCGTCGCCAGATCGGCGTGGTCGCGAGCGGCGATAGCCGCCTCGAACAACGGGAACAGCGCGTCGCGGTGGTTATAGCGTAGCCCGTCGTCCTTCGCGAAGTTGACGCCGCGCTCAGCCTCGACGCGGGCGACGGCGTCGCCCAAGTCGAGCGCGTCCACCAGATTGGCCCATTGCCGCGGCGTGACCACGACGATCATCGTCCGCTTGCCGTCGCTCGTCGTGAAGTCGCGCCCGAACAGCCCGAACACGGTGTTCCCCAGCCGCGGGCGATCGGTGCCCGTGTCCAGCACTTCGGCGATCCCGCCAAGATTGGCGACGGTGCCGATCGCCACGTCCGACAAAGGCAAACGCACCTCGCCACCCTGGCCGGTCGCCTCCCGCCGGCGCAGCGCCGCCAGCAGCGCGAAGGCTGCATAGGAGCCGGTCAGCAAATCCCACGCCGGCAGTACATGATTGACCGGCTCCGGACCCGCACCCGTGAGCATCGGATAGCCGACCGCGTTGTTGACGGTGTAATCGAGCGCCGGGCTGCCATCCGGCCAGCCCATCACGCGTACGGTGATCAGATCCGGCCGTCCCGCCGCCAGCGTCTCGTGCGACAGGAACCCCTTCACCGGAAAATTGGTGACGAACTGCCCCGTCGCGCGCACCAGCGCCTGCAACAGCTCGCGCCCCTCGGGCCGACCGAGATCGAGCGCGACACTCTTCTTCGCCCGGTTGAGGTTTTCCCAGTAGAGCGAATCGTTGTTTTGCGTGACCGGCCAGCGGCGGAAATCGGGGCCGCCGCCGATCTGATCGACGCGGATCACCTCCGCCCCCATCTGCGCGAGATACAGGCCCGCCGTGGGCGAGGCGACGAACGACGACGCCTCGATCACGGTGAGGCCAGGGAGGAGGTCGTACACTCAGGCGACCCCGGCGTTGAATTCGCGCAGCATGTGCTTGGCGATCTGCAGTTGCAGGATCTGTGTCGTGCCTTCGTAAATGCGATAGACGCGCGCATCGCGGAAGAAGCGCTCCGCCTCATATTCGGCGAGATAGCCTGCGCCGCCATAGACCTGCACCACGCGATCGACGATTCGGCCGCACGCTTCGGAAGCGAATACCTTCGCCGCCGCCGCCTTGCGCAGCACGTTCTCGCCAGCGTCGGCGCGGCGCGCGGCATCCTCGAGCATCGTGGTCGAGGCGTAGATCTCGATGTCGCTTTCGGCGAGCATCTGCTGGATCAGCTGGAAATTCGCGATCGGCTCGCCAAATGCCTTTCGCTCGTTAGCGTAGCGCAGCGCGGAATCCAGCGCGCGCTGGGCATAGCCGACGGACGCCGCCGCGACCGACAGGCGGCCATTGTCGAGGCTCTTCATCGCGGTGATGAAGCCCTTGCCCTCTTCCAGCCCGAGCAGCGCGTCGGCGGGCAGATGCACGTCCTCGACGATCACGTCGGCGATATGGCTCGCCGCCTGGCCCATCTTCTTGTCCGACTTGCCAACGGTGATCCCCGGCGTGTTCATCGGCACGATGAAGGCGGAAACGTGCGCGTTCTTGGGCAGCGGCTCCCTCGACGTGCGCGCCATGATCAGCGCGACCTCGGCCTGCGGCGCGTTCGTGATGTATCGCTTGGTGCCGTTGAGGACCCAGCCGTTGCCCGAGCGGACCGCCATCGTCTGCATGCCGGCCGAGTCGCTGCCCGAACCCGGCTCGGTCAGTCCGAACGAGGCGATCATGCCGCCTGCGAGCTTGGGCAGCCACTCCTGTCGCTGTTCCCGGGTACCGCCATTCTTCAATGCGGAGGTGACCATGCCGATCGTGATCGAGATGATCGAGCGGAAGCACGGCATGGCATAGGCGAGCTCGCGGATCGTGCGCGTGTATTGCGCGATATTCATCCCGGCGCCGCCATATTCCTCGGGAATGGTAATGCCGAACAGACCCATCTCGCGCATCTCGTCGATAATCGCGGGCGGGATGGTGTCGGTTTCGATGATCTCCTTCTCGGCCGGGATCAGCCGGTCGCGCACATAGCGCCGCAACTGGTCAATGAACTGGTCGAACGTCTCGGCATCCATGCCCGGATTAAGCGTGCTCACAAGCGGTCCTCAGATCGGATCGTAGGGGAAGACGTGCGCGGACACTTCATCGGCGCGCGCGAAGCTCGGCCGGAACGACGGCACCAGCTCGTCTGCAATAGACTGCGCCGTCCAGCCATCAGTCTTCGTCATCGAGCGGATCGGGCGCGGCTTGGAGAACAAGACGATTTCGTTGCGGCGCACCGCGAAGATCTGGTTGCTGACGTCCTTCGACAAGTCGGACGCAAGGAAGGCGACAAGCGGCGCGATCTTCTCCGCGCCCATCGTCTGCAATCGTTCTACGCGCTGCTTCGCCTCAGGCGTTTCGGCCGGGATCGAGGCGGTCATTCGGCTCCACGCGAACGGCGCGATACAGTTCGAGCGCACCCCGGCGCGCGCCATGTCGAGCGCGATCGATTGCGACAGGCCGACGATGCCGAGCTTGGCGGCAGAATAATTCGCCTGACCGATGTTGCCGATCAGGCCGCTGGTGGAGGTGAAATGGACAAAGCTGCCCGATTGCTGGTCGCGGAAGTACGGCGTGGCCGCCTTGGAGACGTTGAACGCGCCGTTGAGGTGGACGTCGATCACTGCGCGCCAATCCTCGTGGCTCATCTTGTGCCAGATCGTGTCGCGCAGGATGCCCGCGTTGTTCACAACCGCGTCGATGCGACCAAAGCGTTTAACCGCGTCTTCGACGATTGAGACGGCGCCCGCAGGATCGGAGACGCTGGCGAGGTTGGCGTGGGCTTGTCCGCCAGCGCGAACGATGTCGGCTACGGTCTGCTCGGCCGGGCCGGCTGCGATGCCGCCCTTCTCGATCTCGCCGCTGCCGCTAACGCCCGGATCGTTGACGACGACAGCAGCGCCTTCCTTGGCGCACAGCCAAGCGATCTCACGCCCAATGCCGCGCCCTGCGCCGGTCACGGCGACGACTTTGCCAGCGAGAATGCCCGTCATCCGCCTCTCCTTATGCTAGCAACGCTAGCCGATGGTTAGGCGAGTTTCAACAGTACTCCTTTCAGGTGCGGGCATTGTTTTTCGACCCGTTGAAAAGTAAGCTGGGTGGATGGATGCACAGGTTAAGTCGGTTAGTCATGCCTTGGCGATCATGCGTCACTTGGCGAGCGGCCAGCCACAGACGCTGTCTGAAGTAGCGCGTGCTTGCGCGCTGAGCCCATCGACATGCCTTGCGCTGCTGCGCACCTTATCAGCCGAGCGGGTGCTCGTTGCCGCAACAGGGAAGCGATATGCGCTGGCGCCGGCGTGGCACGAGAACGTGACACAATGGGCTGATCCGCAAGCGCAAGTAGTCGCCGCCGCGCAGCCGTTGCTCGCGAAACTGGCGCGCACGTTGGAAGCGCCGGTCGGGCTGTGGCGCGTCGTGCCGCGAGAGCGGCTCCAGCTTGTCGCGCTTGGCGAAAGCAAAGCACCGACCCGCATCCACATGGCGATCGGTCAACGCCAGCCGATCGGGGGTGGCGCCACCGGCCGCGCTCTGGCGGCGGCGCAGCGGCTCGACGAGCGCGCGGTCGCCGCGCGGTTCGCGGCGGTGCGATGGGAAAGCCCGCTCGATCTGGAAACGTATCGTCGGCAGATCATGGACGCGGCGCGCGATGGCTATGCCGTGGATGACCGCTTCGGCCACGCGGGTGTACGCTCGGTTGCTGTGGTCGTAGTGGGAGCGGAGCCAGCACTGTGCCTCTCCGCATCGTTCTTCGCGGACGTTGCGCTTCGGTGGACCTTGGCAGCCGTGGGCGAGCAGCTGAAGGCGCTGGGCGCCGAATTAATCGATCAATCGTCCGCCCGGCTCAAGTCAGTCGTGGAATAGCTACTCGGCCGCCACCGTCATCGCCGCATCCGCAGCCTCGATCTCCGCCGCCTTTGCCTCGACCAGCCGCACGATGTGATCGACCATCCCGGCATCCTGCACATGATGATCGGTCACGCCCGACAAATACACCATATGCTTGCCGTTGCCGCCGCCGGTGATCCCGATGTCGGTCTCGCGTGCCTCGCCGGGGCCATTGACGACGCAGCCGAGCACTGACAGCGACATCGGGGTGCGGATGTGCTGCAACCGTTCCTCGAGCGCCTGGACGGTGCGGATCACGTCGAACCCCTGCCGCGCACAGCTGGGGCAACTCACTACGCGCACGCCGCGATTGCGAATGCCGAGCGCCTTCAGGATCTCGAACCCTACGCGCACCTCTTCCTCAGGCTCGGCCGAGAGCGAGACGCGGATCGTGTCGCCGATGCCGTACCAGAGCAGCGAGCCCATTCCGATCGCGCTCTTCACCGTCCCGCCGACGAACCCGCCCGCCTCTGTGATACCCAGGTGCAGCGGGCAATCGACCAATTCTGCCAGCTGCTGATACGCCGCGACTGCCAAGAACAGGTCGGACGCCTTCACCGCGACCTTGAAATTGTGGAAATCGCGGTCCTGCAGCAGTTTAATGTGATCCAGCGCGCTTTCGACCAGCGCCTCGGGACAGGGCTCACCATATTTCTCGAGCAGATCGCGTTCGAGACTGCCGCCATTCACCCCGATGCGGATCGCGCAGCCGTTCGCCTTGGCAGCGTTGACCACTTCGTTGACGCGCTCGGCCGAGCCGATGTTGCCCGGATTGATCCGCAGGCACGCCGCACCCGCATCCGCCGCCTCGAGCGCGCGTTTGTAGTGGAAGTGGATGTCGGCGACGATCGGCACGCGTGATGCGCGCACAATCTGGCCCAGCGCCGCGGTCGATTCGACATCGGGGCAGCTGACGCGGATGATATCGACGCCGGCATCTTCGCAGCGGCGGATCTGGTCGATCGTGGCGCGTGGGTCCGATGTTGGGGTGTTCGTCATCGTCTGTACCGTCACCGGCGCATCGCCGCCGACGGGGACATTGCCGACCATGATCTGACGGCTTTTGCGACGCTGGATATCGCGCCAGGGGCGGAGGGACATTGAGGCTTCCTATCGGCTTTACCGGCGATATAGCGTCTCCAGCGAATAAACGAAATCAGGGGCAGGATCATGACGTTTTCACTGTTCGACGCGGTTGTTCCTTCCAATCTTCAGATACTCGGCGTGGTTGATGGTTTGATCGACAAGGCCGAGGCGTTCGCCAAGGAAAGGGGGATGGCGCCCGCCGAGCTGATCGACGCTCGCCTCGCGCCCGACATGCTGCCGTTCGGTTATCAGGTGAAATCCGTCGCTGAGCATTCGCGCGGCGGGATTGACGGGGTTCGCGGCGGCAATTTTTCGCCGAGCATGACGCCGTGGCCGACCGATTTTGCCGGTCTGCACGAAAAGATCAGCGCCGCGACTGCCGCGCTAGAGGCGATCGATCGCGTCGACTTCGACGCGCTGGCCGACAAGGATACGCAATTCTCGATGGGCGAGATGAAAATGCCATTCACCGGCGCGCATTTCCTGCTCTCCTTCTCGCAGCCGAACTTCTATTTCCACGCCACTACCGCTTACGCGATCCTGCGCGCACAAGGTGTGAAGCTGGGCAAGCGCGATTTCTTGGGGCAGTTGCGCATGAAGCGCTGAACTACAGCAACATTTCGTTACCGTTGCGCGCTATGCCGTCGGGGTGTCCAGCTCCGTAGTACCCTGCGATCGTCATCATGGCCTAGATTGGTTGCGGATCGGCGCGTTCGCGCTCCTGATCGGCTACCATGTGGCAATGGTGGTTGCACCGTGGCCCTGGGTCACGAAATGGCCCGAGACCTTTCCGGCGCTGATCGTCCCGATGACGTTGCTGACACCGTGGCGGATCCCTCTGCTGTTCGTAGTCTCGGGTTTCGCTACGCGGCGACTGTTGGGGCGGAACCCGAACATCCGGGCGTTTACGAGAGGCCGCAGCCTGCGCCTGCTGGTGCCGCTCGCCTTCGCGATGCTCGTGCTGTTGCCGCCCGAACTGTGGGTGAGGGTGCGGTTGGCCGGCAATCCGGACAGTTTGGCGACCTATTGGCTCGGCGATTATTGGAGTCCGATCGTCAATTATGGCCGCAGCTTCCCGAACTGGGAGCATATGTGGTTCGTCGTCTACCTATGGGCCTATACGATGGTACTTGCCGCGCTCGTGGTGGCGGTCGAGGCTGGGCGCATCCAGGGGCGGTTCGATCGGCTTGCGCGCGGAATGCGGCTTGCATGGATGCCTATCGTCGGTCTGGCAGGCATGAAGGTCGCGCTGATGTTTTTCGTACCTGAGACGCAGGGGCTTACCACTGATTGGACGGGCCACGCAGCTACCTCCCGTTGTTCCTATTCGGTTTTGCGCTCGGCGGCTCGTCGGCGCTGTGGCATGCGATCGCACGACTCTGGCCGATAAAGCTCGCGATTGTCGGGCTGAGCGGCGCGATCGTGGTGTGGCTGGAACTGACCTATCAGGGCAGCGCGGTGCCTAGTCATGCGATGATGGCGATCGATCGCGCAGCGCGGCTTGCGATGGCTTGGGGTGTGATCGTCGCGCTGCTACGGCTGGCGGATGCGCGGTTCAACCACGATCATCCCGTCCGTGCGCCACTCGCCGAGGCGGTGTTCCCCTCCTATCTGATCCACCATCCGGTACTGGTGGTGCTGGCTTGGCTCGCGCCGAGCCGGGGCATGGGTGCGGGGGTCGGCTTCGTGTTCCTGTTTAGCGCGACGATCGCCGCTTGCGCCTCAGCCTATCTGGTCGGTCGTGAAATCAAGTGGCTGCGACCGCTGATCGGCCTCGCGCAAGCGCCGGCGCGAGCCAAGCCGCTGACTGCGTGACGGTTCCCGCACAAGGCCCAAGCTGCTAGGCGGCGGCGTGATGCAGCGGCACTACGGCCTGGACTGGCTCCGCATCGGGGCCTTCGCGATCCTGATCCTTTATCATATCGGCATGGTGTTCGTGCCATGGCCATTTCACGTGAAGCTGGCAGTCGAGCAGTGGGTGGCGGTGCCAATGATGCTGTCGAACCCGTGGCGATTGTCGCTGCTGTTCGTCGTATCGGGCTACGCCAGCCGCGCGCTGTTCCTGCGTAGCGTTGGCCCGCTGGCGTTCGCGGGCAACCGCAGCGCAAGGCTGCTGGTTCCTCTAATCTTCGGAATGCTGGTAATAATTCCGCCGCAGCCGTGGGTCGAGTTGGTCACTCAGCACGGCTATCGTGTCGGCTTCTTCGCATTCTGGACGGGCGATTACTTCCGCTTCGGGAAGCTTGCTGGCATCGACTTGCCAACTTGGAACCACTTGTGGTTCGTGGCTTATCTGTGGTTGTACACATTAGTCCTGATCGCACTTCTGGCAATCACGCCGGCCAGCGTGCGGCGCTCAGCGCAGCGCGCGTATCGCCGGCTGTTCGGCGGCCTTGGTGCGCTGCTTATTCCGATGGGGTGGCTGATGCTCGTCAGCGGCGTGCTGTTCCCCGGTGCGCGCGAGACGCATGCGGTGCTTGGCGACTGGGTGGCGCATGCGAGCTATTTTCCGATGTTCGTCTTCGGCTTCGCGCTGGCTGGCAGCGAGCGGACGCTCGCGAGCTTCGCGCGTTGGTGGAAGCCGGCCGCGGTGCTCGCTGTCCTCGGCTATGTCGCGGTGGCCGGGATTGCGATAGTGTTTCCCGGACTCAGGGTCACGCCGCGGCCCTTCGGCACGATCTTCAGCCTGGCGCGCGGGGTGGAAGGCTGGATGGCGATCGCAGCGCTGATCGGGGCTGCAGAGACTTTCTGGAACCACGACCACCGGTGGCGACCGATGCTGACGGAGGCTGTGTTCCCGTTCTATCTTATCCACCAGACGCTGATCGTGGTCGTCGCTTATTGGCTGCTGCCGCTCCGCTTGTCGGGCGCGGCTGAGTTCGCCATCCTGGTTGTGATAACGGTGGTGGGATGTGCGGCCTTTTACCTGATTGGGCGACGGATAGCGTGGCTGCGCCCGTTGATCGGGCTGAGGGTGCATCGGCAAGCACCGACCAAGTCCGATCCGCGGCCGGCAGTCGCTTCATAATCCGTCACCCCAACAAAAGCTGGGGTCGCCGAGTAATCTACCAAGGCGCTTGCCTCACGCGGCCCCAGCTTTTGCTAGAATGACAGCCACGGCGGTCTTACTCCCGCAACGCACGCTCCGACAATCGCGTGATCGGGGTAGGGATATACTGCATCACCGTCCGCGGATCGCCGAGCAGATTGACCTCGGCGGCCATACCGGTCCCGATTGGAAGCAACTTGCCCGTGCGGCGATCGAGCAGGCCCTTAGTATCGGTACGCACAAAGACGTTGTAATAGCTCGTTTCTGCCTTCTCATCGACGATCGCATCGGGCGAGAGCGATTCGCCCTTACCGTCGATCCAGCTGTACACCGAGCTATCGTAGGCAGTGATGTTGACCCGGGCGAACGCGCGCAATGTCCTCCGGCCGCACGCGTGCCTCGATCAGCAAAGTGTCGCGACTTGGGGAAATCTCGGCGATCGGTGCGCCGGGGCCAACTGCGGCGCCGACCGTCGTTACAATCACCCGATTGATGCGTCCGGCCAGCGGCGCCCGCACCGTTGTACGATCGAGCCGTGCGGCGAGAGCTGGGATGGTTGACGCACGCGCGGAGAGTTCCGCCTGCGCCCGCGCGAGTTCATCGACAGCGCGCGCGCCAGTCCTGGCGAGCCTGCGAAAGACTGGCGTTAGCTTCGGCAACACTGGCGTGCGCGCGGGACAGCGCAGCCGAAGCCTGCGCTGCTTCGCTTGCCGCCACGCTGGCCGCACTACCCGCCTGCGTCAGTGAAAGGCGCGGCTCGATGCCCTTCTCAACTAGGGGCTTGATTGTCTCAAGCTCCACGGCCCTCGCATCACGCGCGCTTTTGCGCGCGTCAAGGGCCGATTCTGCTTCGGTCACGGCGCGGTTCGCCTGAACGCCGCGTGCGCTATAAGCTCCTGTAATGCCCGCCAGTTCCTGCATCCGCGCGGCGTGCAGTGCCCGCTCGATCTCGATCTGCTCGGCGACCGTTGCGTTGGCCGCCGCGGGATAGACCGGCTCGCGGCCGAGCACTTCGGCCTTCAGCCGAGCAATCTTTACCAGCAACGCAGCTGTTTGGGCCTCGCCTGAGCCGAGCTCGCCGCCAGTCGCGGTCGGATCGAGCCGGACGAGCGGCTGGCCCGCACGGACCTGCTGGCCGGTGCGCACCATGATCTGCTTTACCACGCCACCTTCGAGGTTCGACACGATCTGCAGCTGCGAACTGGCGACAACCCGGCCGATGCCCCGCACGGTGCGGTCCAGCGTCGCCCAGGATGCCCAGATCACGAAGATTACGAAGAACGCGATGATCGACCACAGGAGGACGCTCGATGCCACCCGCGGCTTCACGCGCGCGGCGAGATCCTCAAGATGGGTGTGGTGCGGCGCAGTTGCGGCGGATGCGGTCGGCATCGGCGCGTCGGGCTGAGGCAAGGCTTGGGGCTTGGACATGGATCAGGCCACCTTCGGACGGGTCAGCTGCTGCATCACCTGATCGCGCGAGCCATCCAGTACGATCTTGCCGCGTTCCATGACGATGATACGTTGGACGAGTTGAAGCAGCGGCGGGCGGTGCGTGACAAGCACCATCGTGCGGCCCTGAACCTCGCTTTGCAGGCGATCGATCAAGCCCTGCTCGGTCTGTGTGTCCATGCTGGCGGACGGTTCGTCGAACACCAGCATTTGTGGTCGGCCGGCAAGCGCGCGCGCGATCGCGATCGACTGGCGCTGGCCGCCCGACAGCCCTTCGCCGCGGTCGGCGAGCTTGAGGTCGTAACGTTGGCGAGCTGGCCCATGAACTGGTGCGTTCCCGACAACTCGGCGGCACGCAGCATCTCCACATCGTCGATACCGTCGCGGCCGAGCCCGATGTTCTCGCGCACGCTGCCCGTCATCAGCACGCTGTCCTGCATCGCGACACCCATCTGCGCGCGCACCGTGGCAGGATCCATCTGGCGCAGGTCAGTGCCGTCGATCATGACGAGGCCATCTTCCGGCGGATACAGGCCAAGGATCAGCCGCGTGATCGTCGACTTGCCCGACCCGACACGGCCGAGCAGCCCGACGCGCTCGCCCGGCTCGATCGTGAAGGAGATGCCGGTGAGTGCCGGCTCAGATGCGCCGGGATAGCGGAACGCCGCGTTGCGGAACTCAATCTTGCCGGTGAGCTTCGCGAGCTTGAGCGGGTCGCCCGCCGGGCCTTCGCTCGGCTGCTCCATCATCGCGTTGATCTGGCGATAGGCAGTACGCGTCGCGGACATGCGCGCGAGAAGCTGCGAGATCGTCGCGAGCGGCGCAATTGCTCGGCCCGCGAGCAGCGAACAGGCAATCAGCCCGCCCGATGTTAGCTCGCGCGCTGCGATCAGGTTGACGCCGACGATCACCACGCCGGCATAGCTCACCGTGCTCGCGGAGCCCGCAACGGTAATCGCAATGGTCGAGATCAGCCGTTGGCGCAGCGACGAATCGGACTGCTGACGTACCGCGTTCGACCAGCGACGTGAAAGCATTGGGCCTGCGCCGGATGCCTTTACCGTCTCGAGCCCGCCAATGGTTTCGACGAGCACCGACTGTTTGAACAGACCCTCGCGCAGCGTGCGCGCGGTAAGCCGCTCGAGCGCCGGATTTGTCGCCCATGCGGTCAGCAGCACGATCGGGATGACGACCAGCAGCACGATCACCACCTTGCCGCCGATCGCCCAGATGACCGCAACGGTCAGGAACAGGAACGGCAGATCGGCCAGTGCCGACATCGTAGCCGAGGCAAAGAAGTCGCGCAGTGCTTCCAACTCGCGCATCAGACCGGCGAGGGCGCCGGTCGAGCCCTTCTTGTGATCGAGGCGGATCGCCAGCAGCTTCTTGAACACACGCTCGCCGACCTGATGGTCGATGTCTGCCCCAGCAATATCAACGAAGTAGGGTCGCAGCATCTTCAGCAGAAAATCGAACAGGATCACGATGGTGAAGCCGATCGACAGCGCCACGAGGCTCGACATCGCGTCATTCGGAATGACGCGGTCGTAAATCACCATCGAAAATAGTGAGGTGACGAGCGCAAAAATGTTGATCAGCACCGCCGCCGCCGCGACTTTGATATAGGTTTGCTTGTTTTCGAGCATCGGCTCAAGCAGCCATGGCGCGAAGCGCTTTTTTTAGGATCAGGGACGAGCGTGTCATCGCTCATTGCGGGCATCCTTGGACTGGAGCGGTGATGCCGAGCGTGGGGAGAAGCTGGCCGGTTTTCGACGACAGTACGTAGCGCGAGGCATCGAGTTCGGTGACCGACTGAAGATAGCCTACCGCGGTTTCAAAATAGCTGTCGTCGGCGCCGATCACGTCGAACAGCGTGCCTGATGCGACGCGGAACCGTTCCGCGATCGTGTCGCGCGAGCGGCGGCTGGCGATATAGGTGGCCTCGAGCGCGTCGAGCGCCTGAACGTCGGACCAGGCGATCTCGGCATCGCGCGCGGCCTCGATTGAGACGCGGTTCGCGCGCGCGTCGGCGGCGCGGGCGCGGGCGGCGGCTTGCTGATCGCGTTCTTCGATGCCGCCCCACAGGCGCTGGCGCAGCGTGAGGCGCGCGCGCACGTCATAGTCGCGTGGCGTTTCGTAGATGCCGTAGCGGCCGGTATCGAGCCCGGCCGACAGTGTCGGCAGACGATCGGCGCGCGCTGCCTTGGCATCATTGCGAGCGGCTTCGGCAGTAGCGCGCGCCGAGCGGACCGCGGGCACATCGATTGCACGTGTCACGGCCAGATCTTTGCTGATCCCGGTCTGTCCGATGAACGGCGCGCGCGCTAAGCCAGTAGGGGGAGGAGCACCCGTAAGTGACTGAAAACGCGCCGTGGCCTGCGCCTCCAGCCGGCGGAAGCGCGCCACGCGCGCATCGGCTGAGGCGATGTAGCTGTCGACCCGTGCGATATCGGCCTCGGCGGATACGCCGCGGCGGATGCGCTCCTGCACCATTACGCGCAGTTCGCGCTGGCTGGCGGCGAAGGCGGTGGAGAGGCCGACCAGCGAGCGATAGGTGAATACGTCGTACCACGAGGCGAGCGTCTGCAGCGCGACCCGGTCCTGCGCGCCGAATACGTCGGTCTCGGCGGCGCGCAGTCGGTCGCGTGCCGCGCCGATCCGTGCGTTGGCGCTGCCGCCGTCGAGCAGCAACTGATCGACCGTCAGCAGCTGATCGGTGCGTCGACCAGGCCGCGACTCTTCGATTATGTTCTCGATATTGTTGCCGAAATTCCGCGAGAGCACCTTGTAGCTGGTGATCGTCACATCGACGGTCGGGCGGCGTACGGCCTTGGCCTCACCCAGTGCGGCGCCGGCCTGGTCGCGCATGGCCTCGGCCTCATCGGCTTCGGGCGCGCGGGCGATCGTCTCGGTGACGATGCGCTGGAGCACTTCGACCGGCGCCGTCGTGCGCATCAACGCGAGCAGCGGATCGTCCGCGGCACGAATCGCCATTGGATCGCCGGTGTGGGTGGGCAGCAGCAGTTCGGGCGACTGGTTCGGACTGGGGGAAGGCCGGGGTGTGGCGGGGTCAATCGAACTGGAGCGAGTGCCTCGCGCCGCTGCGGTCGGGGTCTGCTGCGCAAATATCGGAGTTCCAAGTGCGGACAGCGCAAGCCACGTGCCGGCGCCACGACCTAATCGGAATTTTTGGCCACTCGCTCCGAACACGCATTCCCCCCCGGGATAAGCTGGCGCCTCTATAGTGTACAATGGCTGCCGCCAAGCATTGTCGTGGCGGCATAAGTATCCGGGGTGGTGGTGTTACTGTCCGAACGATCCGGGGCGATAAAGCAAGGTGATCGCGACGCGGCGATTGCGGGGGTCCATCGGATCGGCGGTGATCATCGGCTCGCGATCGGCGACCCCCTCGATGCGATGGAAGCGGTTCTCGGGGATGCCGCCCTGCGCCAGCCGGCGGCGGGTCGTTTCGGCGCGTCCGGTGGCGAGCATCCAGTTGTTCATCGCGCGCGGATCGCCGAAGGGCAGGCTGTCAGTATGGCCGCGGATCATGATCGGGTTCTGCGTCGGGCGGATGCCCTCGGCGACCATCCCGATCAGCGACGAAGCGCCACTCTCGAGCGCCGTGGTGCCGAGCGAGAACATCGAATAATTGGCGTCGTCAACCAGATCGATCCGCATGCCCGCGGGCGTCATCGTGAAACGGATGTGCTTGGCCAGCGCGGCCAGCCCCTTGCGCTCCTGCAACTGCTGCTCGACCTTGGCCTTCAGCTTGGCGAAGTTCTTGCGATCCTCCGCGGCGATCGCGGTCGGGCTGCGCAGCGATCCCTTCTTACCCGTACCCATATCCGGCCCGCCGCTGCCGTCGGTGCGCGAGACGATCGTCGGCATGCGTGAGTTGCCGTCGAATGTTCCGGTCTTCTGGCTCGACGTGACCGACTGGCCGCCCATTAGCCCGCTGCCGCCAACGCCGAGCGACTTGGTGTTGAGGATCGTCGGCGCGAAATAATCGGCGATGCCCTTGCGCTGCTTCTCGGTCGTCGCGCCGAGCAGCCACATGAGCAGGAAGAACGCCATCATCGCGGTGACGAAATCGGCGTAAGCGACCTTCCACGCGCCGCCATGATGGCCGCCATGCCCTTCGATATAGATCTTCTTGACGATGATCTTGGGCGGCTGGTTGTTCCCGTGAGGCGCGCGCGCGGCCACTTACTTGCCCCGCAGCCCGTCGAATACTTCGGCAAAGCCCGGCTGGTTGCTGTGCGCGATCCCTGAACGTGCGGCTTCGATGACGAGCGGCTGCGGATGGCCGTGGAGCGAGGCGATGATGATCTGCTTGACCACGTGATAGATCGCGGCGTCGGCATCGATCACTTGCTTCAGCCGAGAGGCGAGCGGGCTGACGATGCCATAGGCGAGCAGCACGCCAAGGAACGTGCCGACCAGCGCCGATCCGATCATCCCGCCGAGCACCGACGGCGGCTGATCGATCGAGCCCATCGTCTTCACCACGCCGAGCACCGCCGCGACGATCCCGAGCGCGGGCAGCGCGTCCGCGAGCGATGAGAGCGTCGTGTGCGGCCCCTCAACCTCGTGGTGGTGCGTCTTAATCGAATTATCCATCACTTCCTCGACCGCATGCACGTCGAGCGTGCCCGACGAGACGACGACGAGCCGCAGCGTATCGGCGATCAGCGCGACCAGCGTGGCATCGGCGAGCAGCTTGGGATATTCGGCGAACACCGCGGAGGACTTGGGATCCTCGACGTGCGGCTCGAGCGCGATCGGCCCTTCCATGCGCAGCATCTTCATCAGCTTGCTGACGAGGAAGATGACGTCGAGATAATCCTGCTTCTTGTACTTCGGCCCCTTGAATACCTTGGCGAGGCCGCCGCCCATCGCCTTCAATTCCTTGCCGGAATTGCCGATGATCAGCGCGCCGGCCGCGGCACCGCCGATGATGAGCATCTCGTGCGGGAGGGCGTGCAGCACGGGGCCGAGCGCGCCGCCAGTGATGGCAAAGCCGCCGAATACCATCGCAATGAGGACAACAAGGCCGATGGCGGCGAACATGGACTTCCCCGAGAAGCGTTTACCGGTCTGATGGTTAACCGGACATGGTAGCCAAGACGTTACCGCGTGGTAGTTTTTCTTCTGTCCCCCTCCCGCTTGCGTGAGGGGTTAGAGGAGGGACGGTCCGTCGGCGCGGCGGTCCTTGACTAACACGCCCTCCCCCGGCCCCTGCCGCAAGCGGGAGGGGAGAAGAAGAAATTACCGCAGGTAATCGAACAGCGAGAGGCTTGAGAGCTTCGAGAAGCTTGCCTGCGTCGCCTGCAGGATCGTCATCGTCTTCTGCAGCTCGATGATCGTTTCCGTCGCGTCGGCATCCTCGATGCCCGATCGTGCGATCTCGCGGTCGCTTGACGCGGTCTTGATCTGTGCGGCCTGGATGTCGACGCGCAATTCGCGCGCACCGACGGTCGCCTGTGTTGCGGTAACCTGCTCGCCGATCGCGTCGAGCGCGTCCGACGCGGCTTCCGGGATTGCTTCGCCGGCACGCAGCGCGGCGATGATGCCGGCCAGCGCGCTGCCGAGATCACCGCTCGGGCTGTCGAGGAATTCGCGTGCGTTGACGGTTACCTCGACGCTCTGGCCGTCACCGATCGGGATCGCGCTTGCCTTGCCCTCGGCAAAGCCGAGCTGGCCGCCCGCGCCTGGCGTGACAGCCGCAGCGTCGTCGCGGCCGCCGAACAGCGGCCCGCCGCGCGCGTCCTTGGCGTTGGCAAGCGCCACGACCGAGGCGAGGATACCCTCGAGCTCGGTCGCGATCGCGTTTTGCGCATCGACAGAATTGGTGCCGGTCTTTCCCTGGATCACCAGTTCGGACGCGCGCTGGAGCTGATCGGTGATCTGCGTCAGCGCGGTGCCGGCCTGTTGCAGCACCGACTGGGCGATGGTGACGTTCGCGGCATCCTGCACGCCATCCGCGTTGGCACGCGTGATCCCTTGAAGCCGCTGATAGCCGATCGAATCGTCGGAGGGCGTGAGCAGCTTCTTGCCGGTCGACACTTGCGTGTTGAGCGTATCGATCCGGGCCGACAGCGTCTGCATCGCGCTGGTCGAGCGACCATAAAAGAGCGAAGTGGAAAGATTGACGCTCATCAGCGGATATCCATCAGGGTCTGGAACGTCTCGCGCGCGACCGAGATGATCCGGCTTGACGCTTGATACGCCTGCTGGAAACGCAGCAGATCGACCGCTTCGGTATCGAGATCGACACCCGAGATATTGTCGCGCGCGGCAACCGCGCCATCGCGGATCGCGCTTTGCGCGGCGGCAACGGTGTTGCGCGCGTCGATCGCGGCGGCGTTGCCGGCGACCAACGACGTGAGCTTGCCTTCGAAATCCGCGCCTGTGCGCAGGCCTTCGAGCTTGGCGAGATTGCCGTTGCCGCGCGTACCTTCGCCAACGGATGCTGCGGCGATGCCACGCGGATCGGTGAGCGTCAGCGTGATATCGGTGGGTGCGGCGCCGACGGCGAACATCGAGGCGCCTGCCGTGCCATCGAGATTGCGACCGTCATTTTGGGTCGCGTTCACGCCATCGACGAAGGCGGTTGCCATGTCGCTCAGCGACGCGCGCGCGTCGGCGATGCGCTGCGCGCCATCGACGATCCCGCCGAGCGCGCCGCCATTTGGGGTCAAGATGCTCGGATCGCCGCTGCCGGTCTTCACCGCAAAGGCGACTGCGCCTTCGGCGTTGCGGGCATAGCTGACGCTTGCGACCTGGGCGCCGGCGACGAGCGCGACGCCATTGCCGCTGCCCGCACGCACCGTGGCGCGACCATAGGAATCGAGCGTCGCGTTGACGTCGACCAGCGCGCTCATCTTTTCCAGCAGATCGTCACGCTGATCGGCAAGGCCGGCGGCCGAGGCGGAGTTCGGCGCGGCGCGGCCGAGCCCGTCGTTGACCTTGGCGAGCGCTGCCGACAGGCCATTCAGGTCCGCGACGGCCCCGTCGGCGGTGGCGTCCAGCTCGGTCGTCGCATTGGCGAGCGCAGCGCCGGTCGAGGTGAACGAAGCCGCAAGCGAGCGAGCCTGTTCGAGCATCGCGGCGCGCGGGGCGGTGGCGGTGGGATCGGCGGAGACCGCCTTGGCAGCGTTGAAGAAGCTGGTGAGGCGCGAATCGAGCCCCGAGCCGGTGAGGGCGGTCTCGATCCGGTCGAGCCACACGCCGCCAGATTCGGTCCGTGCGAGGTCCGCACCGGCGGCGCGCACCGAGGCGGCCTTGAACATGTCGGCCGCACGGCTGACGCCGGTAACGAAGACGCCGTGGGCGCTCGTGGCACCGGTGGCGGAGACGGAGACGATTTCCTTCGACGTGATCGCGCGGCGCGAATAGCCCGACACGCCGGCATTGGCGATGTTCTCGGACACCACCGCCAGCGCAGCCTGATTTGCGCGGACGCCTGACGCGCCTATGGACAGAAGATCGCTCACGGTGCCGGTTTGGACGATGCCGGGTTAAGAACCGGTTGCGCATCGATTGACGCATCTTCCGCAGGTGCCGGCGATGCAGGTGCCGGTGCTAGCGCGCGGGACAGGAAGTCAGTCATCGCCTTGCCGATGCCGAGCGGCGTGTGCTCCGCCATCTGCTGGACGAGCTTTTGATCCTGCATGTCGCGGAAGGTGTCGATCGCCTGGCTGTCGAACAGCGGCTCGGCGAGCTTCGTCTGGCGCATCGACTTCATCATCATCGACGTGAAGACCGATTCGAACTGCTGCCCCGCGGCGACGAGATTCTGGTGCGTCGCGGTGCGCTTCAGGCCGGAATCGATGCCGGTTGCGCCGCTGATGGCCTGCGTGGGGTCGATCGGCGTCACAGGACGATCAACTCCGCCTTGAGTGCGCCGGCTTCCTTCAGCGCCTCGAGGATCGCGACGAGATCGGCCGGCGAAGCGCCGATCGCGTTCACCGCCTTGACGATGTCGGCTAGCTTGGGGCCGGGGGCGAGTAGGAACATCGGGCGACGCTCCTCCTCGACTGCGACACCGGATTGTTGCTCGATCGCGGTCTGGCCCTGGCTGAACGGTGCCGGCTGGCTGACGCGCTGGTTCTCGTCGATGCGCACGGTGAGTTTGCCGTGGGTGACGGCGGCAGGGCCGACGCGGACCGCGGAGTTGATCACGACGGTGCCCGAGCGCGCGTTGACGATCACCTTGGCGGCGGGCTCGGCGGAGGTGACGTCGAGATTTTCGATCGTCGACATCAGCGTGGCGCGCACGTCTGCGCCGAGCGGCGCGCGGACGGCGACCGAGACGGCGTCGACCGCTTGCGCCGTGCCGAAGCCGAGCCGCTGATTGATCGCGGCCGCGACGTTCTGCGCGGTGGTGAAGTCGGCGCGTTGCAGGTTGAAGGTGAGGGCAGGGGTGTCGGCGAAACCGGTCGCGACCGCGCGTTCCACGGTGGCGCCTTCGGGGATGCGGCCGGTAGAGGGCGTGTTGACGACGATCTGCGATCCGTCGCGGCCCTCCGCGCCGAGGCCGCCGACGGCGAGGTTACCCTGCGCCATGGCATAGACCTGGCCATCGGCGCCGAGCAGCGGCGCCATGATCAGGCTGCCGCCGCGCAAGGACTTTGCCTTGCCCATCGACGAGACGGTGATGTCGATGCGCTGGCCGGGCTTGGCGAAGGCGGGCAGATCGGCAGTGATCATCACGACCGCGGCGTTCTTGAGGCCGGGATTGACGTTCGGCGGAAGCTGCAGCCCGAAGCGCGATGCAACCGCCTTCATCGACTGGACGGTGAATTCGAGATTGTCGTCGCCCGTGCCCGGCAGGCCGACGACGACGCCGTAGCCGGTCAGCTGGTTCGAGCGGATGCCCTGGAAGCCGCCGAGATCCTTGATCCGATCAGCCGCGGCGGGCGCGGCGACCAGCAGCGCGGCGAGGCAGGCGAGGAGGGTGCGTAGCATGATCATGGTGCTCGATTGTGCAGCGGGCGTGGTTAACGGGCGGCTAAGGCCGATTAGAACGGGCTCACGACCTGGAAAAACCGGCTGAGCCAGCCTTGGCGGCCCGCGCGGGCGACATCGCCCTTGCCAGTGTAGGCGATCTGCGCATCGGCGACGCGGGTCGAGAGCACGCGATTGTCGCGGTCGACGTCAGCGGTGCGGACGATGCCCTTAATCTGGACGAATTCGTCGCCGCGGTTGAGCGTGACGCGCTTTTGCCCCTGCACGAGCATCGTGCCGTTAGGGAATACTTGCGCGACGGTGACCGAGACTTCGCCTGACAGCGAGTTCGCCTGCCCGGCAGTGCCGGTGCCGTTAAAGTTGCGGTCGCCGCTGATGCTCGCGTCGGACCGGTTGAACAGGTTGAGCGCGCCCGTGGTGGGCGGTGTGAGGCCAAAGCCGCCGCCTGAATCGAGCTGCGAGGTGGAGGACTTGGAGGCGGCGGTGCGCTCGACGAGGATGATCGTCAGCGGATCGCCGACGCGGCGCGCGCGCCAGCCCTCGTGCAGCGCGGCATAGCCGTCCGCCGCCTGGAAGATCGAGCCGTTGGCGGGCGCGGGCGCCAGCACGGGAAGCGGTGCGATCGGCTGGATGCGCACGGCGGTGAAATCCTCCGCCGGCTTCTTCTTGCCGAATAGCCCGGCTTCGGCGGGGCCGGGGACGAAGGCCACCGCGACGAGCGCGAGCGTGATCCAGTGGCCGGCGAGCGGATTGGGGACGCGGGATGCCATGTCGGTCTGCGTCCTCAGAGGTTCTGGTTGACGTATTTGAGCATGTCGTCGGTCGCCGAGATCATCTTGGAATTGACCTCGTACGCGCGCTGCGTCTCGATCATGTCGACCAGTTCCTCGACGACATTGACGTTCGACGCCTCGAGCATGCCCTGACGGATCTGGCCGCGACCGTCCTGTCCCGGAATACCGAGGTTGGCGGCGCCCGACGACGACGTCTCGACGAGGTAATTGTCGCCGATCGATTGCAGCCCCGCGGTGTTCGGGAAGCTGGCGATCTGCACCTGGCCAAGGTTTTGCGATTCGGCTTGCCCCGGCACGGTCGCGGAGACCGTGCCGTCGGTGCCAACGGTGATCGCGGTGGCGTTTTCGGGGATCGTGATCCCGGGCATCACCTGATAGCCTTCCGACGTGATCAGCAGGCCTTCGGGCGACCGCGAGAAATTGCCCGCGCGGGTGTAGCCGAGTTGGCCGCCGGGCAGCTGCACCTGGAACAGGCCATCGCCGTCGAGCGCCATGTCGAGGCTGTTGCCGGTGGTGTTGAGCGAGCCCTGCGTGTCGATCCGCGCGGTGCCCTGGACGCGCACACCGGTGCCGAGGTTCAGCCCCGTCGCGTACTTCGTCTCCTGCGTCGATTGCGCGCCGGGCGCGGTGATCACCTGATAGCTCAGCGTCTCGAACGCCGCGCGATCGCGCTTATACCCGGTGGTACTGACGTTCGCGAGGTTGTTCGAGATCACCCGCATGCGCGTATCCTGGGCGTCGAGCCCGGTGCGCGCGATGTGCATGGCGGCGGTGGTCATGGCTTAAATCCTTCTCAACCGGGCATCCGCATCACGGATGCGGCGCCTTCGTCCATGGTCTTGGCTTCCTTCAGCAGGTTGGCCTGAACCTCGTAGCTGCGCTGGTTTTCGATCATGTCGACCAGCACTTGGGTCATGTTGACGTTCGACTGTTCGAGAGTGCCGGATGCGAGCTTTGCGTCCATGTCTTCGGGCAGCACCCCGCCGCCGCGCACGTGCATCAGATTGTCGAGGCCCTTCACCGTCGACGACCCCTTGTCCGAGACGATCTTCACCTTGTCGATGACGGTCGTCTCGGTCGCTTCAGCGCCTTGCGGGACGATCGAGATCGAGCCGTCGGACCCGATCGACAGCGTGTTGTACGGCGGGATCGTGATGGGGCCCCCCGACCCCATCACGAGAAAGCCGTCGCCGGTCTGCAACGTGCCCGAGGCGGAGACGCTCAAGTCACCGCGGCGGGTATAGCCTTCGGTGCCGTCGGGCGCCTGCACCGCGATCCACGTGTCGGCGCCGGTCAGCGCCACGTCGAGGCTGCGCCCGGTCTGCATCATCGCGCCGAGCGAGCGATCGGCGTCGGTCACTTCTTCCGCCGCTGGCATGCGTGCATCGAAGCGACTGCCGCCGCCCTTCAGCTCGATCCGGTCGAACACCACGCGGTCGGCGCGGAAGCCGGTGGTCGACACGTTCGCCATGTTGTTGGCGATCGCGGCCTGCGCCGACATGTGCGCCTTGAGCCCCGTCGCCGCGGTGTAGACCAGCTTGTCCATCTAAGGTGTCCTGCGCCGCCGTCAGATCAGGCGCGAATGTTGAAGATCGTCTGCGAGATCTGGCTCGCGGTATCGAGCGCCTTGGCGTTCGCCTGGAAGTTGCGCTGCGCCGAGATCAGCTCGACGAGCTCCTCGGTAATGTCGACGTTCGATCCCTCGACCATGCCCGACATCAGCTTGCCGAAGCCGTTTTCGTTGGCGCTGCCCATCGTCGCGGTTCCGGACAGGCCGGTTGACGTCCAGTAATTCCCGCCGTTCTGCTTCAGTCCAGTCGGGTTGACGAAGGTGGCAAGCGCCACTTTGCCCAGCTTCACCGCGTCGCCGTTCGAATAGCTCGCCGTGATGACGCCCGCGCTGTCGACCGTGATGCCCGAGAATTCGCCGAGCGACTGGCCATCTTGCGTGCGCGACGCGATCGAGAACGCCTGCTTGGCTGCGCTCGAGCCGGTCAGGTCGAGGCTGATCGGCGCGCGCGTGGCGTCGCCTGCGTCCGGGAAGGCGAGCGACAGGTTCGCGCCGCTGGTGAGATTGCCCTCCGAGTCGAACGTGACGTCGTTGGGATTGCCCTCGTTAAGCGGTTGATCGCCGACGAAGCTGTAGACCGACCATTCGCTGGCGGTGCTCGCGGCCTCGGCTGGCGCCTTGCGGACGAAATAGTTGGTCAGCGTCTGCGGGTTGCCGGCGGCATCGAAGACGGTGGTCGAGGTGGAATTATTGTAGGTCGCGGGGCTGGCGCGGCTGAACGCCTCGGCCGGCGCGAGCGCGCTGGTGTTGAGGTTCGCCTTTAGCGACATGGTGCTGGTCGCCTTGGCGGTGCCCGTCGTTTCGGGCACGCGCACGTCGATCAGCGTGCCCTGGCCGGGCACGGTGCCGTCGGTTTCGACGGCATAGGCCTGCAACCGGCTGCCCTGTGCATCGGTGATGTAGCGGTTCGGATCGACCGTGAAGCTGCCGTTGCGCGTGTAGGCGATCGAGCCCGAGGCATTAGGGGCCTTCACCGCGAAGAAGCCTTCGCCGGATACGGCCACGTCGAGCGACGATCCGGTGGTGATCAGGCTGCCCTCGCCGAACTGCTGCTTGTTCTGCGCCAGCGCCGTCCCCGAGCCGACCATGCGGCGCGGATCGGTGGTGAAGTTCGATGCCATGATGTCAGTGAATTCACTGCGGCTCTTCTTGAATCCGTTCGACGAGACGTTCGCCAGGTTGTGCGAGATCGTCGACATGTCGGTCTGCGCCGCCTGAAGGCCCGAAAGCGAAGTGTAGAAGGACATTGGGAAAGCTCCTGAGAACCTGAGTATTTGGAAGGATCAGCCGATCTGGCGAACGGCGCTGGCAGGAACCTCGCCGATGCCCGGCAAGGTGAGGACAGGGGAACCACTGGTGGTCGATACAGACGTGACCGGCGCCCAGACCAAGCCAGTGGCTGGGACGTTCGAGGCGCCGTCCGCGGCGTTGATCGTGACGGTGAATGGCCCGGTGCCGGCATCGGTGCCGTCGGCTTTCTTGCCATCCCACTCGTAGCCGATCGTGCCAGCCTTCTGCGCGCCGAGATCGGCAGTGTGCAGTACCTGGCCGTTCGCGTCCGCGATCGAGACGGTCACGTTGCTCGCCTCTGCGCCAAGCTCGATCGCGCCGGCGATACCACCCGCCGACCGGCCGTAGGCGGTGTTCCCCGCCGTCAGGACGGTGCGGCCGACATAGCTGACCGCATCCTGCATGCTCGTCGCGCCGAGCTTGTCGGCGATCGCCTTCAGCGTCGATCCCATCTCGGTGATGCCGGCGAGCGAGGAGAATTGCGCCATCTGCGCGACCATCTGCGTATTGTCGACCGGATCGAACGGATCCTGGTTCTTCATCTGTGCGGTCATCAGCTTCAGGAAATCGGCCTGGCCGAGCGACGTCGACTTGGACGTGGCGCCGTTCGCCGCCGTGTTCGCGGTGCTGCTGATCCCGAGATTGGCGATCGTGCTGTCGAAAGAGGTAGCCATCTATCAGCGCCCCATCTTGAGGGTGTCGACGATCAGCGACTTCGCGGTGTTCATTACCTCGACATTGTTTTGGTAGCTGCGCGCGGTCTCCATCATGTCGACCAGCTCGCGCGTCTCGTCGACCGCGGATTGGTAAACATAGCCCTCGCCGTCAGCCATCGGGTTGTTCGGATCGTGGATCTTGGTCGGCTCATCGCCGGCGGTCACGACGCGCTCGACGTCCACCGTCGCCATGCCGCTGGCCTGGTCAAACTGCGTGCGGAACACCGGCTTCATGCTGCGATACGCGGTCGCGGCCGAACCGCTGACCGCGCCGGCATTGGCGAGGTTGGACGCGGTGGTGTTCATCCGCGTGAGCTGCGCGGACATCGCGCGGCCGGCGACCTGGAAAATCGAGAGTGGCTGGTTGGCCATGGCTTATTCTCCCCGCAGCGCGCGCGTGAGCTGGTTGATGCGCCCGTTCAGGAACGAGAGCGTCGTCTGATACTGGACAGCGTTTTCGGCGAAGGCGGTCTGCTCCTTGCTGAGCTCGACCGTGTTGCCGTCCATCGAGGGTGAATCGGGCACCCGGTACAGCATCGCTTGGTCGATCGCGTTGGCGCCTTGCTGTTCCATCGACGCGAGCGCCTTGGTGAAATCGATATCGCGCGCCTTGAAGTTCGGCGTCGAGGCGTTGGCGATGTTCGACGCGAGCACGTTCATGCGCTGCGCCCGTACCTCGAGTGCTGCCCCGTGAACGCCAAAAAGACTGCCGTTGGCCACTGCCCGAACTCCTGCACGTCCTGTGCGGGTGAGTATCAGCAAGGGGTGTGCCAAGTGCGTCGGCGGGGGCGAGGGATGGTGCGCGGCAGGAGCGGGCGGCAAGATGTTGCCGGGTGGCCGGCAAGGCTTGCCGGCTGACCTCCCGTTAGTCCCGAGCGAAGTCGAGGGACAGGCCAGTGGCAGCACCTTGCGTGGCTGTCCCTCGACGATGCTCGGGACGAACGGAGGTCAGGTCAGACCTCGCTAACCAAACTGGCGCACGGCTTGCAGATGCCGCGCCATGAACCTTGGCACCTTCATCGATCCGACCGCGCTGGCCATCGTGGGCGGGGGCACGATCGCGTCGGCGATCCTGCGCACGCCAGCGAGCGATCTCGTGCGCGCGGTTGCGGCGCTCGCCACGCTGCCACGCCGACGTTTCTCGGCCCAACCGCTGCTGCAGCAGATCGGTGCACTCGGCCGGATCGCGCGACGGCACGGCGCGATGTCGCTCGACCGGTCGGTGATCGCCGACAAGGATGTCGCCGCGGCAATCGCCGATATCGTCGATGGCCACCCGCCCGAGGACGTCGCGGCGCGCCTTCAGCATTTGCGCCGCGCGCGGATCGAGCGGCATTGCGCCGCCGCCGACGCCTGGGCCGGGATGGCCGAGGCGGCGCCGGCGATGGGCATGGTCGGCACGCTGATCGGCCTCGTCGCAATGTTCGTGCAGATGACCGATCCGCAGGCGATCGGCGGCGCGATGGCGGTGGCGTTGCTCGCCACCCTTTATGGGGCGCTGCTCGGCAATCTTGTCGCGCTGCCGATCGCCAGCCGGCTACGCGCCGCAGCGCGGACCGAAGCGTTCGAGCGCGCGCGGATCGAGGCGCCACTGGTGGCGCTCGCCGAACGCGAACAGCCGCGGCCGGTAACATTCTCGCCGATGCCGGCGGAGAACGCAGCGGCATGACCGTGGCCGACGACTTTCCCGTCGCGCCGCTGAGCCGGCCGCTATGGCTGATGACGCTCGCCGATCTCGCGTTGCTGCTCGTCGGCTTCTTTGTCTTGCTCCAGGCGAATCAGCAGCTCGATCGGAAGGCGCTGGCGAGCGGCATTCGCGCCGGGTTTGGCGCGCCCACCGTCCCAGGGACGCCCGATCCGCTGCCCGTCGCCGCTGCCGGCATGTTCAATTTCGCGCCGGGTTCGGCGACGTTGCCGGCTTCGCCCGACAGCCTCGTCGCCTGGGCGCGCGAGGCGGCGCGTGATCCGCGCGTCCAGTTGCGGGTCACCGCCTCGGTCGACGGCACGTCCGCCGACATCGATCGCGCAAGCGGCAGCGCCGCGGTGCTTGCCGCCGATCGTGGCCGCGCGGTCGCCGCCGCACTTGCGCCGGTTGCACCGGACCGCCTCGTCATCATCACTGCCGATCGGCCCTCGCGCCGGCAGGTGGTCGTCACCCTAGCCTTTACTGGAGAACGATAAGTGATCGCGCTCGCTCTGGCGCTCGCCGCCGCTGGCCATCAGGATACCGCCGCGCTCGACCGCGCCGTTGCCGCTTTTACGGGGCGCGCGATCGGCGACGAAGGGGGTGCGCGCGCTGTCGTCGACCCGCGGTTGCGGCTCGCGACTTGTCCCATGGTGGCGATGTCGTGGCGGACCGAGGCGCATGACGCCGTTGTCGTAGCCTGTTCTGGCCCCGACTGGCGCCTGTTCGTGCCCGTGCGCATGCCCGCGCAGGCCACCGTCTTCGCGCGCACGCCGGCAGCGGCGCCGGCCGTGGGTGCGGAAAAGATCATCAAGCGCGGCGATCCATTGCTGATCGAGGCGGGCTCGGACGGCTTTTCGATCACGCGCGAGGGCATCGCGATGGCAGATGCCGCGCAGGGCCAGCGGCTGATGGTGCGCGTCGAGGGGGCGAAGATGCCGGTCCAGGCGGTCGCAATGGCGCCCGGGCGCGCCACGCTGCCCGGCTGGGCGGAATGACCTCCGGCAAAATTTTAAGCCGAATGAAAAAAGTCCTAAAGTCTGTCGCCTATCGGCCGTTTGATGCTTCGGGATCGAGGCGTAGCAGGTGCGGACATGGTAGACTCGATTGGGGTGAAACCCCTGATAAACGATCGAAAGATCACGGAAATACAGCGCGTTGCGGCGCCCGCCGCGGCAGTGAGCGTAGCCAAGCAGCCCGAGACGACGCAGGCGCCCACGGTCGCCGCACAGCTTTCGGTGGCCGCGCCGGTCGATGTGGATCGCGTGAAGAAGATCCAGCAGGCGGTTGCCGAGGGCAACTATCCGCTGTCACCCACAACAATCGCCGACGCGCTGATTGCGGCGCGCTACGAATGGATGTCGCATGAACAGGCGTGAGGCACTGATCCGGGTGATCGATACGCTGCACGGCGAGATTGCCGCGCTCAAGTCCAACGACGTTGCCGGCCTCGAGCGCGCGACCGCGGCGAAGCTGACCGCGATCGAAATGCTGCGCGATCTGGGCGACGGCCCCGCCGGGCCGGAATTGCGCGAACTGGCGAACGAGGCGGATCGCTTGAACGAAACGTGCCGCATCTACGTCAACCTGATGGCGGCAAATGTCCGCCGCCGCCTGCAATTGCTGACCGGCGAGGGAGGCAACGCCTATCGGCGTGGTCCGGTGGCTTATGCGTAATTAGTCCTCCCCACGCTGCGCGTGGGGAGGGGGACCGCCGCGCGTAGCGCGGTGGTGGAGGGGAGAGCCGCGAGAGAGTCGTTTGTGGCTTTTCCCCTCCACCATGCTGCGCATGGTCCCCCTCCCCAAGCAAAGCTTGGGGAGGATCAGATAACTGGCACACTCCTTGCTGATTAGCCTCCCGAACAGGGAAGTGCTTCAGCAACGATGACCGTTAACGCCCTCAATGCCGCCGCCGGGCGCGTGCAGTCCGCGATCCAGCAGGCCGCCGCCAAGACCGGGATCGATTTCGACTATCTGCTCGGCCAGGCGAAGGTCGAAAGCGGGTTCAACGCGTCGGCGCGCGCGCGCACCTCGTCGGCGAGCGGGTTATATCAGTTCATCGAGCAATCGTGGCTCGCGGTGGTGAAGGATCACGGCGCCGAGCACGGCATGGGCTGGGCCGCGAACGGCATCCAGCGCAATTCTTCCGGGCGCCTGACGGTGACCGACCCCAATATGCGCCGCGCGATCCTCGATCTGCGCAACAATCCCGAGGCGGCCTCGCTCATGGCTGCCGAGCATGCCTCCGACAACAAGAATGCGATCGAGGCGAGCCTGGGCCGCGAGGCGACCGGCACTGACCTTTATATGGCGCATTTCCTGGGGCTTGGCGGGGCAAAGCAGTTCCTCAAGGCAATGCAGGCTGCGCCCGATCGTACCGCCGCCAGCATGTTTCCGGCCGCGGCGCGCGCCAACCGCAACGTCTTTTTCGAGCGCGACGGCTCGGCGCGGTCACTCTCCGAGGTTTATCAGCGGTTCGGCGCGAAGCTCGGGGACGGTGCCGGCAGCACCGGCAACACCGGCAATCCCTTGCCGCGCCTGCAATTCGCCGCGCAGATGCTCGACATGGAGGGCGCGACGGTGATCACCGGCGCCAATCAGTCCGCGTCTGACGCGATGAGCTGGGCCACCGCCGCCATGAACCGCAATCCCGCCAATGGCGGGCTCAGCCAGGCCAGCCTGCTTCGCCCGTCGCCCGACAATGCGCGGCTCGCCTATATGATGCTCGCGCGGATGGGCGGCTGATCGCATGACGTTCCTCGCCAATTCGCGACAGGCCGCGCTGCCCGCCGCCATCCTGCTGCTCGTCGTCGTCATGGTCGTGCCGATCCCGGCCTTCCTGCTCGACATCTTCTTCGTCGCCAACATCGCGATCAGCCTCGCGGTGCTGATGGTGGCGCTCAACGCGCAGAAGCCGCTCGATTTCTCGTCCTTTCCCACCGTCCTGCTGTTCGCAACGCTGTTCCGGCTTGGTCTCAATGTCGCCTCGACGCGCGTCGTGCTGGTCCACGGGCATGAGGGCGAGGCCGCGGCCGGCCATGTGATCGAGGCGTTCGGCAGCTTCCTGATCGGCGGCGACTATATCGTCGGCATCTTCGTCTTCGCGATCCTGATGATCATCAACCTGATCGTCGTCACGAAGGGCGCCGGCCGCGTCTCCGAAGTCTCCGCGCGCTTCACGCTCGATGCACTGCCCGGCAAGCAGATGGCGATCGACGCCGATCTCAACGCCGGCCTGATCACCCCCGAAGATGCCAAGAAGCGGCGCATCGAAGTATCGACCGAGGCCGATTTCTACGGCTCGATGGATGGTTCGTCGAAGTTCGTGAAGGGCGATGCGATCGCCGCGATCCTGATCCTCGCCGCGAACATCATCGGCGGGCTGATCCTGGGGCCGGTGAGCCACGGCATGACGATCGCCGATGCTGCCAAGGGTTATACGCTGCTGGCGATCGGCGATGCGCTGGTCGCGCAGCTGCCGTCGCTGATGCTGTCGATCGCGGCGGCCTCGATCGTGACCCGCGTCAGCTCCGAACAGGATCTCGCGGGGCAGATCGGCAGCCAGTTTGGATCCCCCCGCACCTGGGCGCCGGTCGCCGGCATGCTCGGGCTGCTCGGCGTGATGCCGGGCATGCCGCACCTTATCCTGCTGCCCGCCGCGGGCATCGCCGGCTTTGCCGCCTGGAAGCTGCGCCAGATCGCGCAACGTCCCGCCCCGATCGAGACGATCACCGCCGAGCCGATCGACCAGTCGCGCATCGGTTGGGATGAAGTGACCGACGGCATGATGGTCAACCTCGACATCGGCTATGGCCTCGTGCCGCTGGTCGACGAACGCAAGGGCGCGCCGCTGATGGGCCGGATCACTGGCGTGCGGCGGCAGCTGTCGAAGGAGCTCGGCTTCGTCGTGCCGCAAGTGAAGGTGCGCGACGACATCAACCTTGCGCCTTACACCTATCGCCTGCTGGTCGGCGGCGTGGTGGTCGGCGAGGATCAGGTGTCGCCCGACGAGATGCTCGCGCTCGATACGGGCACTGGCTTCGGTGACCTGAAGGGCAAGAAAGCAAAGGATCCGACGTTCGGGCTAGATGCGACGTGGATTGCGCCGGGCGATGCCGATGCGGCAACCGGCGCCGGCTATCTCGTGGTCGACTCCGGCACCGTCATCGCGACGCATCTCAACCACGCGCTCGGCGCGAACTCTGCCGACATGCTAGGCGCGGACGAAGTGCAGGCGCTGCTCGACGGCCTCAAGGAGCGCAACCCGCAGCTCGTCGCCTCGCTCGTGCCGCAGCCGCTGTCGCTGACGACGCTGACGAGCGTGCTCAAGGCGCTGCTGAACGAAGGCATTACGCTGAAGGAATTCCGTCGCATCGCAGCCGCGATCGCGGTGATCGCGCAGCGCACGCAGGATGCCGAGGAGATCGTCGAACTGATCCGTCCGGAACTCGGCCCGTTGATCATCCAGAAACTGTGCGGCGTGCGCGAGCCGCTGCGCGTGATGACGCTGGAAGGCGGGCTCGAAGGCCTGCTCGGCCAGGCGATGCGCGCCGATCCGTCGCGTCGGCATGTGATCGAGCCCGATCTCGGCCGCCGCATCGTCGATGCGCTGCAGCGCGCCGCGGAGCCGATGATCGCCGAGGCCAAGCCATTTGCGCTCGTCGTGCAGCCCGCGATCCGCGTCGCGATCCGCAAGCTCGTCAAGACCTGTCTGCCGGATACCCCCGTCATGAGCTTCTTCGAAGTCCCCGAGGACAAGGCGGTCGAAGTCGTCGCCGTCATTGGCGCGAACGACACGCACCCGGCAATCGGTGCCGGCCAGCCGCACATGGTGGCGGCATGAGCGCCGAGCCGAATCGCGCCGCGTTCGAGCAACCGACGCCGCTTACTTATTCCCCGCGCACGCGCGCACGCGAGGAAGGGGCGCTGGTGCGCGAGCATCTGCCACTCGTCCGGCGGCTCGCCTGGCATATTCACGGAAGCGTCTCGACCGCGGTCGAAGTGGAGGATCTGGTGCAAACAGGATTGGTGGCGCTGGTCGAAGCGGCCGGATCATTCGAGGATCGCGGGCAAGTCACGTTCAAGCAATATCTCGCGACCCGGCTGCGCGGTGCGATGATCGACGAGTTGCGTCGCCACGCCGCGATGACGCGCGGCGCGATCAAGCGCCGGCGCGAGTATCATCGCGCGATCCAGGCGCTAACCGGCGAACTGGGACGCACGCCCAAGGAGGCCGAGACGGCGGACCGGCTCGGCGTCTCCGTCGAGAAGCTGCGCGCCGACTATGCCACCGCCGAAGCGGCGAAGTTCGATTCGATCGACGAAGTCTATGCCGACGATCAGCCCTGGTTCGCCAGCGACACGCCGAGCGCCTTCGATCAGCTCGCGGAGGGGCAGCAACGCGACCGGCTGATCGCTGCGATTACCGCCTTGCCCGAGCGCGAGCAGATGGTGATCCAGCTCTACCACGTCGAGGAACTGAACCTCGACGAGATCGGTCAGGTGCTCGGGGTCGGGGCCGCACGTGTATGCCAGATCAAGGCCGCGGCACATGCCAAGTTAAAGAAGGCGATGCTTCGCAACCTTTGATCCGTGCTGGCGAATAGTTGATCGAGGCCTTCTGACGAACGGCTAAGTCATAGCGATTCAAGGCTGAATCTTGCCGTTGACGCAGATCAAGCTGAATCCAGGGGAACGACGGCTCCAGCCTACGCGTACATCGCGTCCATGCCACAACCAGCTACACCCATGTTTCCCTGGCGCCACAACGACCAGGATCACTTCGAGACGCTCCTGCAGGAGCATGTTTCCGATCGCCTGTTTCCATGTGTCGGCGCAAAGGCAGCGCTGGCGCGTGGGACGCTTAGTGTCCTTGCCTGCAACCGGCTCGACAGTGGATGGGACGATCTGCGCATCCACGATGGGCTGATGCGCTTCGCCGAGGCGTATCGTGAGGAGCCTGGGCTATTCCGCAGTTTTGCGGTGGTTTTCGACGGGCCGACCGACCTTGACGAGCCGACGTTTGAACGTGCCTTATGGTCGCGCGTGCAATCGCTGTCGGACAAGGATGTGTGGCGCGGGCAGTCGTACGATGCGCGCGTCAGCCCCGATCCGGACGATCCGCATTTCTCGTTGAGCTTCGGCGGGGAAGCGTTCTTCGTCGTCGGCATTCATCCCAACGCCAGCCGCCCGGCGCGACGCTTCGCCAAGCCAACGCTGGTTTTCAACCTGCACGACCAGTTCGAGATCCTCCGTGCCGCCGGGCAATATGAGGGGATGCGCGAGAAGATCCTAGTGCGAGACGAGGCACTGGCCGGATCGCGCAACCCGATGCTGGCGCGTCACGGCGCGTCGAGCGAGGCGCGGCAATATAGTGGCCGTGTTGTCGAGGAAGGGTGGAGCTGTCCGTTCCATTATCGTGGCGCCAATGACTGAAGCGGTTCGGATCGCCGAGCGCAGCGGAACGGCCTTCCGGCTCGACGCTGGTGCAACGCTCGAAGTGATCGACCCGATGGGGTGTCAGGTTTCGGACCTGCTCGCGTTCAATGCCGATGATGTGGATGAGGCGATCTCCGCCGGGCGGACGTTCGATTATGCCGAGACGATCTACCTCACGACCGGTCATTCGCTGTATTCGAACCGCTCGCGCGCGATGCTGGCGATTGTCGCCGATGACGTCGGGCGGCACGATTTCCTGCTGACGCCGTGCAGCCTCGATACCTTCCGCCATTTCTATCCCAACAAGCCGCTGCATCGCGGCTGTTTCGGCAATCTCGCCGCCGCGCTGGCGCCATATGGCGTCACCGAGGACATGATCCCAAGTGCGTTCAACTGCTTCATGAATGTGCCGGTCGATGGCGAGACGGGGAAGCTGCGCGTGCTGCCGCCGCTCAGCAAGGCGGGCGATCGGATCACCTTCCGCGCCGAGATGGACCTGGTGATCGGGCTGACGGCGTGCGCCGCTTATGACTCGAACGGCGGCAGCTTCAAGCCGATCGATTATCTGATCCGTTGAACGACAAACCCCGGCTGCCTTGCGGCAACCGGGGCCTTGTTCGACACCTGCACCCATTCGGGGGCAGTGCCGGCGCCGAAGCGGATACGTTCCGCTTAGCCGAGCAGCTTGAGCACGCCCTGCTGCGACTGGTTCGCCTGGCTCAGCATCGCGGTCGATGCCTGGCTCAGGATCTGTGCCTTGGCGAGGTTGGTCGTCTCGGTCGAGAAGTCGGCATCTTCGATCCGGCTGCGCGCGTCGCTGAGGTTCGTCGCGTTGCTGGTCAGGTTGTTCACCGCGCTCTCGAGGCGGTTCTGCGCTGCGCCGAGGCCGGCGCGCGTGGTGGCGACGCTCGCGATCGCCGTGTCGAACTTGGCGAGATCGACCGTGGCGAGGCGTGGATCGGTGCCGGTCGCGGTGAAGTCGACGATCTGGCTCAGCTCGCCCACGGCGGGCGGGCCGGCGGCATAGGCTGCGTCGAGCTTGGGCAGGGCCAGCGTCACGGTGTCGCTGGCGTTTGCGCCGGCCTGGATCGTGATGTTGTTGTTGGCGGTCGCGAACAGGTTCTTGCCGTTGAACGCGGTGTTCTTGACGACCGACTGGATCTGCTGCGCCAGCGCTTCCTGCTCGGCGGTGATGTTCGACGCGTCGGTCGTCGAATAGGTGCCGTTGGTCTTCTGGACCTGCAGCTCGCGCATGCGCTGGAGCATGTTGCTGACTTCGTCGAGCGCGCCCTCTGCGGTCTGCGCCATCGAGATGCCGTCGTTGGCGTTGCGGATCCCCTGGTTCATGCCGCGGATCTGCGAGGTCATCGAGCTGGCAATGGCGAGGCCGGCGGCGTCGTCCTTGGCGGAGTTGATGCGCTTGCCGGTCGACAGGCGCTCCATCGACGTGGCGAGCATGTCCTGCGCCTTGGCCGATGCGTTGCTCGCGCGCAGCGATGAGATGTTGCTTCCGATTACGGTCATGTTCGAAACTCCGAATGCGCGGGCGTTCCGCCCCCCAAAGCGGTGGCCGCGCCACCTGTTCATCGAAACGACCGTTCCCGCGGAAACTTAAGGCTTTTGTCACCAGCGCTGGTCGCGCGGCGTTCGCGACAAGCAAAAGCCCCGGCGGTCGGATGCGACCACCGGGGCTCGTGTTCACGTGCTGGCTCCGACCCCCGATGCGGGGGCGGGGCCGGAGCCGCGTCGGCGCTTAGCCGAGCAGCTTGAGCACGCCCTGCTGCGACTGGTTCGCCTGCGCGAGCATCGCGGTCGAGGCCTGGCTCAGGATCTGCGCCTTGGCGAGGTTGGTCGTCTCGGTCGAGAAGTCGGCGTCTTCGATCCGGCTGCGTGCGTCGCTGAGGTTCGTCGCGTTGTTGGTCAGGTTGTTGACCGCGCTCTCAAGGCGGTTCTGCGCCGCGCCGAGGCCCGCACGCGTCGTCGCGACCTTGGCAATCGCCGTGTCGTACTGCGTCAGCGTCGCAGCGGCGACTGCTGCGCCGCCGGTGTAGACTGCAGCGAGATCGGTGTCGGTCGACAGGTTGGTCATCGACATCGTGACCGTGTCAGCCGTGTTCGCGCCTGCCTGGATCGTGACGGTCGCATTGGTGCCATCGAACAGCTTCTTGCCGTTGAAGGCGGTGTTGGCGACGACGCTGGTGATCTGCGCGGCGAGTGCGTCCTGCTCGGACTTGATGTTCGCGGTGTCGCTGGTCGAATAGGTGCCGTTCGACTTCTGGACCTGCAGCTCGCGCATGCGCTGCAGCATGTTGCTGACTTCGTCGAGCGCGCCTTCGGCGGTCTGCGCCAGGCTGATGCCGTCGTTCGCGTTGCGGATGCCCTGGTTCATGCCGCGGATCTGCGAGGTCATCGAGCTGGCGATCGCCAAGCCGGCGGCGTCGTCCTTCGCCGAATTCACGCGCTTGCCGGTCGACAGGCGCTCCATCGAGGTGGCGAGCATGTCCTGCGCCTTGGCCGATGCATTGCTCGCACGCAGCGATGAGATGTTGCTACCGATAACAGTCATTGTGATCTCCATTGTCCGGCATCTTCCACCGCCCCCGAGGCGAAGGCCTAGACACCGAACCTGCAAACGGCCGCGACGGAGCGAGCTTTAGGAAAAAGTTGCATCCATTTTCTCTCTCCTTGGCAGGAGAGGCGCACGGACGCGGAAAAGCCCCGGGGGCCATAGGCCGCCGGGGCTTCGCTTGCTTCCGCCCATACACCGGGCGGCACGACGGAGCCGACACCCTTGGAGGGGGGCGGCGCCGGCTCCGCTACGCTTAGCCGAGCAGGCGGATCACGCCCTGCTGCGACTGGTTCGCCTGCGCGAGCATCGCGGTCGATGCCTGGTTCAGGATCTGCGCCTTGGCGAGGTTGGTCGTTTCGGTCGAGAAATCGGCGTCCTCGATTCGGCTGCGCGCATCGCTGAGGTTGGTGGCGTTGTTGGTCAGATTGTTGACCGCGCTTTCCAGCCGGTTCTGCGACGCGCCGAGCTTTGCCCGGACGCTGGCAACCTGTGAGATCGCGTTGTCGAACGCGGCGATCGACGGCACGACCGGCGTCGCCGCGGCAGAATCGCCGGCCATGCCGTTGGGTGTGGCGGCGAGATCGACCACCGTCGACAGCGCGTTGCCGGCAGCGTTGTTGCTGAGATCGTCGATGCTGATCGCGATCGTGTCGGACGCGTTCGCGCCCGCCTGGATCGTCACCGACTGCGCGGTGCCCGCGGTGCCGTTGCCCTTGAACAGCGACGTGCCGTTGAACGAGGTGTTGCTGATCACAGAACGGATCTGATCGGCGAGCGCGTTCTGCTCGGAATAGATGTTCTGCTTGTCGCCCGATGCGTAGGTGCCGTTCTCGGACTGGACGCGCAGTTCGCGCATGCGCTGGAGCATGTTCGATACTTCGTCGAGCGCGCCTTCGGCGGTCTGCGCCAGGCTGATGCCGTCGTTGGCGTTGCGGATGCCCTGGTTCATGCCACGGATCTGCGAAGTCATCGAGCTGGCGATGGCGAGGCCGGCGGCGTCGTCCTTCGCGGAGTTGATGCGCTTGCCGGTCGACAGGCGTTCCATCGACGTGGAGAGCGACTTGTTGGCCATTGTCGACGCGTTGGACGCGCGCAACGCCGATGTGTTCGAAGCGATAACGGTCATGGATTGATCTCCGAGTGATTCGACGAAGACCGCTGCCCCCCTTGCGGGCGTCGATCCGTCGAGACCCCAAACGGCCGCCGACCGGCAAGATTTAGCCGGAATTTCCGGCAAGCCCGGCAAGCGGCTGCCCCTCGCGCGCGGGCACGCGCGATCGCATGCCCCTGCGTGCGCGCGCGAGGGCATGCGCCCGGAAATATTCTGCCGGCAGGCTGCCGGTTCAACCGGTCGTTAACCATTGGAACGCTACCGAAACCTTATTCCGTTAGGGGGAAAAATGCGCTCGATCGTTCCGTCCGTCGCGATTGCCGATAATCATATCGCTCTCGTCTCGTCGCTTCGCGCACAGGGGTTCGCGATCGAGAAACCGGGGCACCGGCCGCAGCCCGACACCGCCTGGCTGATCGCGGAGGGCGAAGCGTCGCCCGTCCCTGCGCGCACCGTCGTGCTGGCGCGTGGCGCGCGGCAGGTGGTGCCGTATCGTGACGGCGCGCCCGCCCGGCTGACGTTCGATCATGGCGACACCGTCGTCGGCAACGCCTTTGCCCGCGCGCTCGCCGGCGGGCCGGACCTGCCGACCGCGGCCGACCCGGAGAGCCTCGCGCTGTTCGCGCTCGCCGAGCGTGTGGCAGAAGCCGACATCACCGTCCTCATCAACGGCCCGACGGGCACCGGCAAGGAGGTGCTGGCCCGCACGATCCACCGCAATTCCGCGCGCCGCGACGGCCCGTTCATCGCGATCAACTGCGCCGCGCTGCCCGAGACGATGCTCGAGGCAATGCTGTTCGGCCATGTGAAGGGTAGTTTCACCGGCGCATCTTCGGGCGGGGAAGGCTTCTTTCGCGCGGCGCACGGCGGCACGATCGTGCTCGACGAGATCGCAGAGATGCCGCTGTCGCTGCAGGCTAAGCTGCTGCGCGTGCTGCAGGAGCGTGAGGTGGTGCCGATCGGCGCGACGCATCCGGTGGCGATCGATGTGCGCGTCGTCGCCTGCGCCAACCGCGATCTGCAGGCCGAAGTGGCCGCCGGGCGGTTCCGCGCCGATCTGTACTATCGCCTGTCGGTCTTCCCACTCACGACGCGTCCGCTTGCCGATCGGCCGCAGGACGTGCCGGCGCTTGCTGCGACGATGATCCTGCGCCACGCTGGCACGCGCGCGACGGTGCCGTGGCCGTCCGAAGCGGCGATCACGCGGCTGGCCGGCTACGACTGGCCCGGCAACGTGCGCGAACTCGAAAACGTCATCCAACGCGCGCTGCTGTTCTGCGGCGGCGACACGATCGAGGCGGAGCATATCCTGTTCGATCGCGCCGCCCCGGCCCGCCTCGCGGCGGTGCCGACCGCCGACGAGCCAGCGACGCTCGGCCATGTCGTTCAGCTCTCCGAATTCGCGGCGATCCGCGAAACCATGAAGGCATGCGGCGGCAACCGGATCGAAACTGCGCGCCGCCTCGGCATTTCGGAACGAACCTTGCGTTACCGCCTGGCGAAGGCGCGCGAACAGGGTGAGGAAATCGCCGCGCCGCACGATCGGAGACTGAGGGCATGAGTGGTGTGGGGGGTGTTGGCGGCATTGACCGGGTGATGGCGCTGCGCGCGCAGATCCTGGAACGCAACGCCGCGTTGAGCCGCGCTAATGCAAGTGGGGCCGCGTCGGTGCCGAGCGCACCGGCGCAGGCGACGAGCTTTGCGACGACGATGGAGAATGCGCTCCAATCGGTGAACGCCCAGGCGCAAAAGGCTTCGGCCCTGTCCGAAGCCTATGATCGCGGCGAAACGGTCGACATCGCCAAGGTGATGCTCGCCCGCCAGGAGGCGTCGGTCGGCTTCGAAGCGACGCTCCAGGTCCGCAACAAGATCCTGTCCGCCTACAAGGACATCATGAGCATGCCGGTCTGAGATGGCAAACGCACTCGCTCCCTCCAATCCCGTCATTCCCGAGCGCTTCGCCAATCCGCTGAAGCAGATCCAAGGCGTGCTTGCGCAGCCCGCGGTGCGCCGCGCGGGGCCGATGGCGCTGATGGTCAGCCTGATCGGCGCCTCGGCGCTCGCCTGGTCCGCATTGTCGGGCGCGCCGCAGAAGACGCTGTTTTCTGGGCTCCCCGATGCCGATCAGGCTGCAGTCACCTCCGCGCTGTCGGCGGCCAGCATCGACAGCCGGATCGACGAGAGCACCAACGCCGTCACGGTGAACGAAGAGGATTATTCGCGCGCGCGGCTGCTGCTCGCGGGGCAGGGCCTGCCGAAGGCTGCGCCCGGCGGCTATGCGATCCTCGATCAATTGCCGATGGGCGTCAGCCGCGCAGTCGAAGGCGAGCGGTTGCGCCAGGCGCGCGAAACCGAACTCGCCCGCTCGATCCAGGAGATCGACGCCGTCACCGAGGCGCGCGTCCATCTCGCGATGCCCGAATCCAGCGTGTTCGTGCGCGACAATGCCCAGCCCAGCGCCTCGGTGGTGGTAAAGCTGCAGGGCGGCCGTGCGCTCAGCGAAGCGCAAGTCCAGTCGATCATCAACCTCGTCGCCTCGTCGGTTCCGGGCATGAAGCCCGAGGCGGTGACGATCGTCGACCAGATGGGCGCGCTCCTCTCCAAGCCAGGCGGCGTTGGCGAGAGTGGCAGCGATCAGCGCATCAACCTTCAGCGCCGCATGGAGGACAAATACCGGACCCAGCTGATCCAGTTGCTCACGCCACTCGTCGGCGCGGGCAACTTCACCGCCGAGGTGCAGGCCGACGTCAACATGGATGAAACCTCCGCGACGCGCGAAAGCTTCGAGAAGCAGGGCGTCGTGCGGGCCGAGACCGGGGCGTGGACCGGCAACCAGGCCGGCGCCGGAGAGGCGCCCGGCGGCATTCCCGGTGCGCTCAGCAACACGCCACCACCCGCCGCCACGCTGCAGCAGCCGCAGGCGGCGGTCGGCGCGGACGGACGCCCGATCGCTCCCGGCCAAGCGGTGCCTGGCGGTCTTGCGCCCAACGCGAACAAGCAGTCCGATCAATTTGCTCGCGCCTATGATCTCGGCAAGGAAGTGTCGGTGACGCGCGCGGCGCCCGGCGGCGTGAAGCGGCTGTCGGTCGCGGTGCTGTTGCGCGAGCCCGAGAAGGGCCGGCGCACCGCAGCGGAGATCGCCCAGATCACGCAGCTCGTCCGTTCGGCGGTGGGGTTTGATCAGGCGCGCAACGATCAGGTTACCGTGATCAGCCGCAAGTTCGCCGGCGGCACCGAAGCCGATAGCGACGGCCCTGCCTGGTACGACAACAGCTGGCTGCCGATCCTCGCGCGCAACGTCACTGCGATCATCATTGCGCTGCTGGTGCTGCTGCTCGGCGTACGGCCGCTCGCCAAGGCGCTGATGAAGAAGCGCGAGGATGTCGATGCGGCGAACCGTCCGGCGCTGGGTCGCACGATATCGTCGCCCAATGGCGAGGCGAATTCTGCGGGCGAGATCGCGGTCGCCCCGCCGGTGTCGCTCGACGAGATCGAGGCGGGCCGCAATTACGACGAGCGGATCGGCGCGGTACGTGGATTTACCCGCGACAATCCCGCGCGGGCAGCGCTCGCGGTGCGTGACATGATGAAGGCGCCGGCACTGTGAGCCTCGACATTCCGCTGCGCACCTTCAGCGGCGTCGAACGCGCCGCGGTGCTGATGATGTTGGTCGGCGAGGACGAGGCCGCCTCGATCCTGCAGAAACTCGAGCCCGACGAGGTCCGCGATCTCGGCAAGGCGATGTTCACTGTCGCTGACGTCAGCGAAGCCGATGTCGAGGGCGTGCTCGACGATTTTGTCGGTCGTGCGCGCGAGCGCACCGGCATCACGTTCGATCCGCGGCCCAAGATAGAGGCGGTGATGCACCGCGCGCTTGGCCAGGAAAAGGCAGAAAGCGTCCTCGCCCGCATCACCCCGGCCGAAGCAGCGTGCGAGATCGAGCTGCTCGACTGGCTCGATGCGAGCGACATCGCCGCGATCCTCGACAAGGAGCATCCGCAGATCGCCGCGGTGTTGATCGCGAACCTTGATCCGGCGGTCGGCGCGCAAGTGCTCGAACTATTGCCCGATGCGATGCAGCCCGAGATCCTCCATCGCATCGCCAAGCTCGGCCCGATTACGCCCGAGGCGGTCGATACGCTAAAGACGATGATCGGCAATCGCGCGATCAGTGCCAGCCAGGGCACGCAAGTGAAGCTGGGCGGCACGCGTGAGGCGGCGAAGATCCTGCAGGGCGCGCGCAAGGCGACCGAGCAGCGCGTGATGCCCAAGCTGTTCAAGCTCGACAAGGAAACCGCCAAGGCGATCGAGGAGGCGATGTTCGTCTTCGACAACCTCCTCGACATGGACGACAAGAACCTCGGCACGCTGATCCGCAGCATCGACGGTGACATCCTGACCCGCGCGCTGAAGGGCATCGACGAGGCAGCGCGCAACCGCTTCCTCGGCTGCATGTCCGCGCGCGCCGCCGACGGCATTCGCGACGATATGGAAGCGCGCGGGCCGATGAAGCTTAGCGAAGTGCTCGAGGCGCAAAAGGTGATCATCCAGATCGCCCGCACGCTGGCGAAGGACGGCACGATCATGATGGGCGGCGGGGAGGACGATTATGTTTGAGCCCGCCCCAGCGTTCATCGCCGGTCTCTCGGCGCGTCACGACGACGCTGCGATCCGGCTGCGCCGCGTGCTGGGCGATCGCCCCGCCGGTTTCTCGCCGGGCGACCTGATCGCGCGGATCGAGGAAGCGTTCAGCAGCGAAGCTGGCCCCAAGAGCTACGCCCCCGCCAATCCCGCGACAAACCCCACCGAGGGCTGGGATCCGCTCGATCCGACCACGCCCGCCGCCCCGTTCATCGATCCGGTCGAGGAAGCGCGGCGCGAGGGCTATGACGAAGGGTTTGCCGCGGCGCGCGCGGAACAGGACGAGGCCGCGCGGCGCGATCTCGTGCTGGTCGAAGGCGTGCTGGCGGCGCTGCAGTCAGAAGATCGCGTCGACCGTGATCGTATCGCGCAGCAGCTTCGCCAGACGGTGCTTCATCTCGTGTCGCGGCTGGTCGGCGAAGTCGGCGTGTCGGCGGACTTGCTTACCGGTCGCGTCGAGGCGGCGGCGGAGTTGCTCGCCGATGCCTCGGAAAGCGCGATCCTGCGGCTCAACCCGGCCGACGTGCCGCTGCTCGACGGCCGACTGCCGGCCACGATCTTCGCGGTCGGCGACCCGCATCTGTCGCGCGGTGCATTCGTGCTCGAGGCTGCCTCGACGATCGTCGAGGACGGCCCGGAACTGTGGCTCGAGCAACTGACGCAGGCGCTCGACAAGGTTGCCGTGCCGAGCTGACCATCCTTTCACGCCTCCCGTTCAGGGCGGCGAGCTACCCCGGAACCCCATGCTGAACCGCTTCACCGCCGACTATCTCGACGCGCTCGGCAATGCCGATTTCCGGCCTGCGCCCAAGGTCGCCGGGCGGCTCGCGTCGTTCGATGGCCTGCTGATGGAGGCGGTCGGCCTCACGCTGCCGGTCGGCACCGTTTGCCAGGTCGGGGAGCCAAAGTCGGTCCAGGGCGGTGTTGGCGTCGAGGCCGAGGTAATCGGCTTCCGCAACGGCCGCACGCTGCTGATGAACCTTGGCGGCCCGGCTGCGCTGCTGCCGCAAATGCCGGTCCGCCCGATCGGCGCGCCGGGCGAGGCGGAGGTGGGTAGCGCGCTGCTCGGCCGCGTCGTCGATGGCGCGGGCAAACCGATCGACGGGCTCGGCCCGATCCGCGGCGCGCGACGCTGGCCACTTGCCGGCAAGCTCCAGTCACCGCTCGATCGTGGCCGCGTGCTTCAGCCGCTGGACGTCGGCGTGCGCGCGATCAACGGACTGTTGACGATCGGGCAGGGCCAGCGCGTCGGCATCATGGCGGGCTCGGGCGTCGGCAAGTCGGTGCTGCTCGGCATGATCGTGCGCGCGGCTGCCGCCGACGTGGTCGTGATCGGCCTGATTGGCGAGCGCAGCCGCGAAGTCTCAGACTTCCTCGAAACCAAGGTCGCGGGCGCGGCGCGCAAGCGTTCGGTGGTCGTCGCGGTTCCGGCCAATCATTCCCCCGTCCTGCGCATCCGCGGCGCGCTTCGGGCGACCGCGATCGCGGAGGCGTTCCGCGACGAGGGCAAGAACGTCCTCCTCATCATGGATTCGCTCACCCGCGTCGCGCATGCCGGGCGTGAGATCGGGCTTGCGCTCGGCGAGCCCGCGTCAGCGCGCGGCTATCCACCGTCGGCGATCGCGATGCTGCCTAACCTGATCGAGCGCGCCGGCACCGACGTGAATACCGGCGGCTCGATCACTGCGATCTACACCGTGCTGGCGGACGGCGACGACGGCAACGACCCGGTCGTGGATTCGGCGCGCTCGATCCTCGACGGCCATATCGTGCTGAGCCGCGCGCTCGCCGAGCACGGCGTTTACCCGGCGATCGACGTGTCGAAGTCGGTCAGTCGCGTGATGACCGACATTGCCGACAAGCGGCACGTCGGCGCCGCGCGCGTGCTCCGCCGGCACCTGGCGACGTACGAGGAAAATCGCGATCTCGTGCTGATGGGCGCGTATCGCGCCGGTGCCGATCCGGCGATCGATGCCGCCATCGCTTACCACCCGGCGGTGATGGAATTCGTCAAGCAGGATGCTGACGCGAGCGTACCGCTCGAGGATTCGATCGAGGAACTGACCGGCGTGTTCGGCGATGGATAGCAAGAAGCTCGCGCGCATCCACCGCGTCCGCACGCTTCAGCTCGGCATGGCGCAGGCGGCCGAGGCGCGGGCGCGCGAACAGGCGGCGAGCGAGGCTGCGCTCTCGCACCGCATTTCGCAGCTCGCCGCGGCGGTCTCGCCGAGCGAGGGCGACAGTGCAGCGGTCTCGATCGCGGCGCAGGCGCATTACCGCGAGAAGCTGCACCGCACCGCCGAAGCGGCCGACAATCGCGTTCGCGCGGCTGAAGCTGCCGCGACGCGCGCGCTCGAAGCGCGGCAGTCGGCCAAGCGCGATCAGACCGCGGTCGAGAAGCTCCTCGCGCGCGCCGAGGCGGACGCTGCGCTCCGCGCGATCCGCGCGCTGCAGGAAGCGCCGCCGACCCGGAAGATCCGGCACGATCCTTGCTGAACTACTCGTCAATAGCTTTGCGACGAGACTTCGACCCGCTCCATGATGCCGATCCCGTTCCTTTCCCCGGCGCTCCCGATCGCTGCGCCCGGCGTGTCGCCGGCGATCATGCCGGCCGGCACGCGTTTCGACGCGCTGCTGCCAGGTGTCGTCGCCCCGGTGCTGCCGCGGCAACGCGATGCCGAAGGCGGCAACGCATTGCCGGCAACCGACCTTGGCGAGAACGATGCCGATGAGACTGCGTGGGTGTCGCCGCTTCTGTGGCAAACGGTTTGCCCGCCGGTAGATGCCATGAAGGGGGAAGGTGGGGCAGGCGCCGCTCCGATCAATTCTGGCGGGACCACACCGACCGTCGTTGCTCCGCCTGTGCGGCCGTCGGCGGTGGCACTCGGGTCGTCGCTTACTGCCGCGCCGAATGAGGTAATTGTCACCGGCGAGATCGTTGCTCTGCCTAAGCGGCGGCTGGCCGCTTCTAAAGCTGCGGTCGCAGGCGAACCGGTATTACCCTCGGCAAGATCGCCTATGCGCGATCAGGTTCCTTTAGGGATCCAGGCCTTCGCACTTCCTGCGCCGCCACAGTCAGACGCAGCCCATGTGACCACGCTGTTCCCCGGCGAAGGCCGGGGCCCAGTTACGAGCAGCCCGATCCTGGGCCCCGGCCTTCGCCGGGGAACGACGGTTGAGGGCTCAGCGATGCCGTCCCCCGAGCTAAGAGTCGCAGCGATCGCGTCGCCAGTACTCGCGGCCGTTGCGTCGCTCACACCGAGCGCCCCGCTGACAACGGAACCTACAGCGGCAGGAACTACGCAATCCCTCAAACCGCTCGACAACAAAGCTCCTGGCTCAGCGGAAAGGGCACCAGCGACAGCAGTTGAGATCGCTCAACCAGCCGCCCGTCCCGCGCCCGCCGAGCTTCCACCTACCCGCATCGCGCCCGCATCGCAGATGTTCGCCGCCGCGATCCAGCGCGCGGTGCGAGACGAGCGCCGCCCGGCGACGAGCGATCCCACGCCCGGCCTGCTGACCCCGATCGTCGATCTCGCTACCCGCCCCATCACCATCGACACCCCCCGCCACGCCCCGCTCGACATGGCGCGTGAAACGTGGCCGACGAAGATGATCGAGCGGATTGAGCTGCTGCGCGATGCCGTCGATGCGGTCGATACCAGCATTCGCCTGATGCCCGACAAGCTCGGCGCGATCGACGTGTCGCTGCGCCGCGATGGCGATGGCGTCCAAGTACAATTCACCGCGCAAGCCGCCGAAACGCGGCAACTGCTTGCGGAGGCGCAGCCCAAGCTCGCCGAACTTGCCGAGGCGAAGGGGCTGCGGCTTTCGATGCACTCCGGCGACGGCGGCGGGCAGCCGCACCAGCAGCAGCGCGCCGCCGCGTCGGCGCCATCCATCATCGCATCGCGAGCATCGTCCGCGGACGAGGACGCAACGGCGGACGAACGTGTCGCGTAGGAAATCGGGGGATTGAACCATGAGTGACAAGGAAACGGCCACGGCCGATGCGTCGCCCAAGAAGAAGGGCAAGCTCGGCAAGATCATCGTCATGGCGGTCGGCGGCATCGTGCTGATCGGCGGCGGCGTGGGTGCGGGGCTCTATGCCGCTGGCTCGGGCATGATCGGCGGCGACCACGCTTCCGCAAAGGACGAGAACAAGCCCAAGCTGGTGCCCAAGAGCGAGCAGAAGCGCGGTGGCGAGGGCGCCGAAGGGGGTGAAGGCGGCAGCGGTGAAGGCGAGGGCGGCGGATCCGACCATGCCGGCAAACCAACGCCGGAAGGCGAGGGCGGCGAGCGCTACGCATCGAACTATTACGCCATGGAAAAGGATTTCACCGCGAACCTGCAGGATTCGGTGCATTTCATCCAGGTCGGCCTCGCCCTCTCGACGCCGTATGACGACAAGGTCATCCAGAACATCAAGACCAACGACATTGCGATCCGCTCCGCGGTGCTGATGGCGCTCGGCGACACCACCGAGGATCAGGTGTTCACGTCGCAGGGCAAGGCCATTCTGGCCAAGCGGCTCGTCGCATCGATCAACGCGACGCTGAAGCAAAAAGAGGGCTTTGGTGGGGTTAGTAACGTCTACTTTACCAATTTCGTTATTCAGTGAGGCATGGTTAACGCCGCGTCCACTGCTGCAACCGATCGACGCGAGCGCGCTCGTCCCCAGGCCCTGAAACCGGGCACTCTGGGGCAGGTGAAGCTCAATCCGTTCGGCGACCTGCACACGCTGCAGCATCTTTCCGCGCGCCTCGCGCGGGGGTTGCGCGGCGTGTTCGAGCCGTTGCTGCGCGAGGAAGTCCGCGCATGGGCCGAGCCGCTCGCGGTGCAACGCTTCGCCGATTACCGCGCCGAGCGCCCCGACAAGCTGACCGCGTGGCTGCCGCTGGGCATGGACGAGCGCACCGCGCTGCTGGTGATCGAGGGCAAGTTCGTGCTCGAGCTGCTCGATCTGTTCTTTGGCGGCACAGGCGCGGTGCCGGCCGACATGCCGGCTGAATTTTCCCCCGCGGCCGAGGCGATGGTTGGTCGGCTCGGGCAGATGATCGCCGTTCCGCTGACTGCTGCCTGGGAGCCGCTGGCACGCGTTTCCTTCACGGTCGGGCGGTGCGAGGCCAATGGCGCGATGCTGGCTGGTTTCGAGGGCGACGATGCCATGATCGTCACTCGGTTCGGGATCGCGCGGGGTGTAGGCAAGCCGCAGTTCGTTGATCTCGTCTACCCCGTATCGGCGCTCAAGCCGCACGGCACGGCACTGACCGGCAAGGTCGTCGCCAAGGCTGCGGCGGAAGATGCCGAGTGGCAGACAGCGCTCACCCGTGCGGCGATGAACATCCGTTTCCCGGTGCGTTCGGTCCTCGCCGAGCCGTCAATCCGCCTATCCAAGCTGATGGCGCTCCAGCCCGGCGACGTCATCCCGCTCAGCTTCGGCACTGACGTACCGGTGATGGTCGGTGGTGACCGGCTCGGCACCGGCACCGTCGGCACGTCTAATGGCCATGCCGCGATCCGGCTGACCTCACTTGCTTCTCTCGAAGGACTGAAACCATGAACGACATGGCCGGCGGATTCCCCGTCGACGGCGCCTTGGCGGCCAACTTCCGGCTGCTGCAGGACGTCGACGTCAAGCTCACCGTCGAGATCGGATCGACCAGCCTCACGCTGCGCGAATTGCTCGCGCTGGGCGAATCCAGCGTGATCGAGCTCGACCGGCAGGCGAACGAGCTGCTCGACGTGTTCGTCAACGGCACGCTGATCGGCCGCGGCGAAGTGGTGACGGTGGGTGACCGCTTCGGCGTGCGCATGACCGAGCTCGTCAATCCCGACAAGCGCGGCTGATCCAGCGCCATGATGTGGTCCTATGTCCTCAAGCTGCTGGTGCTGCTCCCGCTCGTCTGCGGGCTGATGATCGGTTGCCTCTATCTCTGGCGGCGGATCGAGAGCCGGATGCCGGGGCGCGCCGACACGCGGATGATCTCAGTCAAGGAAACGATGATGATTTCGCCCGGCCTGCGTCTCGCGGTGATCGATTTCGAGGGCAAGCGCCTGCTCGTGTCGGTCGGCCGTGGCGGCGTGAACCTGGTCGATCGTGCCGATGCCCGGACGCTGCTGCCGTGAGCGTCACGCGTAGCGGCACCGGCCCGGCACTCTTCCGCAACGGTGCGGGGGAGCGCGCGACCCGCCCCTCATGGACGAAGGCGCTGCTGATCGCTTTCGCGTTGCTGATCGCGCTGATCGTGGCGATGCCGGCGCTCGCGCAAGGCGCGCCGCTGCCGCCCGCCGCCCCGACGGTGCCGGGCGCGGGCGATGCGGTCGATCGCGCGCTGGGGCAGCTGGGTGGCGGGCAGAACGGCTCGGGTTCGCTGTCGCTGTCGCTGCAAGTGCTTATCATCATGGGCCTGCTCAGCATTTTGCCGGGCATCCTGCTGATGATGACGAGCTTCACGCGGATCATTATCGTGCTGTCGATCCTGCGCCAGGCGCTCGGCCTGCAGCAGACGCCGCCAAATCAGGTGCTGGTCGGGCTGAGCCTGTTCCTGTCGTTCTTCATCATGGCGCCCGTGATCAGCCAGATCAACACGACCGCGATCCAGCCTTATGCCGCCGGCCGAATGGGCGGAACTGACCTGATCAAGACCGCCGGCGCCCCGCTGCACGCATTCATGGCCAAGCAGACGCGCGTGAAGGACGTCACGATGTTCGCCGAAATGGCCAAGTCCGGCCCGTACGCGAGCCCCAGGGACATCCCCTTTTCGGTTCTGCTGCCCGCTTTCGTGACGAGCGAGCTGAAGACCGCGTTCCAGATCGGCTTCCTCGTCTTCCTGCCGTTCCTCGTGATCGATCTCGTCGTCGCGACGGTGCTGATGAGTCTCGGCATGGCGATGCTCAGCCCGACGATCATCTCGCTGCCGTTCAAATTGCTGCTGTTCGTGCTGGTCGATGGCTGGGCGCTGACGATGGGCAGCCTCGCCAACAGTTTCGCGACGTGAACCCGGTACGGAAGATATCATGGTAGACGCAGATTACTTCCTCACAGTCGCGAACCAGACCTTGTGGGTGCTCGCGCTCGCCGCCGCGCCGATCCTGATCCCGGCGCTGGTGTCGGGGCTGATCCTGGGCATGGTGCAGGCCGCGACGTCGATCCAGGAACAGACGCTGAGCTTCGTGCCCAAGCTGATCGTCGTTGGCTTCTCGCTGGTGATCTTCGGCGCGATGATCCTGGGGCTGCTCAGTGACTTCACGCTGTCGATCTTCGATCGCATCCCGGATCTCGTCCGCTAGGCGATGCTTGGCCTCGGCCTCTCGATCGAGCCGCAGATCTGGGCACTCGTGTTCGTGATGGTACGCGTCGGCGCCACCTTCATCGCGGCGCCGATGTTTGGCAACGTCTCGGTGCCGCTGCCCGCGCGCATCACGCTGGCCGGCGCGATCGGCGTGCTGGTGCTCGGCACGCAGACGATCACCCCGCCCGCGCAAGTGTTCGGGCTCGCGACCTTCATGGCGGTGGCGGCCGAGGCGCTGATCGGGCTGGCGCTCGGCTTCATCCTGCAAATCGCCTTTGCCGCGCCGCTGATCGCGGGTGAGGTGATCGGCGGATCGATGGGGATCGGCTTTGCCAACATGATCGACCCCAATTCAGGCCGCTCGAGCCCCGCGATCGGCCAGTTCCTGTCGATCTTGTTGACGCTGCTGTTCCTGTCGATCGATGGCCACCTCGTGCTCGTCGACACGGTCGCGCGGAGCTACGTCGCGCTCCCGCCCGGCGCGGCGTGGCTCGCGCCGGGGCAGATGCGCGACATCGCGATGTTCGGCGGCTACGCTTTCCTCTCCGGCCTGCTGCTCGCGCTGCCGGTGGGGTTCCTGTTGCTGTGCCTCAACCTCGTCGTCGGCATGATCTCGCGCTCGGCGCCCGCGCTCAACCTGTTCTCGATCGGCCTGCCTGCGAGCCTCGCGGTCGGCGTGATCGCGATGGCGGCAGCGTTTCCGGCGATGGGTGATTACATGCTGGTGATCGTGCGCGAGGGCCTTGAGGCCGCCAACAGCCTGGTGCTCGGCTGATGGCGGACGAGTTCGGCGAAAAGACAGAAGCCCCCTCTCAGAAGCGTCTCAAGGACGCGGTCAAGAAGGGTGACATCCTCAAATCACGCGAGTTTGCGACCGCGCTCGTCGTGCTCGCGGGGGTCGTGTGGATCGTGTTCTTCGGCCCGTCGCTGGTCGTTGCCTGCAAGGAGATCATGACGCAGAGCTTCCGCTTCGGCCGTGGCGATATCGAGGATTTCCAGCCGTTCCGCCCGCTCGTGATCGCTGGATGGAAGCTGCTGCCGGGGCTCGGCGCGCTGTTCGCGATCACCGTCGTGGCGGGAGTGCTGAGCCAAGCCGGGCTCGGCTCGCTCGGCTTCAACGCCGGGCTGATGGCGCCCAAGGGCAATCGCATAAACCCTGCCTCGGGCCTGAAGCGCATGTTCGGCATGAACGGCTGGATGGAGCTCGGCAAATCGCTGCTCAAGGTCGCGCTGCTCGGCACGATCGGCGTGTGGCTGCTGATGCAATCAGCACGCGTCACGCTCGGCCTCGCACGGTCGAACCTCGATGCCGCCGTGGGTGCATTGGGCGGGACGCTGACGCACCTGCTGATCGTCATGGCGATGGGGCTGGCCGGTATCGCACTGATCGACGTGCCGCTGCAGATGTTCCAGCGGCTCAAGAAGCTGCGCATGAGCAAGCAGGAGCAGAAGGACGAGCACAAGGAGAGCGAAGGCAATCCCGAGGTGAAGGGCCAGATCCGCGCCAAGCAGCGCGCGATCCTGTCGCGCTCGACGCGCAAGTCGGTCGCCGAGGCACATGTCGTGCTCACCAACCCGACCCATTTCGCGGTGGCGCTGCGCTACGATCGCGGGCGCGATTCGGTGCCGGTGGTGGTCGCCAAGGGGCGCGGCGCGATGGCGCTCGCGATCCGCTCGGCGGCGGGCGAGATGGCGGTGCCGGTGCTCGAATATCCGATGCTTGCCCGAGCCGTCTATTACACGAGCCGCGAGGGGCAGGAGGTGCGCGACGACCTGTATCTCGCGCTCGCGACCGTGCTGGCGTTCGTGTTCGGGCTGAACGAGCGAATGGGCGGGACCGCGCCGTTGCCGGCGGTAGACGTGCCCGCGGGCGCGCGGTTCGACGAGAATGGGGTGGCGCTGTCGTGATTCGTCCTCCCCATCTGCGATGGGGAGGATGGTTAGAGGTCAAAACCCCTAAACCTCCACCGCCTCCGGCCGTTTAAGGAAGCATAATGGCCACCATTACCAGCACCACCACGCCGACGCCGACGACCACCAGCGTCACCAAGTCGGCCGCCAGTGCGCTGCTGACGTCGCTGGACACCGGCTCGGGTGTCGATACCGATGCGCTGGTGACTGGCCTCGTCGAGGCGCAGTTCGCCGCCAAGACCGCTACGCTCACCGCCAAATCGGAAAAGCTCACCACGCAACTGTCGGGTGTTTCGACCCTGAAGAGCGCGATTAGCGATTTCGCCTCGGCGCTCGAAGCGCTGGTGAAGGGCGGATCGCTCCAGTCACAGCCGGCCAGTTCGAACAACGCTGTCCTCACCGCCACGGCACTCTCGGGCGCGAAGCTCACTGGCCTCACCGGCAGCATCCGCGTCGATCGCCTCGCCACCGCGCAGACCGCGGTCAGCAACGCCAGTGTCGCCACGAAGGATACCGTGCTCGGCACCGGCACGCTGACGCTCAAGCTCGGCACCGCCACTTACGACACGGATGGCGCGTGGACGGGCGTGACCGGCACAGACGCGGATGGCGATGGCGCCGAGGACACGATCTCGATCGACGTCACCACCGGCTCGCTCACCGACATTGCCGCGGCGATCAACGCCAAGAAGGCCGGCGTCACCGCATCGGTCGTCACCGATGCCGACGGCAAGGCATTCCTGTCGCTCAAAGGCGAGACCGGCACCGCCAAGGCGTTCACGTTGACCGCTGACGACCCCGACAGCGCATTGTCGCAGGTGAACGTCGGCCCCGGCGCGAGCGGGATGAACCTGACCAGCACGGCCGGGAATGCCAAGCTGACGGTCGATGGAATTCCCGTCGAGCGGGCGAGCAACAGCGTCACCGATCTGGTCGCCGGCGTGAAGCTCGATCTGGTCGGCACCTCGACGACGGCGGTGACGCTGTCGTCCTCGGCTCCCACCACTGCGCTGACCAATGCGGTCGAGGACGTGGTGTTTACCTACAACACGGTGATGGCGGAGCTGAAGAAGCAGACCGATCCGATCACCGGCGAGCTACGCGGTGATTCGGGCGCGCAGAACCTGCTGCGCAGCCTGAAGGGGCTGACGACGCGCGACCTGTTGCCCGGCGCTGCGCCCGGCACCCCGCGCACGTTGGCGGAACTCGGCGTCAACACGAACCGCGATGGCACGTTATCGGTCAACAGCGACACGCTGACCAAGGTGATCGCGAGCAACCCGGCGGCGCTCGAGGCGATCTTCTCCAATTCGTCCGACGGATCGGGGCTGATGGCCGCGATGAATTCGGTGAAGCTCAACGCGACGAGCACACTCTATGGCCTTGGCGCATCGACCACGCGCTACAATCAGTCGAAGAGCGATCTGACCGATCAGCAGGACAAGATCGCCGAGCAGCGCGAAAAGCTGACGACCCGGATGACTCAGCAATTCGCCTCGATGAACGCGCGCGTCGCGGCCTATAAATCGACGATGACGTTCATGGAAAACCAGATCAAGCAGTGGACGAACGGCGACAACTGATGGCCTATGCGTCCGCCATGCTGCGCGATCCGGCGCAGACCTATCGCCAGATCGACCTCGCTGGCCGCACCGCGAATGCCGATGGCCCAGCGCTGGTGCAATTGCTGTACGAGGAGCTTTGCCAGGCGCTGCGCGTCGCGGCCTGGGCGGCCGAGCGCAAGAAGTTCGCTGTTAAGAGCGAGCGCGTGACCCGCGCGACTGCGATCCTTTTCGCGCTGGAGGCTGGCCTCGATTTCGAAAAGGGCGGCGACGTTTCGGTCACCCTGTCGCGGCTCTACGCCGGCGCGCGTCGCCAGGTGATCGAAGCCAGCCTGGGACACGACGGCGCTCCGTTCCGCGAGGTCGCTGCGACATTCGAGGAAATCGGCGCCGCCTGGAAAACCGCCCGCGCGGCTTGAACTCATAAATCCTCCCTGAGCGAAGCTCGGGGAGGGGGACCATCCGCAAAGCGGATGGTGGAGCGCTGGCCAGGCGTGACGGCCCCACAAACCTACCCCTCCACCACGCCCTGCGGGCGCGGTCCCCCTCCCCAAGCGAGCTTGGGGAGGATTTAAGTTAACGAAACCAGCGCCGCGCCACGAAATACACCGTCACGCCCACCGCGATCAGCACGCATAGCCCGACGATCGCGTCGAACGCCCATGGCTCTTTCGCGAACCACAACCCTTCCACGTTCATCCCGTACAGCCCGGTCAGGAACGTCAGCGGCAGGAACACCATCGCGGCGATTGAGATCACCAGTCCGCGTTGGTCGAGCTGTTCGGCGCGCAGATCGGTTAGCGCTTCGTGCATCAGGCTCGATCGCTCGCGGATCGCCTCGAGTTCCTCCGCCATGCGCGCCGCGCGATCAGCCGCGGCGGCAAGATGCGCGCGATCGTCCGGCCCCAGCCAATCGCCGGGCAGCGTCGCGAGCCGCTCGAGCGCTTGGCGCTGCGGGTTCAAGAAGCGCCGATAGTTGATCGATTCGACGCGGACGCGTGTCACGTTGCGGCGCAGCTCGAATACTCTCGCGGTATCGAGCTGCTGTTCGCAATCGTCGAGATCGTCGCCGAGATCCGCCACCACCGGGTCGAGATCGGCGGTGATCGCGGTGGCGAAACCGGTGATCAGGTCGCCGGGATCGCGGATTTGACCCTTCGTGACTTCATGCTCGACCATGTCGGTCGCGAGCAGGTGCTTGCGCGTTACCGAGATGATCTGGCCCTTCTCGGCCCAGATGCGGACCGAGGCGAGCATGTCCGACGGATCGAGCGGCTCTTCTGTCCGGCCGCGCAGGTTGAGATAGGCGCCGTCGTCGAACGCTTCGCAACGCGGGCGCGTCTCGTTCGCGGTCAGCGCTTCGACGATATATTCCGACAGCTTGGCCTCGTCGCGCAGCCACGCCTGCGCGTGCTCGGCGGTGGTCGACAGATGCACCCACACCATCGCCGCGCCGCAGCCGAGCGCGTCCTTGATCTCGATCTTGCGCGCGGTGTCGCCATCGACGCGATACCCGAAGCCGCTCACGCCATCCTCACATCGACCGTCAAGCCGGGCAGGGCGGGGAGGGGAGCCGGGCAGGCGATGCGATCCGCGTCGGCGCGCGCACGGTTCAGGATCGTGGGCGGCACATCGGCGCCATGCGTCACACGATCGGCGTTGGCGAGCAGGCGGGCCTGGCGGAGCGTGAGGTCGTCGGGGTCGGGGGAGGCGAGCAGCATCGCAACGACCTCGCCGACCGCACCTTGGTCAGTTTCCGGCGGAAAACCGGGCTCAGCCGCCTCAACGGCGCGCAACGGATCATAAGCGCCGCCCGGCGCGAGCGCCGCGGCGATCGCTTGCCGGCGCTCTCCCGCGTCGGGATAGCGCGTCCGCCAAGCGGCGCGCGCGGCGTTTAGTCCGTCGGCGAGGCGCCCGAGCCCCGCGGGCAGCAATGCCTCCAGCCGCTGGCGCAGCGCTGCGGCCAGCCCAGCGGACGCGCCACCCGTTCCGATTGCGACGATTACCGGATCGCGATCGACGATCGCGGGCAGGGTGAAGTCGCAAAGCTCGGGCCGATCGACGGCGTTGACGAGGATCCCGCGCGCCTTGAGGCGGGCGACCGCGGGCTCGTCGTCGACGACGATCGCGAGGCGGGGAGAATCGTCGGCCGCATTCCCCCCTCCGTTCGTCCCGAGCGCCTCGCCCGACATCGGTGCCTCGACTTCGCTCGGCACGAACGGTGGTTTTGACGGACTCCCCGAACTGAAGTCCTCCGATACCACCACCGCCCCGGCGCGCTCCAGCAAACGCCGCTTGGCCGCCGCCGCCTCGCCGTCGCCCACCAGGATCACGGCACGCCCCCGAAGCCGCACGAAAATCGGCAGGCTGTGCAGGCTCACAGCCAGTCCGGCACGCGCTCGGCGGCGAGGATCGTCTCGGCCGCGATGCGATCCGCGACGACGGCATAGCGATCACCATCGACCAGCACTTCGGGCACCAATGGCCGCGAATTGTACGTCGAAGCCATCGTCGCGCCATACGCGCCAGCGGTGCGGAAGATCGCGAGGTCGCCCGAGCGCACCGCGTCGATCTCGCGATCGCGCGCAAAGGTGTCGCCCGTCTCGCAGACCGGCCCGGCGATGTTCGCCATCATCCGTTTGCCGCTCGGGCGCACCGCTTCGAAATCGTGCCACGCATCGTACAGCGCCGGTCGCGCAAGGTCGTTCATCGCCGCGTCGACGATGACATAGGGGTTGCTGACACCGGGCTTCACCCAGATCACTTCGGTCAGCAGCACGCCGGCGTTGCCCGCGATCACCCGGCCCGGCTCGAACATCAGCGTGACGTTCCAATCCGCGGTCACCCGCGCGACCATCGCACCGAAATCCGCCGGGGTCGGCGGCATGTCGCCCGCGCGGTAGGTGACGCCAAGCCCGCCGCCGAGATCGACGTGGCTGATCGCATGCCCCGCCGCGCGCAATTCGGCGACCAACTCTCCGACTCGCGCGTAAGCGGCTTCGAGTGGTGCGAGATCGAGCAATTGGCTCCCGATATGCACCGCTACACCGCGCAAATTGATCCCGCTGAGCTCCGACAAGCGCGCGAAAATCCCTGCGGCTTCACCGATCGGCACGCCGAATTTGTTCTCGCGCTTGCCGGTCGAGATCTTGGCATGGGTGCCCGCGTCGACGTCGGGATTGACGCGCAGCACTGCCTGCGCCGTTATCCCCTGCGCCGTGGCAAGCTGCGCCAGGACCGCGCCTTCCTCTTCCAGCTCAATGTTGAACTGGCCGATTCCGGCCTGAAGTCCGCGGCTTAGCTCAGCGCGCGTCTTGCCAACGCCGGAAAAGACGATGTCCTTTGCAGCCATTCCCGCCGCCAGCGCCCGCGCCATCTCGCCGCCCGACACGACATCCGCGCCATAACCCTCGCGCGCCAGCACATTCAGCACCGCGATGTTCGGATTGGCCTTGATCGCATAAGCAAGATGGACGCCGCCGGCATCTTTCAGACCTTCGCGAAACACCCGCGCATGCCGCCGAAGAGTAGCGGTAGAATAGACGTAGACCGGCGTGCCGACTTCGGCCGCAATACGGGACAGCGGCACTGCTTCGCAATGAAGCTCGCCGTCAACTAGAGCAAAATGATCCATGATTACCTTGGTGGAAGATCGAATTCGTCGCTGCGACGCTCTTCCGAATTGCGCAGCAGATCGTCGCTACGCGACGGGCGGGCCTGGATCTTCGGCGTGAGCAGGTCGTTCGGCGTCGGCGTTGCGGTCGCACCATAGGGTGCGGGCGGCAGTTGCTCGCCCGCCGCAGGCTTCATCCCGCGCGCCGCCCCGCAACCGGCGAGCAGGACGGCGAGGATCAGAATGCTGCGCTTCATGTCAGGGCCTCGCGTGCTTCGCGGATCGCCGCGCGAACATTGTCAGGCGCGGTGCCGCCGAAGCTCGTCCGGCTCGCGACCGATGCATCGACCGACAGCACGCCATAAACGCGATCATCAATCCGCGCGTCGATCGCCACGAGGTCATCAATCGGCACTTGATCGAGCCGCACGCCGAGCACCTCCGCGCGCGCCACCGCACGCCCGGTAATGTGATGCGCCTCGCGGAACGGAACGCCCGCCTCGCGCACTAGCCAGTCGGCGAGATCGGTAGCGGTGGCATAGCCGCTCTCAGCGAGCCCGCGCATGCGATCTGTGCGGAAGGTTGCGCTTTCGACCATCCCGGTCATTGCGGCGAGGCAGAGTCCGAGAAGGTCGTGGCACTCGAACACAGGCGGTTTGTCGTCCTGCATGTCCTTCGAATAGGCCAGCGGCAGCCCCTTCATCGTCACCATCAGGCTGACGAGGCAGCCGGTGATCCGCCCGGCATGGCCGCGCACCAGCTCGGCGGCGTCAGGGTTGCGCTTCTGCGGCATGATCGAGCTGCCGGTCGACCATTGATCGCTGAGGCTGACGAAGCCGAACGGCTGCGACGCCCAGAGCACGAATTCCTCCGCCAGCCGCGAGAGATGTAGCGCGGTCTGTGCGGCGCAGGTGAGATACTCGATCGCGAAGTCGCGGTCCGACACTGCGTCGAGCGAATTGCGCGTCGGCCCGTCGAAGCCCAGCGCCGAGGCGGTCGCGTGGCGATCGACCGGGAAGCCGGTACCCGCGAGCGCGGCCGAGCCGAGCGGCGACAGGTTCATCCGGTGGCGCGCATCCGCAAAGCGGCTGGTGTCGCGCCGCATCATCTCAACATATGCCATCAAGTGATGGCCTAGCGTGACGGGCTGCGCGGATTGGAGGTGGGTGAAGCCGGGCATCACGCTCGCGGCATGTTCCTCGGCGCGGATTAGCAATGCCTGCTGAAAGGCGACGAGCGCTGCCGACGTTTCGTCGATCGCATCGCGCACCCAGAGGCGGAAATCGGTCGCGACCTGATCGTTGCGGCTGCGCGCGGTGTGGAGGCGGCCAGCCGTCGGCCCTATGGCGTCCGCGAGCCGCGCCTCGGTCTGCATGTGGATGTCTTCGAGCGCGAGATCCTCGGCGACGCCGTTCGCCTCGTAATGCGCGGCGACCTGCTCCAGCCCCCGCGCGATCGCCTTGGCGTCGTCACCGGCGACAATGCCCTGCTTGGCGAGCATCGCGACATGCGCCTGGCTGCCGCGAATATCCTGCCGCCACATCCGCTTGTCGAAGGGGATCGAGGCATTTATCTCGCGCATCACCGCCGCCGGCCCTTCGGCGAAGCGGCCGCCCCACATCTGGTTGGAACCGCTCATGCCATCGCGCTCGGGAACTGTCTTTCTCCTCGTCGCAACGCTCGCGACCGCGGCTTGCGATAGGCAAACGCCTGCGCCGGAGCAAGCGAACGTCATCACGGCAGATGAAGTGGCGCCGGACGAGGTCGCGCCACGCGCCGAGGCAGCGGCGCCTGCAGCCGGAGCCGTCGATCGGTCGCACAAGGATGAGGCGGCGCCGACGCTGGCCTTCCTCGATCCGGCCGGCAATAAAGTGACCCTGGCGGATTTCCGCGGCCGCCCGGTGCTGCTCAATCTGTGGGCGACGTGGTGCGCGCCATGCATCAAGGAAATGCCCAGCCTAGACGCCGCGGCTGGCGGCGCGGTCGAAGTGCTCGCCGTGAGCCAGGACATGCAGCGCGAGAAGGTCGCGCCGTTCTTCGCGGAGCGAAAGCTGACGCACCTGAAGCCCTACGTCGATCCGGAGATGGGGCTCAGCCTGCATTATCGCGTGAACCTGCCAACGACGATCCTGTTCGACGCGAAGGGACGCGAGCTGTGGCGGGTGAGCGGGGCAATGGATTGGGTCGGGCAAGAAGCGAAGGCACTTATGGCGGAGGCGACCTCCTGATCCTTCTGAGCGGGTGATCGCAAGGCCGAATTGGTGTACCTTTCGGTGGCGAATCCAAGGGAGCGCGGCCGTGATCGGAAGCAGGGGTGCAGCATGGCTGCTGGGCGTTGGTCTTCTCGCCGCCGGGCCGGCTGAGGCGGAATGGAAGGCGGCCACTCCAACGGTGGCCGCTGCTGCCAAGTCCCCTGAGGTAGCGGCCGCACTTGCCGCGGTAGAGAAGCTAGACGCAGCCGTGATCTCCAATGATCACGCGGCCTTTGCGGCGCTTCTCACGCCTGATCTCGTGGTCAACAATCCGCAGAATTCGATTTCCGATGGTGGGGCTACTGCGCGGCTGAACGCCAGCGGGCGGATCAGCTACGTCAGCTACGATCGAACGCTCGACTATGCGGGCGTTCGCAACGGCATGGTCGTATTGATGGGCGACGAGCTGGTCGTTGCTCGCCCGCCCAATCCGGCCGCTGGCGTGCCCGTCCGCCGCCGCTTTACCGATTTGTGGCGCAAAGACGGTGGCCAATGGCGGCTGGCGCTCCGCCAGGCGACGATCGTTTCCGCCCGCTGACAGCGGGGTTGCGAAGCCGATTGCTGCAACCCATGCTGGCAGCTGGCTGTATCAGCCCGATATTGGTGGAGCCGCTGCGATCTCGTCGTTGGTGAGCAACACGCGACGCGGATGAGGTACTTCCTCCAGCGTCGTATCGCGGTCGATCTCCATCAGCGGTTTGATGCGGCCGTCACGAATGTCGTAAACCCAGCCGTGCAGCCAGAGATCCTGCTTCTTCGCGAACGCGTCCTGTACGGTCGCGGTACGTGCTAGATTGACGAGCTGGTCGCGTACGTTGAACTCGACGAAGCGATTGGCCTTGGCTTCCGGCGTCGGCTGGCTTCCCAGTTCTTCCCAATGAGCTTCGGCGACGTTTCGAGCGGTCTGAAGCCATTCATCCACCGGCCCCGTCGTGCCGCCGTCAAGCGCTGCCTTGATCCCGCCGCAGCCGTAATGGCCGCACACGATCAGATGCTTCACCCCGAGCACGGTCACGGCATATTGCAGAACCGACATGAGGTTCAGGTCATCAGCGCTAACCAAATTGGCGATGTTTCGATGGAGAAACATGCCGCCCGACGGCGACATCGTCATCTGTTCCGGGCTGACGCGGCTGTCGGAGCAGCCAATCCACAAGAATTCGGGGTTCTGGCCGTGCGCCTGGCGTTCAAAGAAGTCGGGCTTTTCTTCGACAAGCTCGATCGCCCAGGCACGATTAGCGAGTAGCAACTGCTTGTAATTTTTCATGCGAAACGAGTTCCCGAGGTCGGTGCGTTGATGAGCGGCGCGCTACGCTCCGCGATGTCGCCGCGCACCGAGACCTTGATGCCGCGATATCCGGCGGCCTTGATGAAGGCATTGATGACTTCGACGTTATCGAGATCCACGTAGTTTGTGGACGAAAGGTCGATCAGCAAAAAGGCATTGTCAGGAACTTCGTTGAGCTTTTTCTGCAACTCATACTTATGCATGAAGTATAGGTCGCGTCGCGCACGGATCAGGCAATCGCCGTCATCGCAGACGAACGTGATCGCCGAGCGGAAGTTACGCGCCACGACGAAAATGAAGCCGACGCCTAAGCCAATGACGATGCCGATCAGCAGATCGGTGAACAAGATTGCGGCGATCGTGATGACGAACGGTACGAACTGCGTCCAACCCTGCTTGTAGCGGTCCGTGAAGAGCTTGGGCTTTGTAAGCTTGTAGCCGGTGGCGATCAGTACCGCGGCGAGCGCAGCGAGTGGGATCAGATTGAGCAGAAACGGTATCAGCGCCACGCTAAGCAGCAACCACGTTCCGTGCATGATCGTCGAGAGCTTGCTCTGCGCGCCGGCATCGACATTCGCCGACGAGCGCACGATCACCGACGTGATCGGCAGGCCGCCGATTAGGCCAGAGACGATATTGCCGCCGCCCTGCGCCATCATCTCCCAGTTCTTCGGCGTCGTGCGGCGCTGCGGGTCTAGCTCGTCGACGGCTTTCACGCTGAGCAGCGACTCCAGGCTCGCGACGATCGCGAGCGTGATTGCCGTGGTCCACACAGCGCCGGAACCGATCTGTGAAAAATCGGGCGTCGCAAAGAAGGAAGTGAACTCACCGAAGCTGCTTGCGATCGGCACCTGTACGAGATGGCTCTCGCCCAATTGCCAGGCCGGATTGATGAGACCGAGCAGCGCGTTGCCGCCAACACCTATCAAGACGACAACAAGCGGGCCGGGCACGAAGCGCAGCGGGCCTTCCTTGGGGCGCGCCTTTTCCCACCAGAACAGGAAGGCCAGGCTGATCAGCGCGATCAATACGGCGCCGGGCGAGAGATGCTGACGGATCGCCGTGCTGATTGCCGTGAACGTGTTGCTGCCATCCTCCTGCCAGAACTCGAAACTGCCTTCAAAATCACCGTCATAGCCGAGTGCGTGCGGCACTTGCTTCAGGATCAGGATCAATCCGATCGCCGCTAGCATGCCAGTGATCACTGAGGAGGGGACAAATTCAGCAGCAATGCCCGACCGTGTCGCTGCAAGCGCGACCTGGATCACGCCACCCAGCATCACCGCCAACAAGAACGCCTCGAATGTCGGCAGTCGTTCGATTGCTGCGAAGACGATGACGGTCAGGCCGGCCGCCGGACCACTTACTGACAGTGGCGACTTCGACAGCGCGCCGACGACGACACCGCCGACGATACCGGCGATGACGCCGGAGAATAGCGGTGCCCCGGAGGCGAGCGCTACACCGAGGCACAGCGGCAGCGCCACCAGGAACACGACAATCGACGCCGGGAAATCGGCGCGCAGGGTCTTTAGAATAGGTAGTGCCAAATCAGGCCTCGAGTCGGTGCCAAAGCCGGGCTGGCAGGCTCACCTGGCGGCTGTAGCCGTTATCCGCAGACCTGTTCCCGCTATTCAGCGGGCAGAAATCAAACATTACACGTCCGCCACGCGAGCGCAGCACAACAGTTGAGCGCGCATTCGCCACTCACGCTTGTCGCTTGACCTGCCGCGGGCGACGCCGCGTCGGCTGCATCCAGTGTTAGCAGGGCTGCGAAAATGGGGGCCTCTTCGAAACCTATCGATGCCCACCCACTGTGATACGCGGCTAGGGAAGCAACAGCGACGCGTCACCGTAGGAATAGAAACGGTATTCATTTTCAATCGCATGGGCGTAAGCAGCTTGCATCCGATCGAGCCCCATCAGCGCAGAAACCAGCATAAACAAGGTCGATCGGGGCAAGTGGAAGTTGGTCAGCAGACCATCGATGCCACGGAAGCGGTAGCCCGGAGTGATGAAAATCGACGTGTCGCCGTTGAATGCGCCGACGATGCCGTTCTCGCTGGTGGCGCTTTCGATCAGGCGGAGCGAAGTGGTGCCGACTGCGATGACGCGGCCGCCAGCGGCGCGCACGGCATTGAGGCGATTGGCGGTGTCAGCATCAATGCGGCCCCATTCGGCGTGCATCGCATGAACGCTCGTGTCGCTCGCCTTCACCGGCAGGAAGGTGCCGGCGCCGACGTGCAGCGTCAGCGTGGTGTGTCCGATACCCGCCTGGTCGAGGCTTGCCATTAGGCCGGGGGTGAAATGCAGCGCGGCGGTGGGGGCCGCGACGGCGCCGGGTTCGCGCGCGAACATCGTCTGGTAGTCGGCAGAGTCGCGGGGGTCGACCGGGCGTTTGGCGGAGATATACGGCGGCAAGGGAATGCGTCCCGCCCGTTCCAGCAGCAGCTCAACAGGGTCTTCGCCGGCAAACTCGAGCGCGAAGCTGCCGTCTTCCGCGCGGTCGACCGCGATCGCGAGAACGCCGTTGCCGAAATCGATCGTGTCGCCATCGCGCAGCCGCTTGGCGTTGCGCACGAAGGCGCGCCACCGCCGCGGCCCTTCGCGCTTGTGCAGCGTCGCACCGATGCGCGCTGCGCCGCGCGTGCCTTCGAGCTGCGCCGGAATGACGCGCGTGTCGTTGAACACCAGAAGATCGCCGCGGCGCAGTTCGCCTGGCAAATCGGAGACAATCCGGTCGCGCGTCGCATCGCCGTCGAGCACGAGGAGGCGCGCGGAATCGCGTGGCGCGGCGGGGCGCAGCGCGATGCGATCGGTAGGCAGGTCGAAATCGAACAGATCGACGTTCATGGCGCGCGCCCTAGCGCAAGTCGCCGCAGGTGCAACGCGTTACGTGCCTTCGCCCAGCTCAATCCAGGTCGGCGCGTGGTCGCTGGTCTTTTCCCAACCGCGGACGGATCGATCGACCCCGGCCGCCTTCAAGCTTGGGGCGAGCGACGGACTGAGCAGCAAATGATCGATCCGCAATCCAGCGTCGCGAGCGTAGGCGTTTCGGAAATAATCCCAGAAGGTGTAGATCGTCTCGCCCGGATGGAGGTGGCGGATCGCATCGGTCCAACCTTGCGCGACGAGTTCGGCGAAGCGGGCGCGCACCTCGGGGGCGAACAAGGCGTCTTCATGCCAGCGTTCGGGTTTGTACACGTCGCGCTCGGTCGGCATCACGTTGAAATCGCCGGCGAGCACAACGGGGGCGCCGCTGGCCAGAAGTGTCGCGGCATGGTCAATCAGGCGATCGAACCAGGCGAGCTTGTACTCGAACTTGGGGCCTGGCCGAGGATTGCCGTTGGGCAGGTACAGGCCCGCAACGATCACGCCGTTGACCGCTCCTTCGATGTAGCGGCTCTGCGCCGGATCGGGATCGTCGGGCAAGCCGCGGCGGGTCTCGTGAATCGATCCCACGCGGCTAAGGATCGCCACCCCGTTCCAGCTTTTCTGCCCGTGCCAGATCGCGTCGTAGCCGTGTTCGCGGATCGCGGCTTCCGGGAAGCGGGCGTCGGGCGCCTTCAACTCCTGAAGACAGACGATGTCTGGCTGCGCCTCCTCGAGCCAGCGCAGCAGGACCGGCAGGCGGCCGTTTACGCCATTGACGTTATAGGTCGCGATCCGCAGCCTGACTCTCCTTCAACTGATCGGAAAGCGCAGCGAGCCCAGCAGTTCCAGTGACGCACTGACATCAACTCGCAATCGATCAGTCGTGAGACTGCAACACACCGCTGCGATGGCAAATGAACACTAGCGAACAAGCCGGATCGATCGGAGCGTATCAGTATGGCGACGCAAATGAGTACCGCCGGCGTTACGCGCGCCTACGATCGCTGGGCGCCGATCTATGATCTTGTCTTCGGGCCAGTGTTTCGACAGGGCCGCTCGGCGGCGATCGACGCAGCGGAGCGGATCGGCGGGCGGATCATCGAAGTCGGCGTCGGCACCGGGATCTCGTTGCCGCAATATGCCCGCAACTGCCGGATCGTCGGCGTCGATCTGTCCGACGCGATGCTCGACAAGGCGCGTGCGCGGGTGCGCGAGCAGAAGCTCGATCATGTCGAGCTGATCGCGGTCGGCGATGCCGAGGCGCTCGATTTTCCGGACAACAGCTTCGATGTGGTGGTCGCGCAATATGTCGTGACGGCGGTGCCGCATCCCGAGCGCGCCCTCGATGAGTTCGCGCGTATTTGTCGCCCGGGCGGCGAGATCGTCATCACCACGCGCGTCGGCGCGGGAGCGGGAATGCGCGGCGCGATCGAGCGCACGTTGATGCCCGTCACCAGCCGGCTCGGCTTCCGCACCGAGTTTCCGTGGAGCCGCTACGCCGACTGGATGAAGACGCGCGGCGACATTCGTCTCGCCGAACATCGCCCGTTGCCGCCGCTCGGCCACTTCTCGCTCGTACGCTTCGCCAAGACCAGCCCCGAGGGACATGCCTGATGACCGGTTTCCGTGCCCAGCTCGCCGAACAGCGGTGGGATGATCATCGTTTCTACCATCACAGCCTGGTCAACCAGAGCCTGCATTTCGTCAGCGCCTGCACATTTCTCGTCGCCTATGTCATCCTGTGGGTCGATCCCGCGGTGGCAAGCTTGCTCGCCTGGGGTGTCGCGATGACGAGCCGGCAGGCGGGCCACTTCTTCTTCGAGCCCAAAGGCTACGACCACGCCAACGACGCGAGCCACGAGCACAAGGAAGAGATCAAGGTCGGCTACAATCTGTTCCGCAAATGGGTGCTGATGAGCCTGTGGGTTTCGGTGCCGGTGGTGCTGCTGATCCAGCCAACGCTGTTCGGCACGCTCGAGCGCCCGGACGGGACGGAGGCGTATCTACGCCATGTGGGGATCGGCTGGCTGATCCTCGGCGTTGGCGCGATTGTCTTCCGCTCGGTGCAGCTGTTCTTCATCCGCGATGTCGAAACCGGGCTGGTCTGGGCGACCAAGATCGTCACCGACCCGTTCAGCGACTTCAAGCTTTACAAGAGCGCGCCCAAGCGGCTGTTGAAGGGCGAGCGGATCGACGACCACGAAGGTGCCGCCGCGGCTTAAGGCGGCTTAAGGCTGCCGCCAGGCGAGATTCGTCATCCCCGCGAAGGCCGGGTCCAGAAACGCTGACGTGGGCAAGAGCTGCGCGGTTCGCGGATTTGGATCCCGGCTGTCGCGGGGGATGACGCTTCGGGTGGAGGAACGTTGCTACCGGGCTAGGCGCGCTCTCAGCGCCTGCTTCAGCACCTTGCGCCGGAGCAACTTGTCCGTCAGCCCTGCCGGCGTTTCCCACCAGCCATCTTCTGCCATTGCGCGAGCCGCCGCGGCGAAGCGACGGACGATATCGGCGAATAGTGCATTGTCGATGTCGAGGCTGAAGATCAGCCGCCCGGTGCCGACCCAGCTCAAGGCGAGGCCTTGCTCGCGGAGGTAATGTTGCAGCATCCAATTATAGGCCGCGGGCCGCGTGTACAGGATCGTCCAGACGGACTGGAGATGCGCGACCCGCACTGGTACCCCCGCGTCCTCAAGCGCGGCGTTGAGCAGCGCCGCTCGCGCATCCCAGCGGGCGTCGATGCCGTCGTACATGGCGCGGACCTCGGGCGTGTCGAGCCGGCGCAGGAAGGCGTTCATCGCGCCCATGACATAGGGATGCGCGTTGAACGTGCCGCGCGCGAAGCAAATGTCGAGCGGCCGCTCGTCGCGCCAGCGCCGCATCAGCGGGGCGCGCCCGGCGAGCACGCCGACCGGCAGCCCGCCGCCCAGCGTCTTGCCATACGTGACGAGATCGGGCCGGACGCCGAAGTACTCGGCAGCGCCGCCGGGGGCGAGCCGGAAGCCCATGAAGACTTCGTCGAAGATCAGGACGATGCCGTTCGCCCGGCACGTCTCCGCAAGGCGGTGCAGCCAGGCGCGATAGGCGGGCAGATCGGTGCCGGCGCGCCGGCTGCTATCGACCAGCTGATTGTCCGACGGTGCGCTGCCGTTGGGGTGGAGCGCCTGGAGCGGGTTCACCAGCACGCAAGCGATGTCCTTTCGCGAGGCGAGCACCGCCAGCGTCTGATCGGACATGTCGGCGAGCGTCAGCGTGCGATCGGCGGGGACGGGGTTGCCAATTCCCGGCTGCACGTCGCCCCACCAACCGTGGTAGGCGCCGGTAAAGCGCACCAGCCGCTCGCGTTTCGTGTGGTATTGCGCAAGCCGCACCGCCTGCATCACAGCCTCGGTGCCGGACATGTGGAACGACACCTCGTCCATGCCCGACAGCGCCGTCAGCCGGTGGACGTTGTCGGCCACGACCGGGTGATAGGCACCGAGCACCGGGCCGAGATCGGCCACCAGCGCTGCGCCTTCGGCGATCGTCTGCTTGTAAAACTCATACCCGAACAGGTTGACGCCGTACGATCCGGTCAGGTCGATCAGTCGGTTGCCGTCGAGATCGATCACGACCGGCCCTTCGGCGCGATCGAGGAAGGCGCCAGTGCCGAGGGTCTCGCGCACGCGCTTGCTGAACGGGAACGGCACGCGATAGGCGCTGGTGAACTGGAGATCCGACAGGCCGGTGCGCGTTTCGCGGGTGAGCGCGAGCGTCTTGGGGAAGCGCTGCTCGAACACCGCGCCGAGCCGTTCGAAGCCGGCCTGGCGGCGCAGCGCGACTTCGGCGGGGGCGCCATCGACCTGAAAATAAGCGTCGGGTTCATGGCTGAAGGCCGGCATCTGCCCCGCGACCCGCTTGGCCATGCGGACATGGCCGCCGAGCGAGGGATGCTTGGCGCGCGAGAGCGTGAGCCGCTGACGGGCCTTGTGGAGCGCCAAGGCGCCTGCGGAGCCGCCGACGATGCCGGCAAGGATCGGGTTCATGGCGCCATTCACCGCGCGGAGGTGACGGGCGCATGACAATCCGCTCGGCATTGATGAAGCTAGTGTTGCAGGAGGACTTGAATTTTCTCCTGACCAATCGCTTGCCACGACGGTTGGCGACGCGGCTGGTCGGCCGGATCGCGCGGATCGAGCATCCGGCAGTGCGCGTGCCGTCAATCGCCGCGTGGCGCTTCTTCTCGGGCGTCGACCTTTCCGATTCAGCGACGACGAGCTTCGGCTCGTTGCGCGATGCGTTCGTTCGGCCGTTACGCCCCGGCGCGCGGTCGTTCGTTTCCGATCCCACAGTGATTGCGAGCCCGTGCGACGCGATCGTCGGCGCACACGGACCGGTGGAGGACGGCCGTGCCTATCAGGTAAAGGGCTTCCCCTACCGGCTGGACGAGCTGTTGCCCGATCCGGCGCTTGCCGCACGCTTTGCTGATGGACAGTTCGTCACGCTGCGGCTGACCGCTGGCATGTACCACCGCTTCCACGCGCCGGCGGACCTGGCCGTCGAGGCGGTCACCTATCTTTCGGGGGACTGCTGGAACGTCAATCCGATCGCGTTGAAGCGCGTCGAGCGGCTGTTCTGCCGCAACGAGCGCGCGGTGATCGAGGCGAGGCTCGCCGATGGCATGCCGCTGCTGCTGGTGCCCGTTGCGGCGATCCTGGTGGCAAGCATCCGGCTGACGTTCCTGGATACGCCGGCCTTGCTGCGCGACCGCGGGCCGGGGCGAGTGGCGTGCGATGCGGCGGTGTCCAAGGGTGAAGAGATGGGCTGGTTCGAGCATGGATCGACGATCATCATCATTCTGCCGCGCGGCGCGACGCTGATGCCCACGCTCGTGGAGGGGCAGGCGATCCGGGCGGGAGAGGCGTTGGCAACCGCGGCGTGACGAAACCGCCTCTCCGGCGAACCGTGGTGATGACGACGGCGCGCGGTTCATGTGCGTTAACTTCCCTCAAGCGCGGCGCGCCGGCGGGGAACTCCCTGCTTCCGTGCACGTCTCCATTTGATGGAAGATGCCATCGCCCATCTCGGCTTGGTCGACGATGAGGAAATCCTGCTCGACGCCGACGCGCTGAAACTTGCGAAGCTCGATCACCCCGATGTTTCACTGGCGCCGTATGTCGACCTGCTCACCGACGTGACCGAACGGCTGGTGATCGTTGGCGGCGATGCCGAGAGCGCGGCGGACCGTGCCGCGGTGCTGGCGCAGGTGCTTGGGGGCGAGTTCGACTTCCATGGCGATACCCGCACGTATGACGATGCGCGCAACGCCGATCTCATCAGTGTTCTCGATCGGCGTCGCGGCCTCCCGGTGAGCCTCGCGATTCTCTATGTTGCCGCGGCGCGGCGGCTCAGCTGGAGCGCCGACGTGCTCAACACGCCGGGCCACGTCCTGCTGCGGCTGGGATCGGCGGTGGAGCCGGTGCTGGTGGATGCTTTCGCCGGTGGCCGGATCGTCGAGGCGCCACAACTCAACGAATTGCTCGAGCGGATGCTTGGGCGCGGCGCGTCGGCGACCAGCGAGCACCTAGCGGCGATGACAAATCGCGCGGTCTTGGTTCGCCTGCTGATGAACCAGGCGACGCGCGCAGAGGCGGCGGGGGAGCTTGATCGCACGCTGACGCTGTACCGCCGAATCACCACGATCGCGCCGTCGCACAGCCATGGTTGGTGGGAACGCGCGCGGCTCGAACTGCTGCGCGGCGATGTGCGCGGGGCACGATCGAGCCTCAGTGCGATGCTGGAGATGACGCGCGAGCCGGGCCTGCGCACGCGCATCTTCGCGGCGCTGGAGGCCTTGTCGCATCGGTTGTGAGGCAGGCGCCTAACGGTCCTGCCCGCCATCGACCGGGATCACGGCGCCGGTCACGAAGCTTGCCATCGGGCTGAGCAGGAACGCGGCGACCCGGCCGATTTCCTCGGGCCGGCCGAAGCGCTGCAGCGGGACTTCGCGCTTGATCCAGCGCCACCACGTTTCGGCGCGCTGCCCAGTCGAACGATCTTCCCACTCGCCGCCGGGGAAGATGATGTTGCCGGGCGCGATCGCGTTAACGCGTACGCCGGTGGGTCCGGCGATGACCGCGAGTTCCTTCGACAGATGGTTCATCGCCGCTTTTGCGGTGCCGTAGGTAAGCGGCGAGCCCTTGGCCGCCAGCCCCGCGATCGAGGTGATCATCACGAGCGATCCTTGGCGCCGCGCCGTCATCCCGCGCAACGCCGCGCGTGCCAGGAAGAACGCCGAGTCGAGGTTCTGCGCAAACCCGCCGCGCCAGACGTCATCGGCCATCTCGAAGCCGGGCGGGCAAGGGTGAAGCCCGACATTGCCGACTGCGCCCCACAATGGCCCGAACGCTGTCTCGGCATCGGCAAGCGAGTCTTCGACCACTGCCGATACCGTCATGTCACCGGCGAAGCTGTGAATGCTCTGCGCACCGTAGCGGTTCGCTAGATCGGCATGCGTCGCGGCCAGCGCATCGGCCCCGCGCGCAGTGATCGCCACCCGAGCGCCCTCTGCGAGGCACGCCTCGACGATGCCAAGCCCGATGCCGCGGCTACCGCCTGCGACGAAGATCGCCTTGCCGGCCAATCCCAGGTCCATACGATACCTTCCTTCTTACCCGTCGAGGATCGAGTCGATCGCGGTTGCGAGCTCGACATCGCGTTCGGACAGCCCGCCGGCGTCGTGCGTGGTCAGCGTGATCTCGACCCGGTTCCACACATTGGTCCATTCCGGGTGGTGATCGGCCTTCTCGGCGATCAACGCGACTTGCGTCATGAAGCCGAACGCTTCGGCAAAGTCGGTGAAGACGATCGATCGCGTGATCGCATCGCGACCTTCATCGTAATCCCAGTCGGGCAGGGTATCGAGCGCGTCGGCGCGCTCGGTTTCGCTCAGTTGATCGACCATATGGCTCTCCCTGTTCGACACTTGTCGCGTGCGAAGCCGAAGGCCTATGGCGGACGCGATGAGCGGACAAGACCTTCCGGGCGAACCTCCATCGCTAGCGGCGATCGATCGGCATGCGCGCACGGTCATCGCGCGGCTGCCGGCAGCGTTTCGCGCGCACCTCGGCGACGTTGTGCTGATCGTCGAGGAGGAAGCGGACGAGGAAACGCTGGCGAGCCTCGGGATCGAGCATCCGCTGGATCTCAGCGGCGTGTACCACGGGCGTCCGGTGGGCGAGAAATCCGTATTCGAGTCGGGTGCGGTGCCCGATCGCATCCACCTCTACCGCCAATCGATCCTCGCCGAATGGTGTGAGACGGGGGTGCGGCTCGACGATCTTGTCGCGCATGTCACGATCCACGAGATCGGGCACCATTTCGGTCTCAGCGACGACGACATGCACGCGCTCGAGGACGCGGTGGCGGATTGAACGCGGCGCTCGACGTGCGCGAGGTCGCCTGCCGACGCGGCGGGCGGTTGCTGTTCGCATGCGTGTCGCTGTCGCTGGCGTCAGGCGGGGCGGCGATCGTCTCGGGGCCGAACGGGTGTGGCAAGTCGAGCCTGTTGCGGCTGGTTGCCGGCCTGCTGCCGCCGCTAGCAGGGAGCGTGACCCGTACGGGCGGCGCTGCGTTGCTGGGCGAGGCAAGTGCGCTGGATGGCGAACGACGGCTCGACGCGGCCTTGCTGTTCTGGGCGATGCTCGACGGGACGCCCGACCCAGCGGGCCGCGTTTCTCGCGCGCTTGCGGACGTTGCGCTCGAGCCTATCGCCGACGTGCCGGTGCGGCTGTTGTCGACCGGGCAGCGCCGGCGCGCGGCGCTTGCGCGCGTGATTGCGAGCGGTGCGGGGCTCTGGCTGCTCGATGAGCCGGCGACGGGGCTCGACACGGCGTCGATCACGCTGCTCGAGGCGGCCGTTGCGCGACATCGAGCGGCGGGCGGGATTGCGGTGGTAGCGACGCACCAACCGCTGGCGATTGCCGATGCGGCAATGCTCGATCTTGCCCGGCACGTGGAGTTTGCGACGTGATCGCGCTGGTGTTGCGCGAGATGCGGCGTGGCTATGCGGGCGGGGGAGCGACGCTGACGGTCGGGTTCTTCCTGCTGGTGGCGATCCTGTTTCCGTTTGCGATCGGGCCGGATGCGCTGCTGCTTGCGCGGATCGGCGGCGGGGTGATCTGGTCGGCAGCGTTGCTCGCGGCGCTTCTGCCGGTCGAGCGGCTGATCGCGCCCGATCTCGACGCTGGCGTATTCGACCAGCTCGCGGTCCGCGGGCAATCGCTCGCGGGCGTCGCTGCGGCGAAGATCGTCGGGCATTGGCTTGCGTTCGCGCCACCGGTGATGGCGGCGGCGCTGATTTCGGCGGGGCTTCTCGGGATCGATGCGGCGACGTTGCTGGCGATCGAAGCGGGGCTTGCTATCGGCACGCCGGGGCTGGCCGCGCTGGCGGTCGCGACGGGGGCGCTTACAGCAGGGCTGCGCGGGGCAGGGGCGATCGCCGGGATCATCATGCTGCCGCTCGCGATCCCGCTGCTGATCTTCGGGGCTGGGGCAGTCGATGGCAGTGGCGGGGGGCTCAAGTTGCTGGCGGCGGTCAGCCTGCTGCTGGTCGCCGGGGCGCCGTTCATTGCGGCGGCGGCGATCCGTGTGGGGATGGAGTAAGTCCTCAGACGCGCCGGTCGGGGCGGATCATCGCAACGGCTTTCCCGAGTCCTTCCAACGATCAAGCACTTGCGACTCGGCTGGAGCAGGCGGCGTGGCCGGCGCGAGGGCAGTACCGCTATTGCGATGCTCGGGCAGGATCTGCGCGGTCGGCGTCACCGCCGGGGCGATCGGCACTGGATGCGCGAGTGCGATCATCGGCACGATGGGCACCGCGCGCGGGGCTGGGCCGGGGAGCGGCTCGCGACCAGTGTAGCTCTGGCGAAACGCGAGCGGGGTGCCCCAATAGCCCTTCCAGCGATGGAAGAAATGCGCGCCAATTGCGTCGGTCATCACCAGCGTGCGGTTCCACGACGGGGTGACTGCGAACGTGTGATAGTGCGTGGCGAGCCCGACGGGAGTGAAGACATAACCCGCCAGCGCCACCGCCGCCGTGCGCGCGGCGCGTACCCAGCCGGTGCGCGAGGGGACGCGCGCCATCGATCCGTCGCAGGCATAGCTGAACTGGCAACCGCTCGCGCGCTCAGAACCTTGGTAGATCACGCCGCAGACAGTGGCGGGGAAGGCCGGGTGGCGCACGCGATTGAGCACGACCTGTGCAACCGCCCGCTGACCATCGTCCGATTCAGACGCCGCCTCGTAATAGATTGCGGCTGTGAGGCATTCGAGCGCACGGGCGCGGTCAGTCGAGGACGCGGCGCGCGTTGAGAAAGGCAGCGCCGGAGTGACGGTGGAGGCGGTCGGCGTGATCAGCAGGGGCAGGTCGAGCGGCTCTGGCGGAAGCTCGGCGGTGCCCGTCGCGCCGCCGCCGGGGGAAGCGATGGCCGGCATAAGGGGTTGAGCGGAATTGGCACGCGCGACCTGCGTGGTCACTGCCTGCGGTTTTGCGACCGGGATCAGCGACATGGCGGCGTGCGCTGACAACGCGACACCGGCAACGATCGGGGTGGCGACCAGCGCTGCCTTACGCCAGGCGCGACGCAGGCCGGGGCGCTTGGCCGCCCGCATCGCTGCTCGCTCGCTGGGGTGCAGCGCAACGTAACTCAACTCGGCCTCCTGCAGGAGCGGCAGCGGCGACAGTGCCGCGCTGGAGCGCGCCTAATGCGATCTTATGAAGAAATCCCGCGCGAATTCAGTGCTGTCCCGTCGCGGTACGGGATGTGGTTAATGATACGATGATCCCGCTTACTTCGGCTCGATCGGGGGCGGGGAAGCTGAATCGTCCAGCATGTTGTCCGCGCCACCTGCGGTGTCATAGGAAGGCGCCGGCATTCCCGAATTGCCTGGACCGCTGGTGTTGGCGATCGCGACATTGTTGTTCGTTGGCGCGGAAGATGGATCTACGACTTGCGCGAGCGCGGCGGTTGAGAGCGCAAGGATCGCGACGCTGGCGGTGGTGGCAATGCGCATGATTAATGGTCCTTTCATGATTCGGTTCAGAGCTGCGGCGCCGTCGGCGCGGGCACTGCGATGCCGGAGCCGAGCCGCTGCACCCCGGCAGGACCATCGGTGATCGTCGAAGAAGAGGGTACGCCGCGACGGGCTGAGGCATCGCGAGCGGCTTGATCGGCGCGGGTGCGATCGGCTTCGGCTTGCGTGCCGAGGTCGGGGGCGGGGAGCGGCGTACGCGCAATCGACCGATCGATCGCGTTCGGCTCGATACGACGCGACATGCTGTCCGCAGTCTGCGCCTGCGCTGCTGTCGTGACGGTGGCACACGCGGCCAACATGATCATCGTAAGACGCATCATTTGTTCCCCTGGCTTGCGCCAACCAGACGCCGCAGGACGGTTCAAGTTCCTGACAACACGCAAAAAGCCCGGCAGAATTACTGCCGGGCCCGTTTGCAATTTATCGAATCAGCGCTGCGGTGGGGTGGTTGGTGCGGTCGTGGTCGGATCGGTCGGGCTCGACATCGTCGATGGGTCGCTACTCGGATCCATCGTCGGTGCGCCGGTCTGACTTGCCGGCGGCGTCATGGTCGTGCTGTTCGGCGTCTTGGTTCGACGATCACGCTTCGACGTGGTTGACGGAGACGACGTTGATGGCTCCATCGTTGACGGCGAGGTCGTGGACGGCATGGTCGTCGTTGACTGCGGGTCCATCGACGAAGAACCTGCGGGCGCCGACTGCGCGAGCGCTGCACCCGGAATGATGAGGGCTGCTGCTGCGATGAGCGTGAATGACTTCATGGGTAACTCTCCTGTGTGTTCCCGTTGTCATTAGAACCCGTCGCTCGGCGGAAAGTTCAACGGACCAACCCTCTTAAGGCTCGGTTCGTCAACATTACTCGTGTTTAGCCAAGGATGATTCGCATTCGGCGATCTTCCTTGGAAAGGTGCAATGTATGTTTGCTAGTTGCTTAGCCGCACTGTGCCCGATGCAGCAGATATTGATCGGCGAGCACTAGCGCGACCATCGCTTCGACCACCGGGGCACCGCGGATGCCGACGCACGGATCGTGCCGGCCCTTGGTGGCGATTTCTGCCGCGTCGCCGCTGCGGGTGATCGTTTCGACCGGTATGAGAATCGAACTGGTCGGCTTGAACGCGACACGCAGCCGGATCGGCTGGCCGGTCGCGATCCCGCCAGCGATCCCGCCGGCGTGATTGGCGAGGAAGATCGGGCCGTCATTACCTGGGCGCATGCGATCAGCGTTCTCCTCACCCGACAGCGCCGCGGCGGCGAAACCATCGCCGATCTCGACGCCCTTGACGGCGTTGATCGACATGGCGGCAGCGGCAAGTTCGCTGTCGAGCTTGGCGTAGAGCGGCGCGCCCCAGCCGGCGGGTACACCGGTGGCCTCGCACGCGACGACTGCGCCGAGCGAGGAACCGGACTTGCGCGCGGCATCGACCTTTTCCTCCCAGCGCGCGGCGGCGGCGGGATCGGGGCAGAAGAGCGGGTTTGCATCGATCAGCGCGTCGTCGAAGGCAGCATAATCGATCGCGTCGCCGCCGATCGCCTCGACCCAAGCGCGAACGCGGACCTGCGGGATCACAGCGCGGGCGATGGCGCCGGCCGCGACGCGTGCGGCGGTTTCGCGCGCGGACGACCGCCCGCCGCCGCGATAGTCGCGGAAGCCGTATTTGGCGTCATAGGCATAGTCTGCGTGGCCGGGGCGGTAGGCCTGCGCGACTTCGGAATAATCCTTCGAACGCTGGTCAATGTTCTCGATCATCACGCTTATGGGGGTACCAGTAGTGTTACCTTCGAACACGCCCGAGAGGATGCGGACCTGATCCGGCTCGCGGCGCTGGGTGGTGAAACGCGAGGTGCCGGGGCGGCGCTTGTCGAGCCACGGCTGGATATCGGCTTCGGTGAGCGCAATGCCCGGGGGGCAGCCATCGATGACGGCGCCGAGCGCGGGGCCGTGGGACTCGCCCCAGGTGGTGAAGCGAAATACGCGGCCGAAGGTGTTCCAGCTCATGCTGCCCAACTGCGAATGTTGACAATGTTGAGGGTGTCGCGCGGGTTTGTGGCGGGCCGGGGGATCGTCATTCCGGGTTAGTGGCAGATCGGGGGCGGGTAGGACAGATGGGGTGTTCGCAGGCCCTCACCTTCCCACCGCTTCGCGGCGGGCCCCTTCCTCTCCCCCGAGGTGAGAGGAGATTTGGGCCCTCTCCCCGTGGGGGAGAGGGAGGGGCCCGCGGCGCGGAGCGGCGTGGGAGGGTGAGGGTTAGAGATGGGCGGTAATCGTGGCGGCGACGCCTTCGACGTTCTGGATCACGTCGGCATTGGAGAAGCGGAGGACGCGGTAGCCTTCGTGGTGGAGGAAGGCGGTGCGTTTCGCGTCGTGAGCGATCGCTTCCGGCGTGGCGTGAGTGTCGCCGTCTACTTCGATGACGAGGCGGGCTGACTGGCAGACGAAATCGGCGATGTACGGGCCGATGCGTTGCTGGCGACGGAATTTGGCGCCTTCCAGAGCGCTGTTGCGGAGGATCGACCAGAGGCGGGCTTCTGCTGGGGTGGCGTTGCGGCGCAGGGCGCGGGCTCGGCCGATGGTGCCGTCGTCTTTGGTGAACCTTGAGCTTGCCACTGGCCCTCACCTTCCCACCGCTGCGCGGCGGGCCCCTTCCTCTCCACCAAGGGGAGAGGAGTAAAGATCACACCAGCGCGATGTCGGGTGCGTCCTCTGCCTTCATGCCGATGACGTTATAACCAGCGTCGACGTGGTGGATCTCGCCGGTCACGCCGCTGGCGAGATCGCTCAGCAGGTACAGGCCGGCGCCGCCGACGTCGTCGATCGTCACGTTGCGCTTCAAAGGCGAATTGTGCTCGTTCCACTTCAGGATCAGGCGGAAATCGCCGATGCCGCTCGCGGCGAGCGTCTTGATCGGGCCGGCCGAGATCGCGTTGACGCGGATGTTGTCGCGGCCGAGATCGACCGCGAGATATTGCACGCTGGATTCAAGCGCGGCCTTGGCGAGGCCCATCACGTTGTAATGCGGGATCACCTTTTCGGCGCCGTAATAGCTGAGCGTCAGCAGACTGCCGCCGTCGGGCATCATCCGCGCGGCGCGCTGACACACTGCGACAAACGAATAGACGCTGATGTTCATCGTCATCAGGAAATTGTCGAGGCTGGTATCGACGAAACGGCCGCGCAGCTCGTTCTTGTCGGAAAAGCCGATCGCGTGGACGACGAAGTCGATCGTCGGCCAAGTCTCGGCGAGCTTCGCGAAGGTGGCGTCGAGCGCGGCCATGTCGCTGACGTCGCAATCGTACAGGTGCGGCGTGCCGAGCTGCTCGGCGAGCGGCCGAACCCGCTTCTCCATCGTCTCGCCCTGGTAGCTGAAGGCGAGCTCCGCGCCAGCCTCGGACAGCTTCTTGGCGATCCCCCAGGCGAGTGACTTGTCGTTGGCGAGGCCCATGATGAGCCCCCGTTTGCCTGCCATCAATGCGTTCACAATGTCGCCTTCGTTCCCGTCTGGGTGGGCACCCCCTCTAGACCCGTCTCGGGCGGTTCCGCCAGTGCCGCGTTGAGATGCGCGCCGAAGACGAGTCCGAGACCGATCAGGTAGAAGAACAGCAGCATCACGACGACGCCCGCAAGACTGCCGTAGGTGAGATCGTAGCCGCCGAGACTCGACAGGACGAGCGGGAGGCCGGCGGTCATGCCGATCCACCAGGCCGCGGTGAAGAGTGCGCCCGGCCATTTGCGATTGGTGGAATAGCGATATTTGCTCGGCGTGACGAAGTAGAACAGCATGTAGAGCGCGCCGAACATCACGAGACCTGGGATCGCACGGCTGATCCCGATCCAGCCGGCGACGTCCTGTGCCCAGGGCAGCAGCTTGTATATGAACTGTTCCGCCGCGGTGAGGATGCCCTGCACCAGGAACGACACCAGTGCGAGGATCACCGAGGCGACGATCCCGAGGCTGAGCCCCAGCCGCGCGCGCCACAGCGCCTGCGAACTTGTCGTGCCATAGGCGCGGCGGAAGATCTCGCGGATCGTCTCGACGAAGCTGCCGACCGTCCAGAGCCCGACGAGCGCGCCGAACCAGAGCAGCGATCCGGTGCGCGCGGTGAGCACGTCGGAAATCGGCTTGCGCAGGATGTCGCTGACATTGGGCGGCAGGACGTGGAGGAATGATTCGACCGCGGTGCGCGTTTCGGCATTCTGGCCGAAGATCGACAGGACCGCCGCGGCGACGATGAAGAACGGAAATACCGTCATCAGCGCAAGATAGGCAAGGTTACCCGCGTGGATGAAGCCATCGGTATAAACGCCGATGCCGGCGCGCTTCATCACTTCGTACGCGTAACTGCCGGGCTTTACCTTGGCGAGCTGACGATTGAGGTGGACGTGCGCGTGTCGATGATGGCCGCGATCTTCCGGCGTCAAGGCGATTGTCGCGTCGTCCACTAACACATCCCCCTGATGTTGCAGGAGATCAGACGCCCATCTCGGTGCGCGGGTTCCCCGGCGCGGACCAACCATCGACGAATGCGGCGAGCGCGGCATCGTCCGCGGGCACGTCGATCATGAGCGTGACGAGCTGATCGCCGCGTGTTCCGTCCTTCTTATGGAAGCCCTTGCCCTTCAGGCGCAGCGTTCGTCCCGACGTGGTGCCCTTGGGCACGGTGAGCATCACTGGCTTTTCGACCGTCGGCACCTTGATGCTTCCACCCTTCACCGCTTCGACCAGTGTGATCGGCAGGTCGAGCCGCACGTCGTCGCCGTCGCGGGTGAAATAGCGGTGCGGCTGGACGTCGATCGTGACGATCGCATCGCCCGCGCCGCCGGGGCCGGGCTCGCCCTTGCCGGGAACGCGCATCTGCGTGCCGGACTCGACACCGACGGGGAGCTTGAGATCGATCGTCTTGCCGTCGGCAAGCGTCACGCGCTGCGGCGCAAGCGCGGCGGCGTCGACGAAGGGGACGCGGAGGCGATAAGCGGCGTTGGCGCCCTTGGGAGGCGGCGCCTGGCGTCGGCCGAAGCCGCTCGCAAAGCCGCCAGCGGGGCCGGCTGCGCCGCTACGCCCGCCGAACAGCCCTTCGAAGATGTCGGACATGTCGACGCCCTCGGCTGCCGTGCCGAAATCCTGCGACCGAAAGCCGCCCGCGCCGCCGGGGCGCGCGCCGGCAAAGCCGCCACCGAAGGGCGAGGCGGGATTACCGTCACCGTCGATCTCGCCGCGATCGAAGCGTGCGCGCTTGTCCTTGTCGTTCAGCAGATCATAGGCTGAAGTCACCTGGCTGAAGCGCTCGGTAGCCTTGGGATTGTCCTTGTTGCGATCGGGATGCAGCTCCTTGGCGAGCTTGCGATACGCCTTCTTGATGTCCGCCTCGGAGGCGCCCCGCGCCACGCCGAGCGTCGAATATGGATCCGCCATTGTTGCCCCGGTTGGTGTGTTATTGGACTATGTGGGGGAGGTGAGCGCGGGGTGCAATCCGCGTCACTCCTCCACCGGCGCGACATCGACCGATACGTCCATCTCCTGCGCGCCCGAGCCGAGGACGACGCCGTCGACCGGCGCGATCTCGGCATAGTCGCGGCCGACGGCCATGACGATATGATCGCTCGCCATCCAGATGCCGTTGGTTGGATCGAGCCCGATCCAGCCGCGCACCGGGCCGCACCACAGGAGTACCCAGGCGTGCGTCGCATCCGCGCCGACGAGCCGCGGCTGGCCCTCGGGCGGGATCGTGCGGATATAGCCCGAGGCATAAGCGGCGGGGAGGCCGGCGGCGCGCAGCCCGGTGATCATGATCTGCGCGAAATCCTGGCACACGCCGCGGCGCTGCGCGAAGGCTTCGTGCGGGGGCGTGTCGACCAGCGTGGCGGTGGCGTCGAATTCGAAATCACGTTGGATGCGACGGGCAAGTTCGATGCCGGCCTCCAGCGCGCCGCGGCCGGGATCGAGATCGGGCGCGCAATAAGCGGCGATCTCGTGATCGAGCGGGATCAGCGGGGAGGGGAAGAGGTAGCTGGCAGGGCCGGCGGGGGAGAGATCGCGGCTGGCGCGGGCCGTGGCGGCGATCTCGCCAAGCGTAGGGTCGCTTTCATCGGGGACGGGAACGAGGCGGTCGACCGTGACGCGCGCGATGCTCTCGATCGTCAGCTTGCGAACCGGCTCGTCGATCGTCAGCCGGGTGACGTTGGCGAGCCCGGCCTCGGCGCGCGCGGGCGTGGTGCGGCCGGCGGGGGAGACGTTGAGCGTATAGGTTTCGAGCCGCTGGCCTGGCCAGTCGATCGGCTTCAGCCGCAGGTTGCAGCGCGCGAACTTGACGTGCGCGCCGTAATCGAAGCGCGTGACGTGGACGATATCGTAGATCATTTCATCCTCCCCCGCAGGGGGAGGGGGACCGCCGCGCGCAGCGCGGGGGTGGAGGGGCTGGCTGGGTGCAGCGGTTCCGCCCGGCCAGCCCCTCCACCAGCTTCGCTGGTCCCCCTCCCCGTTCCGGGGAGGACTTTGCGAGCGTGCATCATGCCAGCGTCAGCCCGCCGGCGCGAAGCGGCTCGGCGCCTTGCAGGAAATAGCGGCGTGCGACTGCGTCGGACAGGCGGAACAGGCGGTGTTCGATCCGGTCCAGCGTGGCGCCGTCGAGCGTCGCGGCGTTGGCGATCGAGACCATCGCCTTGAGCTCGGTCGCTTCGGCCTGCTGATCTTCTGCCATTCCGTCGTCGTCGAGCACGGGGAGTCCGGCGAGATGCTCGCAGATCCGCTCGACCTGGAACGCCAACGCGCGCGGGTTGCCGGGATCGAGCGCGACGAGATCGACCACCGGCACGCGGGCGATGCCGGTGAGGTAGCGCTGGCGATAGCTGATCTGGCTGTCGGCGAGATCGAGCAGCGTCGACAGATCGTCGAGCGAGGCGCCGGGGAGGCCGAAGGCACGAGTCGCGCGGGCGAGCGCGCCGGCGCGTTCGATGCGGCGGCCCAGATCGTGGAAGCGCCAGGCGGCGGTGCGGCTCATATGCTCGGCCGACAGCCCCGCGATGGCGGCGTAGCGGCGCTGGAGCGAGCCGGCGCGATCGAGCATGCCGCGGTGTGAGGGGAAGGGCGCGTCGAGCAGCCGGACCATGTCGGCCGACAGGCGATCGCGCGAGCCTTCGCCGATGCGGCGCGCGTGGCGGTTGATCTCGCGGACCGACTGCCAGGTGCCGTCGATCGATTCCATCGCGGTGCGCGCGAATTGCGTGAGGTCGGCGCGCTTCATCGCGGCCGGCACTGGTGCGGCACCCGCGGCGACGATCAAGCCGACGAGGCGGCTGACCGTATCGGGGCCAAGCGCGGCGCCGCCGTCGGCGTCGATCGAATTGCCGAGCATCACGCGAATGATCGCCAGCAGCGCCTCGCCGCGTTCGAGGTAGCGGCCGAGCCAGTAGAAATTGTCGGCGACGCGGCTGGGCAAGGTGCCGGGATTGCGGCGGACCTGGAGCGAATCGGGAGCGGGGAGGAGCGATTCGAAGTCGCCCATATGGCGGCCGTGCACCACGACGTCAGCGGACCATGTTCCCTCGCCCATCACGGCGGCGCGCGGATCGGGGTGTTCGCCGATGCGCGCGAAGCCGCCGGGCATGACGGTCCATTCGCCGTCCGCCCCGCGCGCGGCGAAAACGCGCAGCGTGAACGGGCGCGCGACGAGGCCGTCACCGGCGACAACGGGCATGGTGGAGAGGCGGACGATTTCCTGCCCGACATAATCCTGCGGGCGGCGGCGGAGGTCGGCAAGCAGCGTGGCGCGCTGTTCGTCGCTGAGGTCGCTGCCGGAAATTGCGGCGTCGTCGGGCAGACCGAGCGTGCCCGAGCCGAAAGCCGGCGCGATGACGAGGTTCGCCAGATCCTCCTCGACGCTCGCGCGCTCGCGATCCTGCCCGCACCACCAGGTGGCGATGTTGGGCAGGCTAAGGTCAGCCCCGGTGAGGCGGACGGAGAGTTGGGGCAGGAAGGCGTTCCACGCCGGCGCCTCGAGCAGCCCGACGCCGGGGGCGTTGGAGAGCACGACATTGCCGGCGGCGTAGGCGTCGATCAGGCCGGGGACGCCGATCTGCGAATGCGTGTCGAACGCGAGCGGATCGAGGAAGCGCGAATCGAGCCGGCGCCACAGCGCGTCGATCCGCTTGAGCCCGCCAATGGTGCGGACATAGACCTTGTCCTCCAGCGCGGCGAGATCGGCGCCCTCGACCAGCAGCAGCCCGAGATAGCGCGCGAGATGCGCCTGTTCGGGGTAGCTGGGGTTGTAACGGCCGGGCGTGAGCAGCCCGATACGCGGATCGGTGCGGCGGCAGAGCGCGGCAAGACCGTCGCGGAAGGCGGCGAAGAAGGGCGCGTGGCGGGCGACATCGAGCCGCGCCTGCAGGCCGCCCAGCGTACGGCTGACGGCGAGGCGGTTCTCGAGCGCATAGCCGGCGCCGGTCGGCGCGCGGAGATGGTCGGCGAGCACGCGCCACTCGCCGGTCGGCCCGCGGGCGATATCCACCGCGACGAAATGTAGGTGGTGCCCGCCGGGCGGCGGCAGCCCGACGAGCTGGCGCAGGAAAAACGGGCTGCCGGCGACGAGCGTCGCGGGAATGAGGCCGTCGGCGACGAGCTTTGCCTCGCCGTAGAGGTCACCCAGGATCGTCTCGAACAGGTTCGCGCGCTGGACGATGCCGCGTTCGATGCCGTCCCATTCGTCGCTGGCGATCAGCAGCGGTACGGGCGAGAGCGGCCACGGGCGCTCGTCCGCCTCGCCGATGATGCGGAACCCCGTGCCGATGTCGGCGGCATGGCGCTGCACGCGCTCGCGCGCATGGCCGAGATCGTCGCCGACGAGCGTCGCGAGTTCCTCGAACATGGCCAGCCAGGGCGCATCGTCCGCGCCGCACACCACATCGCCGTCTGTGCCGGCATGCGCGCAATAATCGTCGATCCAGCGGCGCGCATGCGTGGCGGCATCGAAGAGGGCGGGTTGCGTTGCCAAGTGGCCGAATTTCCTTTGGCCTGTGGGCGGCGACGCAAACCGTAGCGGGGGGATGCGGCGGCGCAATATGAATTGTTGGGGGCACCCCTTCTCCGTTCGTGCCGAGCGAAGTCGAGGCATGGGCCGCAGGCGGTGCGCTTGTGGCTTGTCCCTCGACGTTGCTCGGGACGAACGGTGGATGAGGTGCGCCTCGATCAGTCGGTTACAGCTCAGGCAGCATCTGATCTGCCACGCCCCAGCCGGCGAGGGCGCGGCTGTTGGCGCGGTCGATCAGTTCGGCGGCGTCGGTGACGTGCCAGCGTGCCGCGGTGTCGATGATACGGAGCTCGGACCACGATACCGGTGCCGCGACCGGGGCGCCTTCGCGAGCGCGGGCACTGAACGGCATGATGGCGGTCGCGCCGCGCTGGTTGCGTAGCCAGTCGATGAAGATGCGCCCCTTCCGCTTCGCCTTGGACATGGTGGCGACGAAGCGGTCGGGCTCGGCCTGCGCCAGCGCGCGCGCGAAGCGATCGGCGAAGCTCTTTACGGCGGGCCATTCGGCACCTGGCGTCAGCGGCACGACAACATGGACGCCCTTGCCGCCCGAGAGCAGCGGGAAGCTGAGGAGGCCGAGCTCGGCGAGCTGGTTCTTGAGATAGTCGGCGGCCTTCTTGGTATCCTCGAAGTCGAGCCCTTCGTCGGGATCGAGATCGAACACGAGGCGATCAGGCTGTTCGAGATGGTCGATCGACGATCCCCAGCCGTGGAACTCGATCGTGCCCATCTGCACGCATCCGACGAGGCCATCGGCATCGTCGACGTAGAGATAATTCTCGGTCGAACCGTCCTTTTCGAGGATCGGCACCTGATGGACGTGATCGCCGAACGAGCCGGCGTCGTGCTTCTGGAAGAAGCATTTCTTGCCCCGCCCCTGCGGGCAGCGCACGAGGCTGATCGGGCGGCGTGCGCTCCATGGCAGCATGATGCCGGCGACCTGTGCGTAGTAATCGGCGAGATCGCCCTTGGTGATCGTCGAATCGGGGAAGAGCAGCCGATCGCGGCTGCTGACCTTCACCGTCGACGTGGGGGCGGCCGGGGCGGGCTCGGGCTTTTCCGCTACGACCTCGCTCGCTGGCTTGTCGCCGCGTAGGCCGAGGAAGCTCGAATGGCGCAGCACGCCATCGGGCGTGGTTTCGGCGAAGGCGATCTCGGCGACGAGCTTTGGCGTGACCCAATGCGCGCCCTTCACGGCGGTGCGCAGGTTTTTGGGCACCTCGACCGTCGGCGTCTTGCGCGCGAGCTTGGCGAGCCGCTCGCCGAGGTCGATCATCGTATCGTTGGAAAAGCCGGTGCCGACCTTGCCGGCGTACCGCAGTTCGCCATCCTCATGCAGGCCGAGCAGCAGCGCGCGGAAGCCGCGCGTTTTTTCCGACGGGGTCCAGCCGATGATGACGAATTCCTGGCGCCGGGTGCATTTAACCTTGAGCCACGCCTTGGTGCGCGCGCCGCGATAAGGCGCATCGGCCTGCTTCGAGACGATCCCTTCGAAGCCTTCCTTGCACATCGTCTCGAACAATTGCTCGCCCGAGCCGATGACGTGTTCGCTGAACTGGATGCGATCGCCGCCGGGGATGATCGCGCGCAGGCGCTCCTTGCGCTGGACGTTGGGGAGCGGGCGCAGGTCTTCGCCGTCCTGTTCGAGCAGGTCGAAGGCGAAGAAGGTCATGTCGCCACTCGCGGAGATGGCGTTCTTGAGCGTGGAGAAATCGGGGCGGCCGTCCTTGAACGCGACGATCTCGCCGTCGAGCAGCGCCGTGCCGACGTCTAGCTCAGCCGCGGCGTCGGCGATGGCCTGGAATTTGTCGGTCCAGTCGAGCCCGCTGCGGGTGTGGACCTTTGCGGTGCCGCCGCCGACGGCGATTAGCGCGCGATAGCCGTCATACTTCACCTCGTGCAGCCATGTGCTGCCGGCGGGGACGGCATCGACGAGGGTGCAGAGCTGGGGTTCGGTAAAGGCGGGCGGGGTGCCGGTGTTCTTGCGGACGCGGCGATGGGCGGGCGATACCTGCTCGGGTGCCGACTTGGCTTTGGCGGTGGCTTTGCGCTTCTTCGGCTCGGCGGCCGGCTTTTTGCCTTCCGCGATCTCCAGCATCGTGCGGCCGGTCTCGATGCTCGTCAGGCCGGTTTCGACGAGCGTGTCGGTGCCGCCGGCGTGCGCGTCGTCGATCTTGCGCAGTAGCCAGTTCTCGCTCTTCTCCTTGCCGCGCGGCTTCAGCCGAATGAGCAGCCATTCGCCCTTCATCCGCTCGCCATCGAGGACGAAGTGGAGATGGCCCTCGTCGAGATCCTTGTTCGACTTGCCCTTGATGACCGACCAGGTGCCGCGATCCCATAGCATTACGGTGCCGCCGCCATATTCGCCCTTGGGGATCGTGCCCTCGAAGGTAGCGTAGCTGAGCGGGTGATCCTCGGTGCGGACGGCGAGGCGCTTTTCGTTCGGATCGAGGCTCGGGCCGCGCGTGACGGCCCAGCTCTTGAGGACGCCGTCCATCTCGATTCGGAAATCCCAGTGCAGCCGCGATGCGTCGTGCTTCTGGACCATGAAGCTGTTGCCGTTGCCGGGCGCGAGCGTGCCGGCGGGCTCGGCGGTTTTCGAGAAGTCGCGCTTGGCGTTGTAGCGGGCGAGGGGATCGGTGCTCATGTTAGGATCCGAGCATCGGCGGGCTTACGCACGTTTCTTGACTGCGGGCTTCTTCGACGGGGCAGCTGCGGCGGGAGCCTTTTTCGCCGCTGGCTTCTTCGCGGGTGCCTTCGTCGCGGTCGCCTTCGCAGGGGCCGTGGCGCCCGACTTTTCCATCGACTTCTTCAGCGCCGCCATCAAGTCGACGACATTCGAGGCGGAGCGGCCGCCGCCGTCACCCTTGTCGTCGATGATCTTGCGGTTGCCCTTCTGCTCGCGCTTGCGCTCGATCAGATCCTTCAGCGCATCGACGTAGCGATCGTGGAAGATCTGCGGGTCGAACGCGCTGCTCTTCTTCTCGATCAGCGCTTCGGCGAGATCGAGCAGCTCGCTGTCAGGCTTGGCATCGGGGATGTCGCGGAAATAGCCTTGCGCCTTGTTGACCTCGTCGGCGTAGCGCAGTGTTTCGAGCACCATCCCGCGCCCGCATGGCTTCAGGCTGACGACATATTCGCGGCCGCGCATCGCTAGCTGACCGAGTCCGACCTTTCGGGTGCGCTTCAATGCCTCGCGCAGGACGATGAAGGCTTCCTCGGCGAGATCGTCGGCGGGGACGACGAAATACGGCTTCTCGTAATAGAGCACGTCGATCTCGTTGGCGTCGACGAACTGGGTGAGTTCGAGCGTCTTCTTCGATTCCAGCTTCACCGAATCGATCTCGTCCTGATCGAGCAGGACATATTCGCCCTTTTCGATCTGGAACCCCTTCATGATGTCGTCGGGATCGACCGGGCCAACGCCGTCGGCGACCTTCTCATAATGGATCGGCTGGCCGGTCGGTTCGTGGATCTGCTTGAACGAGACCGCTGCGCCCGATTTCGTGGCGGAATAGATCTCTACTGGGATCGAGACGAGCGCGAGCCGGATCTGTCCCTGCCAATATGCACGTGCCGCCATCCGGGTTAGCCTTCGTCGTTGCGAAGCCGATTCAATTCATGGCGGAAGGAGTCGTTCCGCGCTAGCAAATGCATCAAGGTTTCGGGCGCCGTGCACGATGGCCAGGATCGTAACGAAGCCCTCGACTTCATAGATGATCGCATAACGGCCGTGGTTGAGCCTGCGCGCATTTGGGCCAAAACGTGGTGCCGACGGAAACCGGCTTGGGAATTCACCAAGTGACCGGCAAGCCGCCTCAAGCTCGCCGAGGAAAGTCGTGGCCCGGGCTGGATTGTCTTGCGCAATATAGTCGCCGACCTCGCGCAGATCGCGCTGCGATTGAGGCGAAAATATTACTTCGGCCAATTGCGGTATCGCTCGCGCAATTCCTCGAAGACTTGGTCCATTGAAATGCCTTCGCCGCGTGCGATCTCGGCGCGGCCTTGCGCGACCTTCGCCTCGACCATCGTTTCCCAGCGCTCTTGTTCATCAAGCAGGCGAAGGCCCCTGTCGACGACTGCGTCATGTGAGCCGTAGCGGCCCGATGCGACAAGTCGATCGACCAGACGTACACTCTCAGGCGTCAGATTATAGGCTTTTGCCATGCAGGGTCTCCGTGCGACCGATATTAGATCACCGCCGCCCGCGATCAATCGTGGATCGGTCGGGATCGACGCATTATGACCCCCCCAATGTCCACCGACCCGATCACCCTGTTCGACGCCTGGTTTGCCGAGGCGAAAGCGAGCGAGCCCAATGATCCCAATGCGATGGCGCTCGCGACCGCGGATGCCACCGGGCGCCCCGCGGTGCGAATGGTATTGCTGAAAGGGCATGGGGCGGATGGCTTCGTGTTCTATACTAATCGCGACAGCCGCAAGGCGGGCGATCTGGCGGCCAATGCGCAGGCGGCGCTGCTGTTTCACTGGAAGTCGCTGCGGCGGCAGGTTCGGATCGAGGGGGCGGTGACGCCGGTGAGCGAGGCGGAGAGCGATGCGTATTTCGCCTCGCGCGGGCGCGATTCGCAGCTGGGGGCATGGGCGTCGGAACAGTCGCGGCCGCTGGCGGCGCGGTCGATCTTCGAGGCGCGGTTCGAGGCGATGAAGTTTCGTTTCGAAGGCCAGGACGTGCCGCGCCCGCCGTTCTGGGGCGGCTATCGCGTGACGCCCGATCGGATCGAATTTTGGCAGGATCGCGCGCATCGCCTACATGAGCGGCGATTGTTCACGCGCACTGGTGCAGATCAGGGCGCGGGGTGGGACGAAGGCCAGTTGTATCCATGACTCGTGACGAACGCCGCCGGATCATCCCGCTCGCCATGCGCGCGGCGCTGGCGAGCGTCGCGATGGCGCTGTTTCTGCTCGCGCTTAAGGGTTTTGCGGCGTGGCACACGGGCTCGGTCGCGATGCTCGGCAGTCTCGCCGACACGGGGCTCGACCTGCTTGCCAGCCTCG